>NZ_JAGPYQ010000001.1:4820279-5121546 GCF_018070025.1 Streptomyces liliiviolaceus
GTTCGCATGCGCTGTTTTCCAGCCAGGATCGACACGGGCACGGCCCCCGGCTGCGACAACGCGTCGAGACTCCGGTCCGCCCCGCGCCCCATGAGCACGGCACCCGGGCCGACTTGGGTATATCTCACACCGGGATCTGAGTATCCGACCCGGGACGTGGAGCCGATCCTGTGCCTAATATCGCCACGCACCGGGAAGATCGGGCGTGGTTCGCACGAGCCCCGAGGCGCAAAACGACCGGGGGTAGACCATGGCAAACATGCATGAAGCATGCCGATCCGTCGCGATGGGGACAGCCGTCGCGTTGGCCGTCACCGTCCTTGCCGCCTGCGGCGGGGACGGTTCCGCTTCGGAGAAGACGGATGGGGACGGTAAGGGCTCGTCGGGTACCGGCGCCGGGGGGCCGGGCAAGAACAGCCCGTCGGCGGACCCGAGCCCGGCTGTGGAAGCGAGCGGCGAGCCGAGCACCGGCTCCACGGCGGACCCGCAGCAGAGCGATGACGCCTACGACTTCACGCCCGACCCGAAGAAGGTCCCCAAGAACGCGGCCCAAGCGCGCGAGTTGAGCCGGAACGCTGCACTGGCACCGGCCGACTGGACGCCCGGCATGGTGAAGCACGACCCGTACGAGACGGCGGGTACCTGGCCGGTGCTCGCCGATTCCTGCGTCTGGTCGCGCGGCAGCCTGCCGCAGCACGTCCTGGACAGCTACACCCGCCGGATCGACGTACCGGCGAAGGGCGGCAAGGGCCGTGTGCAGGGTTCGGTGACGGTGACGGTCCACCGCACGACCGAGGACGCCGACCGGGAGATGAAGGACACGGTCCAGGAGAGCTTCCGCTGCCCGGGGCAGGACCTGGGCGGCGGACAGCGGCTGGACGGCCTGATGTCGATGCACCTGGATCAGAAGGACATCAAGAACGCGGACGCCACCCTGTTCGAGGCGGGCAAGTACACCGGAGCCGGTTCGGGCGGGAAACAGGAGTACGTGTGGACGAAGTCCCGTATCGGCCCGGTGACGACGGCCGTCTCGGTCAAGGGGGCCCGGGGGTACGAGACCACGGACCTCGTCCGGCTGGCGGCCGAGGCGGGCGCCAAGCTCCTCTACCGGGTCGAGACGGAGCTGAAGTGACCTTCCCCGGCAGGCACTTGGCGCCAGGCGAGGCCGGCCACCGCCATGAACCGCTCCCCCACCGGCCGACCGCCACCAGATGACCACGCTCAGATCTCCGGGACGTCACCGCTGATGGAACCACTCCACTCCTCCGATCCGGCCCACATCGCCGGCTACCGCGTCCTCGGCCGGCTCGGCGCCGGCGGAATGGGTGTGGTCCTGCTGGGCCGCTCCCAGGGCGGCGCGCTCGTCGCGATCAAGCTGATCCGGGCCGAGTACGCCGACGACGACGCCTTCCGTACCCGTTTCCGCCGCGAGGTGTCGATCGCCCGGCAGGTCCGCAACCGCTGGGCGGTGCCGGTCGTGGACGCGGACACGGAGGCGGCGGCCCCATGGCTGGCCACCGAGTTCGTGCCCGGTCCCGCGCTGAGCGACGCGATCGGAGCCGGGCCGCCGCTCCCGGAGCACAGCGTGTGGGCCCTCGGCGCGAGGCTCGCCGAGGCACTGGAGGCGGTGCACGCGGCGGGGATGGTACACCGGGACGTCAAGCCGGGCAACGTCCTGCTCGCACTGGACGGGCCCCGCCTGATCGACTTCGGGATCGCCCGCGCCCTGGACGACACCGTCCTCACCGCGACGGGCACGGTCGTCGGTTCCCCCGGCTTCCTCTCCCCCGAGCAGGCCCAGGGCCGCCGGATCGGCCCGCCCAGCGACATCTTCTCGCTGGGCTGTGTCCTGGCGTACGCGGCGACCGGCCGCCGCCCGTTCGGCAGCGGCCCGGTCGACGCGATGCTGTTCCGTACGGTCTACGATCCGCCGGACCTGGACGGCGTACCCCCGGCTCTGCTGCCCCTCGTCCAGGCATGTGTGTCCAAGGACGCGGAGTCCCGGCCGACGGCCGCGCAGATCCGGACACGGTGGACGCAGGACACGGTCGGGCAGAGCTGGCTGCCCGCCCCGGTGACCCATCTGATCGCGTCACGTTCCACGCGGATGCTGAGTCTGCCGGACATCGAGTCCACGCAGTTCGTCGCGGCCCAGGGCGACACGGACACCCGTCCCGCACAACCCGGAGCCCCAGCGCCCGGCCGGCGCCGCTTCCTGACCTACCTGGCCGCGGGCGGCGCGGTCCTCGCGGCGGGCGGGGCGACGACAGCATGGCTCACCGGAGCGGGGAACGACGGCCGAACCGGTTCGGACGATGGCAGAGGCACCGGTTCGGACGGCAACGGCGGCGGGGCGAAGACCCGCCCGGTGCTGGGCATCGGCATCCAGGCGGACCTGAGCGGCGCGCAGAGCGCCCGGGGCAGGGCACAACAGCAGGGTGCCCAGCTGGCGGTCGAGGCCCACAACTCCCGCTCGGACGCCCCCTTCACGCTGAAGCTGACCACGGTCGACGACCGGGGTGACGAAGCGCGGGCACTGACCGCCGCCCGCCGGTTCACGGACGACGCCTCGGTGGTCGCCGTCCTGGGTGCGACGAGCACGCGCGCGGCGGGCGCGGTGCTGAGCGCGTACGACGAGGCCGCCCTGTCGGTGATCAGCGTGATGGACGGGGACACCCGGCACATCAACCGGGTGTTCCAGTGCGCCCGGCCGAACGACGCGATGCAGATGGTCCCCGTCTCCGGCTACCTGGGGATCCACGATCTCGACGACATCGCCCTCGTCGACAACGAGACCGAGTACAGCCGCCAGGTCACCCGCTTCCTCAGCGAGGGCCTGCGCACCGGCGGCGACCGGAACGTCCTCGCCGAAACCCTGCCGCTGGACAGCGACGACCACGCGGCCCGCGCCCGGCAGTTGGTGGCGAAGCGGCCCGGTGCCGTGGTCCACGGCGGGGACTGGCAGGACGCGGCCCGCTTCGCCCGCGCCCTCGCGAAGACCGGCTACCGGGGCCCGAAGTTCGCCACCCAGGCCGCCCACGACCCACGGTTCCTGCGCGAGGCGGGCGCCGCGGGCGACGACTGGCTGATCGTGTCCACGGCGGTCGACCCGTCGGCCGTACGGTCGGCGCGCGCCTTCGCGACGGCGTTCCGCGCCCGCTTCGATTCCGCTCCGCCGCTGTTCGCCGCCGAGGCGTACGACGCGGTCCGGCTGATCACCGCCTGCGTGGAGGGCCTGGACAGGAAGAGCGTGTCCCGCCAGGACCTGGTGCCGGTGCTGCGCACCACCACGTTCGAAGGGGTGTCCAAGCCGTACGCCTTCAACAAGGAGAACGGCTGGTACACAGGCGATCAGGGCGTCTTCCTGTACCGGGTGAAGAACGGCCGGTTCCACTTCCTGGGCACGGACCCCGAGAAAGCCTGAGCCTGCCCTCGGTGCCCCGGTCCGGTGACAGCGGGAAACTTTGGCCTCGGTGAGGACAGAGTATGGACGAGTTCGGAGAAAGTCCCTACTGTGTCCGTCGCGACGGCACGAGATCTCATACGTCCCGTACGCCACACTCCGTATCCGGTGCGACGGCGCGCACCGGCAGCGGTGGATCTACTCACTCGTCCATCTGCGTTCCCCATGCCGGGGAGCGAACAGGAGGCCACGTGTATCCACGGCTGTTATCCGGGCGGTTCGGCAGACGCCTGGCCACGACCATCGTCACTTCGCTTCTGGCACTGGGGCTGTCCACCCCCACGGGTTCGGCGGCCCCGCCCGACCGTTCCGCCGACGCTCTTCCCCCGCAGGAGCCGGGCGTCACCCTGCGTGTCTTCGACATGCAGGTGCCGCTTGAGAAGCTCTGTGAGCTCAAGCCCGGCCAGACACCGAACGTCGACAAGCTGATGCCGGTGATCGACTGGTCCTCCGACGCGGACTTCGGCTTCAGCGCCAACTTCGTCTCGCAGACGATCGCCAACATCAACGTCCCCACCGCCGGGACGTACAGCTTCCGGCTCACCACCGACGACGGCTCCCGGCTCCTCGTCGACGACCAACTCGTCATCAGCCACGACGGGCTGCACGGCGCCGACCCGAAGGACGGCAACGTTGTCCTGACGGCCGGATACCACTCGATCCGCATCGACCACTTCGAGAAGGACGGCGGGCAGCAGGTCACCCTGGCCTGGAAGCCGCCCTCCGCCACCGCCTTCACCGTGGTGCCCAACTCGGTGCTCAGCACGGACGCCGACGTCGTCCGGGTCACGGCTCCGGGACGCAAGGAATGCGAACTTGCCGGCGATTCACCGGGCGACGGCCTGCCCCTGACCGGCGTGCACCCGAACTACACCCTGACCAACCTGCGGCCCACCGGGTTCGAACCGCAGGTCTCCGCCATGGACTGGCTTCCCGACGGCAGGCTCGCCGTGGCCACCTGGGGCGGCTCGGAGAACACGACCGGCGAGGTCTACCTATTGAGCAACGTCACCGGCAGCACCGGACCGGACAAGGTGACGTACAAGAAGGTGGCTTCGGGGCTCAAGGAGCCCATGGGCATCAAGTACGTGGACGGCAAGCTGTACGTGTCACAGAAGCACGAACTGACCGAACTCAACGACACCAACGGCGACGAGGTCACCGACACCTACCGGAGGGTCGCCACCTGGCCCTACGGCGGCAACTTCCACGAGTTCGCGTTCGGCCTGCTGTACAAGGACGGGTTCTTCTACCTGAACCTGTCCGTATCCATCAACTACGGCGGAGCGACGACGAATCCGCAGCCCGCCGCGAACCGCGGCACCACGATCAAGGTCAACAAGGCCACGGGAGCGGTCAGTTACGTGGCCGGCGGGCTGCGCACCCCCAACGGCATCGGGTGGGGTCCTGAGGGTGACATCTTCGTCACCGACAACCAGGGCGGGTGGCTGCCCTCGTCGAAGCTGGTCCAGGTCAAACAGGACCGCTTCTTCAACCACTACATCAATCCGGCGGGCCCGTTCAGCTCGCAGAACGTGACCAAGCCGGTGCTGTGGCTCCCCCAGAACGAGATAGCCAACTCCCCGAGCACACCACTGCAGTTGAACGACGGGCCGTTCGCCGGCCAGATGCTGTTCGGCGACGTGACCTACGGCGGCATCCAGCGCGGATACCTGGAGAAGGTCAACGACGAGTACCAGGGCGCCGTGTTCCGCCTCACCCAGGGCCTGGAAGTCGGCGTCAACCGGATCAGTGTCGGCCCCGACGGGGCCCTCTACATCGGCGGCCTCGGCGCGGACGGCAACTGGGGCCAGGAAGGCAAGCTCAAGTTCGGTCTGCAGAAGCTGACGCCGTCCGGCACCGGCGCCTTCGACATCCGTCAGATGCGTGCCGTCAACGGCGGCTTCGCCTTCGAATACACCCAGCCCATATCGAACGAGACCGCCGCAGGCCTGGCCGCGCGCTACAAGGTCAAGCAGTGGCGCTACGTGCCCCGGGTCGACTACGGCGGTCCCAAGGTCGACGAGGAGACACTGACCGTCCAGTCGGCCACGGTCTCCAGCGACCGCAAGACGGTCACCCTGGCCATCCCCGGGCTCAAGCCCAACCGGGTGGTCCATGTCCGTTCGGCCCGCCCCTTCAGCTCGGCCGACGGCAAGCAGCTGTGGAGCACCGAGGCCTGGTACACCCTCAACCAGCTCCCCGGTACGCCGTCCCGCACCGGAGAGGTGAAGGGCCTCGGCAAGTGCCTGGACGTGGACAACGCCAACACGGCCGACGGGACCAAGGTCCAGCTGTGGACCTGCAACAGCACCGTGGCCCAGGAGTGGTCCCTGCTCGGCACCGGCGCCGTCCGCGCGCTGGGCAAATGCCTGGACATCGACAACTCGGGCACGGCCGACGGCACGAAGGTGCAGCTCTACACCTGCAACGGAACCGCGGCCCAGGTCTGGCAGCCGCAGACCAACGGCACGTTGCGCAATCCGCAGTCCGGCAAATGCCTGGACGTCACCGGCGGGGCGTCGGCCGACGGCACCGCGGTCCATCTGTGGACGTGTGGCAGTCAGCAGAGCCAGAAGTGGGTCCTTTCGTAGAGGTCCTGCCGAAAGGTGACGGTTCCACAGCGCCGAGGCCCGGGAACACCTGGGCCTCGGCGCACCGTCGGGACACGGGAAGCGTCGTCCTGCCGGCCGCCGGCCGCCGGCTAGACGTCAGCTGGGCGTCCACTCACGCATAGCGGCGACAAGGGACCTGTCAGCCCCTGCGTTCGAACGCCCGGTGGAAGAGACCGCGGAGGGAGGGATCGGTCCAGAACGCGTTGTCGCAGAAACCCATGGAGCCGTTGCGGGCGACGATGAATCCGTGGTCGCCGGCGTGGAAGGTGATGCCGTCCTCCCAGTGTTCGATGTTCGTGACCCGGACGGTGGAAGCGTCCCCGTCGGTGTACCAGTGGTCGACCTTGAAGGTGACCTGATCGCCGCTGACGGAAGTCACCGTGCCCTCGAAGGCTGCCGTATGTCCTGTCGCCCGGTCGCGCAGACTGTCGACGGTGGGGCCTGCGCACCTGGCTTCGCCGCTCTCCCCCGCGGCCTTGAGGACAAGCGCGGACGGGCGCGCGGACGGGGTGTCGTCGGAGAAGTCCACCGCGCCCCAGGCGATACCGCCGGCCACCGTGAACACCGCCGCCGCCACGAGGGCCAGTCGGCGGCGAGGCCGGTGGGGGGACGACGGCACGGTTCGTACCTCGGTGTCGACGGTCATGGTGGCCTCCATCAGCCGGTGGGGAACGGGGGGAGGAGTCGACGCGGCCGATGCGGGGTCGGCGGCCTTCAGCCGGGCGAGCAGTTCCTCATCGTTCACCGGTCGCTCCTTCCTTGTCCTTCACCAGACATATGTGCGGCCGAAGCGCCGTTCTTTCGCTCCAGCAACGCGGCGAGCTTCCTCTTCGCCCGATGCATGCGGATGCTGACGGCGTTCGGGGTCATGCCGATCGCCTCGGCTATCTCACGCGGCGCCAGCCCCTCCCAGGCCCACAGCAGCAGCACCTCGCGGTCGACCGCGCCCAGCCTCCGCAGTGCGGATTCCAGCTCACCGTCACCGATGTCCTGGGCCCCCGGCCACGAGACAGGTGCCCGTGTTGTACGGGCCAGCCGTTCCACCAGCCGGAGCCGACGCCCTTCGGCCCGGCGCGCGTTGGCCAGACAGCCACGGGCAACTCCGTAACACCACGGCAGCACTTCGGCGGGATCGGCCGTACGCCCCGTGCCGAGCCCCGGCACATCCTCCAGCCTGCGCCACAGCACGAGCATCGTCTCCGCGAGGACGTCGTCGACCGCACCGGGATCCGCTCTGCGACGCAGATACCGGTGCAGCGGCTCGGCGACAACACCCACCAGCGCCTCGAATCGGGCTTCCCGATCCCGGGAGCGCCCACGCTCCAGCATGAACTCCATACCTCCGCCTGTCCGGCACCACCCGCTTTCTTTCACCGGGGCCCGCTGTCGGGACCGGACCGTCTGCGGGTGGAGATCTCTCCTTCTTGAGGACTACTCGGCGACAGCGACCTTCGACTTTGGTCAGGAGCAGTAACGGGCGTGCGGGCGGATGTCCGAGGTCTCGTCGGCACGGAGGATGGAGACCACGACGAAACCCCACTGGTTCACCCCCACGGGCCCCAGGCATCTTCCGGTCCGACGGCCCTCGTACGACAGGAGCACTCCACCGTGACCGCCTTCCCCTCCGGCGCCCCCACCGCGACCCGCCCCGCCGTGGCCGCAGCCCGCGCAACGGACCTGACCAAGGTCTACGGACAGGGCGAGACCCAGGTGGTCGCCCTGGACAGCGTCTCTGTCGAGTTCCGGCAGGCCGAGTTCACGGCGATCATGGGCCCCTCGGGCTCCGGCAAGTCCACGCTCATGCACTGTATGGCCGGTCTGGACACGATCTCCAGCGGCTCTGCGCGCATCGGCGACGTCGAGGTGTCCTCACTCAAGGACAAGAAACTCACCCAGCTGCGCCGCGACAAGATCGGCTTCATCTTCCAGGCCTTCAACCTGCTGCCGACGCTGACGGCGTTGGAGAACATCACGCTCCCCATGGACATCGCCGGCCGCAAGCCCAACAAGCAGTGGGTGGACATGGTCGTGGAGACCGTCGGCCTGTCCGGGCGGCTCAAGCACCGGCCGAACCAGCTGTCCGGTGGTCAGCAGCAGCGTGTGGCCGTGGCCCGCGCGCTGGCCGGCAAGCCCGAGATCATGTTCGCCGACGAGCCCACGGGCAACCTCGACTCGCGCTCCGGCGCCGAGGTCCTCGGCTTCCTGCGCAACTCGGTGCAGCAGCTCGGCCAGACCGTCGTCATGGTCACCCATGACCCGGTCGCGGCCGCCCACGCGGGCCGGGTGATCTTTCTCGCCGACGGCCGGATCGTCGACGAGCTGTACGACCCGACCGCAGGCACCGTCCTCGACCGCATGAAGCGCTTCGACGCCAAGGGACGCACGACCTGACGCCGCGCGCGGCGGCCTCCCGGCGCCGTCGCACCGTGAACCGGCCACCACGCTCCCGCCTCTCCTCCAGGACTCCCCCATGTTCCGTACCGCCCTGCGCAATGTGCTGGCCCACAAGGCCCGGTTGTTGATGACCGTGCTCGCCGTGCTCCTCGGCGTCGCCTTCGTCTCCGGCACCCTGGTTTTCACCGACACGATCTCGAAGGCCTACCAGAAGAGCTCCGAGAAGGGATTCGGCGATGTCGATGTCGCGGTCCGCCCGCACGACAAGGACGCCGACACGACTCCCGGCGATCCACCGCGGCTGAGCCAGCGTCTGCTGGACCAGGTCTCGGGCGTTCCCGGGGCCGGGACCGTCACCGGCACGGTGGCCGGCTACACCGCCGTCGCCGACAAGGACGGCGACCTCCTCGGCAACGGCTTCTCCAGCACCGGTGGCAATTACTACCCCGCGAAGAACGGCAAGGACCCGCGGTACGACCTCGGCTCCGGCCGCGCCCCGGTGACCGCCGCCGAGGTGGCACTCGATTCCAGGACCGCCGACCGCGGGGACTACCGCGTCGGCGACACCGTGCGGCTGTCGACCGACGGCCCGGTGCGCCAGAAGAAGATCGTCGGCATCTTCACCACCGACGACGGCAATGTCGCGGCGGGCGGCACCCTCACGCTCTTCGACAACGCCACCGCGCAGAAGCTGTTCACCAAGCCCGGCCAGTACGACCAGATCGACATCGAGGCCGCGGCCGGCACCTCCCAGGCGACGCTGAAGGCCGGTGTGGACAAGCTGCTGCCTGCCAGGTCGGAGGCGGTCACCGGCAAGAAGCTCGCCGATGACCAGGCCAAGGACATCAAGGCCGGCATGAGCGGCCTGCAGACGGCCCTGCTGGTGTTCGCCGGGATCGCGCTGTTCGTCAGCATCTTCATCATCGCCAACACGTTCACCATGCTGGTCGCCCAGCGCACCAGGGAACTCGCCCTGATGCGTGCGGTCGGTGCCAGCCGCCGCCAGGTGACCCGCTCGGTACTGATCGAGGCCACCGTCGTCGGTTCGGTCGCTGCCGTCACCGGTCTCCTCGCCGGCATCGGCCTGGGCGCCGCACTGCGCTCGCTGCTGGGCGCCACCGGGTCCACGGTTCCCGACGGGCCGCTGGTCGTCTCCTCGACCACCGTCCTTGCCGCGCTCCTCGTCGGCGTCGTCGTCACCGTCCTCGCCGCGTGGCTGCCCGGCCGCCGTGCCGCGAAAATCCCCCCGATCGCCGCGATGAGCAGCGTGCACGCCGCTCCGAGCACCCGCGGCCTCGTCGTACGCAACACCATCGGCACGATCCTCGCCGTCGGCGGTGTCGCACTGGTCCTCGCCGGGACGGGCATGAGCAGCGGCGACGCCAAGGCACCGATGGGTCTGGGCGCCGGCGCGCTGGTGATCGGCGTGTTCGTGCTCACCCCGCTGCTGTCCCGGCCGATGATCGCCGCCTTCGCCCCGGTGCTGCGCGTCTTCGGTATCTCGGGCAAGCTCGCCCGCCAGAACGCGGTGCGCAACCCCCGCCGCACCGCCGCCACCGCCTCCGCGCTCATGATCGGCCTCACCCTCATCACCGGCCTGACCGTGATCGCGGGCAGTGTGCAGAAGAGCATCGAAGAGATGGCCGCAGGTTCACTGCGCAGTGACTACGTCGTCTCCCTGGGAGCCATCGGCGCCACCGGCCTGTCACCCAACGTGGAGAAGACCCTCAAGCACACCGACGGCGTCACCGCCACCAGCGCCCAGCGCACCTCCCCGGCCCTGGTCGACGGCGACACGACGGCGCTCACCGGCGTCGACGGCGACACCATCAGCCAGATGATCTCGGTCGACTTCAGCTCCGGCTCGCTCTCCGAGGTCACCGGGAACAGCATCGTCGTCGACGAGGACACCGCCAAGGACAACAACTGGCGCGCGGGCTCGAACGTCCCGGTCACCTTCGAGGACGGCGCCAGGAAGCAATTCACCGTCGCAGGCGTCTACGAGGGCAATTCCCTGCTCAACGGAATCGTCATCGACAGCACGGTCCTCTCCGCGCACATGGACAACGTCACCGACAACAAGGTGATGGTGAAGACCGAGGACGGCCCGAACCAGGCCACGAAGGACGCGTTGCAGAAGGCACTGGGCGACAACCCGGCCATCAACGTGCAGGACAAGAAGGACATCTCGGACGACATCGCCAAGGCGATCACTCTGCTGCTGAACATGCTCTACGGACTGCTCGCCATGGCCGTGATCGTCGCCGTCCTCGGCGTCATCAACACCCTGGCCATGTCGGTCTTCGAGCGTTCCCGGGAGATCGGCATGCTGCGCGCCATCGGCCTGGACCGCAAGGGCATCAAGCGCATGGTGCGCCTGGAGTCGCTGGTCATCTCGCTCTTCGGCGCGGTCCTGGGCCTGTGCCTCGGTGCGTTCTTCGGCTGGGCGACCGGCGAACTGATCGCGCCCTCACTTCCGACGTACGAACTGGTCATGCCCTGGGGCCGACTGGCACTCTTCCTCGCCCTCGCCGCCGGAGTGGGCATGCTGGCCGCGGTATGGCCCGCCCGTCGCGCCTCCAAGCTCAACATGCTGGCGGCCATCAAGTCCGAGTGACTTCGCGCCTCGCGTGACACCCACGTCGGCCGGGCTGGCTTCCAGCCCGCCCGACGTGGGTTCGTCGGGTCGAGGGTCAGGCCGGTCACCGTCTGCGCCGAGGTCGTCCGGGTGGCAGGCCACCCGCCTTCGACGCCGAGGCGTACCAGCAGCGCGACGCGGTCGAGCGACGCGTCAACCGGCTCAATGTGTGTCGCGGGGCGTGGCTGCGCAGCCCTGCCCCTGAGCTACCCCTGAGCTATCCCTGGGCTGTGGGGCGAACGACGATGTCGCCTACGTCGACGCCGTCCGGCTGTTCGATGGCGAAGGCGATGGCGCGGGCCACCGCGTCCGGCGGAAGGGCGATCTCCATCAACTTGTCGATCTGGCCCTTCACCGCCGGATCCATGCGCTCCGCGAAGTCCGTGCGCACGGCGCCGGGCGAGACGACGGTCACGCGCAGGCTGTCGCCGGCCTCCTGGCGCAGACCCTCGGAGATGGTGCGCACGGCGTTCTTCGTGCCGGCGTACACCGACTGGAGCGGCACGATACGCAGTCCGGCGGTGGACACGGTGTTGACGAAGTGTCCGAAGCCCTGCTCCCGGAAGACGGGAAGGGCTGCGGCGATCCCGTACAGGACGCCTTTGAGGTTGACGTCGATCATCTCCTCCCAGTCCTCGACACGCAGGTCGTCCAGGCGGGAGATCAGACCGACACCGGCATTGCTGACGAGGACGTCGAGCTTGCCGTATCGATCGCGCGCCAGCTCGACGAGGCCCAGAAGGTCCTCGTGTCGCGTCACGTCCGTGCGGGCCCAGGCGGCTTCACCGCCGGCCTTCTCGATGCGGGCGGCCAGGGCCTCAAGACGTTCCGGACGGCGTGCCCCGAGGACGATCTTCGCGCCGCGCTCGGCGAGCAGGAGCGCGGTCGCCTCACCGATGCCGCTGCTGGCGCCCGTGATCGCCACGACTTTGCCTTCGATTCCCGACATGATGGACAGTCCTTCCAGTAAAGGAGCAGGGGCGGCCATGCCCTACGATCTAAGTGGAGGCGCCGCCACTTAATCGACACTAAGCGGCGGCGCCTCCACTTAGCAAATGGATGCAGGGAGAGTGCTTGATGACCCGGGATGCAGGACGCCCGCTGAGGGCTGACGCACAGCGGAACCGGGACAAGATCCTGGCCGCCGCGGTACGCGTGTTCACCGAGGAAGGGCTGGACGCGCATTTCGAGCGCATCGCCAGGGAAGCGGGCGTGGGAACCGGCACCCTCTACCGCAACTTCCCGACCAGGGAAGCCCTGATCGAGGCGGCGTACCGCAACGAGGTGGCCCGGCTGTGCGACGCCGTCCCCGGCCTCCTCGCGGCGATGCCGCCCCCCGAGGCCCTGCGAGCCTGGACCCGCCGCTTCATCGACTACGCCACCGCCAAACTAGGCATGGCCAACGCCCTGCGAGCCGTCGTCGACGCGGGAACCAATCCCTACGCCGACAGCCACAAGATGATTCAGGCCGCCCTCTCCTCCCTCATGGACGCCAATACCGCCGCCGGAACGATCCGGTCCGACATCAGCCCGACCGACATGTTCGCCGCCCTCGCCGGCATCGCCCTCACCTCGGCCAAACCCGAGCAGCGGGAACAGGCCGAACGCCTCCTCGACCTCACCCTGGACGGACTCAAACCCGCGCACTCGCGGGCCCCCTCGCCGGAGGACTTGGCCTAGCCGTTCCTCCCGCTACCCGTTCGGTCGTCGAAGCGACTCGGCGGTGGAGCGGTTTTGGGCTCAGGGTCAGCCGAAAGGGGTGACCAGTAGCGGGATTCGACGTAGGTCTTCGACAGTGCAGGAGAGGCCGGCAAGAGCGCAGATGGCGCGCATACAGATGTCGTAGTCGGGTTGGCCGGGCTTGAGATAGTCGTGTGCGACGGTTCCGGCCGCCCGGAACGCGGCGCGCAGTTCGTCCGGCATCCCGGGCAGATCCCTCTTGAGGTCGAGGTCGTCGACGTCGATCCAGGCGAGCTGGGTCCCGTCGACGGTATACGTGAGACTGGCGTCGGCGTTGATGGAGAACATGCTCGTGGCCGCCGCTCGGCCGTCGGCGGACAGCGACATCGTGTCATCGTGGTCGGTGAACCCGGAGTCGTCGTAGACGAATGTCCACGCGCCGATGCGTCCTGCCAACAGTGCGGCGGAAGTTCCCGGTTCGATGCCAAGGGCCGCACCGGGCAGGGAGCTCCACCGGTCCGGCTTGGCAGCGGGCAGCTCGCACGGTTGGAACAGTTGCGGATTGGCGCCCAGCGCTTCCAGTGCCTGTGCCGGTTCGAGGCCGCGCACGACGTGCAGGGTGTGGTGCGGATCGTCGCTGGCCAACTCGCTGAGCCAGATCGGCGTTCCCTGGGAATTCAGCGTGTTCAGCGGGAATCCAGGCGTTGACGTGGTCGGCGTCGTTCTCGAAGGCGCCGGCGCATCCTCGGGCAGCGGTTCCGCCGGCGTATCCGGTGCCGCTGCCTGCGCGATTCGTATGCCCCGGTAGGCGGCTGGGGCGTGACCCGCACGTTGGCGGTAGCCGATGAAACCGGCACTGCCGTCGGCCAGGAACCGAACGGCTTCGAGTTGCAGGTGGGGAGAGCCGTTGTTGCCCGTGATGTCGAGACGATAGCGGTCATAGGTACCTGGCTCGGCGATCCGGTACGTCCTGGACTGGTGCCGCTCGCCGAAGGACTGACCGGAGCGGATGTCGAGGGTTCGCCACAACTGCCCGTCCGCCGAGCCGCGCAGGGTCCATGCCGCCGGGTCGCGATCAGGGGCGTCGTCGGCGGAGGTGAGAACGTATCGGTCCACCGCGATCGGCCGGGCCAGCTGAATTTCGAGGGCGGCACGGTTGTGCGGTGCGAACCATTTGCCGGCCGATGCGTCCACTAGGTTCCTGGCCACCTCGCCGGCGTCGCGATGCTCGGCACTGGCCCACACGCTCACCGGGTCGCCGACGTCCGGGATACCGGACGGGCTCACCGAACGCAGCGCGAGGGAGCAGGTGTTGCCCGTCTGATCGCCCCAGGTCAGCCACCGCACGGGCGCCTCACCGCCGTCGTCGATCAGCACCCTCAGTCGTCCCGCCGGGTGCCAGTCCCCCGCCTCCTCGGTCTCCGTGGCGAACTCATGTCCGCGAGCAGTGTCAGCCCCTTCCGGGTACTCTCGCCGGTCGTCGCGTTCGCCGCGGATCTCGACCACATCACCGCTGGTTGTGCGGCGGTGGCCGTAGCAGCTCGCCATGTCCGGCGAGAAGGCCACCGAGGACTGTGTACCGTCCTCGGTGACCCAGGAAAGGTGTGCCGGTATCGCACTCTTCCCGTCGCCCACCTGCACCAGCAACCGTGACGTCGGCAGCCATTCCGCGGAGTCCGACGCGCGCCGCGACAATCGAAACACCAGCACTTCATCCGATACCGACGGCACCGATCCTCCTCAGTAACTACGCTGCCGGGAACAGTTCCCCCGGTGGCACACGGTGAGAGGACCATATCCACGCCGGGGACCGAGCTGGACACCGTCTTGGCGCTGCGGGACGACAGGCTCAACCGCCCCTCTCGGCAAGGGCCTTGGTATTCCTCTCGGCGACCTCGCAGGACGTGAAGTGGTTGGCCGGCCCGGCACGCGGTGCGTTGTCGTTTTCAGGCGATCGGGGTGCGGGGGCCGGTGAACCGGCTTGCGTCGCCGCCCAGGAGGTTCTCGCGGATCATCCCATTGATCCCGTGAGGGACACCCAGTTCAACGGCGCTGACCTCGCCAAGCCGTATGTACTGCTCATCGGTGAGCGTCACTTCGAGTGCGCCGAGGTAGTCGTCCAGCTGGGTCAGCGTGCGCGGTCCGACGATCGGGACGAGGGTCGCGGCGGGCCTCGTACCCCGTTCACGCAACCAGGCCATCGACACCTGTGCGGCGCTCGCGCCCGTCTCCTCGGCCACCGCCAGGACCGCATCGATGACAGCGGTGCGCTGATGGGTGGATTCCGCGGTCACGAACCGGCTGGGATCGGTTGCCCGGCCCTCTCCTCCGTTGCGGTACTTGCCGGTCAGCAACCCGCCGGACAGTGGTGACCACAGGTTCACGGCCAGCCCGAGCGCTTCGGCCATCGGCAGCAGTTCCCGCTCCGCGGTCCGCTCGACGAGGCTGTACTCCGTCTGGATACCGACGATCGGCGCCCAGCCGCGCAGATCCGCCAGGGTCGCCGCGGACGACACCTGCCATGCCGGGAAGTTCGAGAGTCCGACGTGATGGACCTTCCCGGAGCTCACCAGATCGTCCATGCCGCGAACGATCTCGTCCATGGGTGTGACGCCGTCGGGGAAGTGGACCCACAGCAGGTCGATGTAGTCCGTGCGCAGTCGCTTCAGGCTTGCCTCCACCGAGGAGACGAGGTTCTTCCGTCCACCGCCCGTCAGCGATACGTGCGGCCGCGCCGCATCGCTCGCACCGTACTTCGTCGAGACCACGAACTGTCCGCGGTCGGCGCGCAACAGGTCACCGAGGATCGTCTCGGACTCTCCCGCCTGGTACATGCCCGCGGTGTCCAGGTACGTGCCGCCGGCCTCGGCGAACCGGTCGAAGATCGCGCGGGCGCCGGCGGCGTCCGTACCGCTGGCCCAGGCCGTCCCGAAGTTCCCCGTACCGAGGGCGTACTCGGAGACCCGCAGGCCGGATCGACGCCCGAATGTCGTATAGCGCATGAAGCTCTTCTCCTGAATGAGTTGATCGTCTTGAAGCGAGGGGCAGAGGTCGGTGGTGGTGCGGCTGCCGGAGCTACGTGTGGCGCATGTCCCGCACGACGCTCGGGACAGGACGGGAAGCCTGCGCACCTGTCCAGCCGATCGAGGGCCGTGACCCCGTCCCGCTTCGGACGACGGTTGACCTTCCTGTAGGGGGAAGGTCAACTCTTGTCGCGGTGACCGTGACGTGACAGACCTGGGTCGGTCACTCCGCTCGCTGCCGTGGGCCAGGGCCTGCCGCCCCTACCCTTGGGTCCCCGAGCCCCGCAGCATGTTCGCGAAGGAGAAGACGTGACGGCACGCCTCACCATCGGGGAGTTCGCCTTCGTAACGCATCTGAGCAAGAAGGCGCTGCGCCACTACCATGAAGTCGGCCTGCTGGAACCGGCTCACACCGACCCGCACACCGGATACCGGCACTACGGCACCGATCAGGTCGCCCAAGCACAGATCATCCGGTGCTACCGCGGGCTGGACATGCCGTTGCCGGACGTGAAGGCAGTGCTGGGGGCGGAAAGCGCGGAGGACCGCAACGCGATCATCGCCGCGCATCTGACGCGCATGGAGGACCAGCTCCGCGAGACCGGCGAAGCCGTCCGGACACTGCGTGAACTCCTGACCGCGGAGACCACGGAGATCGACGTCGAGTTCCGCACGCTGCCCGCCGTACGAGTGTGGGCCCTGACCAACATGATCGCTCTGGGCGATTACCACACGTGGTACGCCGACGCTCTGCAAGAGATCCGGGCGGCCCTGGCCGGTGTCGATCAGGCCCCGCTCGGCCCACTGGGCGGGCTCACCACACGAGAGCTGTTCACCGAGGACACGGGAAGGGCTACGCTCTTCGTCCCCACAGACCTGTCGGTGCCGTCCGGTACCCGGCTGGTGGAGAGCCACCTGCCGCCCGCCCGCTATGCGATCGCGGTGCACGACGGTGACCGCGCGAGCTCGGATCTGACGTGCGGTGCCCTGGGCAGCTACGTGACGGAACGGCACATCGGTGTCTCGGGGCCCGTCCGCGAGCACTACATGTCGATGGACGGCTCCAGCCCTTCGACCACCGAAATCTGCTGGCCTGTCATGGCGGACGCGTAGTAGTCCCAGGACGTCCGCGGATGGGCCGCAGACTCTGACGCACGCGGGCCTGCCCCGAAACACCCGCGAACATCACCACCTGACCAGAAGTGTGACAGCACTCAACCGGCAGACATCTCCTACCGTCGGTGATGGGCGCAGAAGGAGCTACTCAGGGCGCTCACAGACCGCTTCGATGTTGTTGCCGTCCGGACCGCGTGCGAAGGCGGCGTAGTCCTCCTCCAACCGTCCGGCACGAGCGTCACCGATGCGGGCCCGGGTCCTGCGGGTACTGGGAGAGGATGGCGCGGGCGAGGTCGGCGAGGGGCAGGTTCTGTGCGCGTGCCATGGTCTGCAGCCAGGTGACGGCTTCACTGGGGCTGATGTGTTGGGTCGCGGCGACGATACCGATGGCTGTGTTCAGGTCGTCCCGGTCGGCGGTCGCTCTGATCTCCTCGATGATCTCGCCGTCCATGTCGGCCAGCAGCACCGCCGTCGTGATCTCCGCGAAGGCCTGCGCGTCGGCGGGCGGTCCCGCGGGGGCGGTGGCGCCGCGCCTGCGGTAGAGGGTGAGGGTGCCGAGGGTGGCGGTGGCCGTGCGCAGGGGGTAGGCGAAGACTGCGCCGACAGCGATACCGGCCGTGGCTTCGGCGAACAGCGGCCACCTGGCAGCGCCGTGGTCCAGGTCGGGCACGAGAACGCGTTCACCCGTGTCGAACGCGGTCAGGGAGGGCCCCTCGCCGGTGATGTACTGCAGTTCTTCGGCACGTCGGCCCCACGAGGAGCTGACGGCGAGCTGAAAATTCTCCGGGCCCTCACCGTGCAGGGTGATCACGGCGGCATCGGCTGCTGACAGTTCCCGCACGGCGGCCTCACACACCGCACCGGCGCAGTCGCGGGGGCGGGTGTGGCGGGCGGCGTGAAGGACCGCGTGCCACAGCCCGTCACTGCGGGCGACCTCGGCGACCGGCAGGACTGCGGAGGGAGACGGCCCGCCGGGGTTGGCGCGACCGGCGGCGACGGCCCGGGCCGCGCGCTCGTAGCGGGTGAGGGCCAGCATGGCGCGGCGCAGCACCACGGCCGGCGGGCGCGCGGTGTCCGTCCTGTCGTCGCGGTGGGCGCGGTACAGAGCCTCGTGCACCGCGGTGACGTCCTCGACGTGGTGCAGGGCGCCGACCACGTGGCCGTCGGCGTCCGTCAGAGGGGAGTTGACCGGGCTCCAGGCCCGGCGTTGGAAGGCCCCGGCGACGCGGATGTCGGGGATGTCGTAGCGCTGGATGCCCATGTCGTCCGGTGCACCGCGGCGCAGGACCCGTTCCAGGGAGGCGGTGAGGTTGCGTACGCCGGTCGCGTCAGCGTCCCGGGGGTCGTCGGGGAACGCGTCGAACATGTACGCGCCGAGCAGTTCCTCGCGCTCGCGTCCGGTGGCGTGCAGGTAGGCCGCGTTGACCCCGCGGATCCGGAAATCCGTGTCGAGCACCACGTAGGGGGCGGTGGTCACTTCGAACACAGGGCTGTCCGTTGTGACACGCAGCACTTCGTGCACGGGCATGCACCTGCCGAAATTCGGGACCATGACGGGTGTCCATCGCCAGCGTAGTCCTGCCCGCTGACCGGCCGTCAGCACTTTGCGGGAGGGCGTCCCAGGCCTGCCGTCACCCGCCCGTAGCACGTGGCCCGTGGCCCGTGGCCGTCGCGTCGGCGGTGCCGGCGCCGGTGCACGGCAGCGCGCCGCCCTCGTACAAGGTGGGGGCTGCGCAGCGGCTGCAGGGGGCAGGGGCGTCAGTCGGTCTCAGGGGTGCCGGTCTGGGGCTGGCCGGGAGCGGTGGATGCGAGCGATGCGCTCCTGCCTGCTCATGGGTGTACTCCCTGGCGCGGCCCCACCAGGCCGGCCGCTGGATCCTTCGCTGTCATCCTGGCAGCTCCCGCGCGATGACAGCGCGGGCGGCGTCCGCCAGAGAGCGGCCCGAGGTGTAGGCCTGGGCCCGCAGTCGGTCCAGCGCTTCCGCGAGCGGAACACCGAGGCGCACGCTCAGCACACCGGTCGCCTGGTGCACCTCGGCCCGGTGCAGGTCGACGGCCCCCGCATGGCCGGGACCGTCCACGGCCTCGCCGGCAGAGGGCCACAGGCGCACCACCCGCTGGGCGAGCGCGTCGGCGACCAGCCAGCCCTCCGTCGACGCCCGGCCGGTCAGCGGGCCGGTTGTGCGGCGATAGCCGGTCATCGTTCCGACCTGTACGGCACCGATGTGCACCGGCCAGACAAACACGGCCGCCACCCCCAGCACCTCCGCCTCCGCGGCGAACTGCGGCCACTGCCGCAGCAGCAGCCGCTCCAGGTCGGGCACCTCAACCGTCGTCTCGTCCTGGAACAGCAGGCCGGGCCCCTGCCCCAGGACGAACTGCAGATCCTCCAGCCGTTCACTGGTCGCGTCGCTGAACCACACCAGTTCCCGGCCCACCGAGACGGCCATCCCGTCCAGACCCAGAGCCCGCGCGCAGGCCACCGCCCACCGCCGGTGCTCCTCCTCGGTCGCCGCCGTATGCAGGGCGTCCAGAAGATCCCGGACCGAAGGCCCCATCCCTACACCCTTCCGCCGCTCCCGCAAGCTTTCCGCGCCGTGCGGCCGGCGCCAGCCGCACACCGGCAGCGTAGTACGACCACCACACACCGTGACAGGCGGACCGTCACAGATCTCACCGCACTGCCCGCCTCACGCGCTAGGCCTGCCACGCCAGGAGGTCGATGCCTGCCTCAGCGGGCCGGGCGGCAGAGTGTCTCGGTTCGGGGGCGGACAGGCCGAGCCCAAGGTGAGACGCTGAAGGTGCCGGCCGCCGCCCATCGGGTGCGGCGGCGGCCAGGAAGCGCGAGGGGTCGGGAGCCCCCTCCTCGATCGGTTCCTCGCGCGGGCATGCCCTCCCGGCGATGCGAGGCCGCGGGAGTTGCCTCGCCGGGTGTGCCGGGCCGGGCGGAGGCTGGAGCTGCGTTGTCGGCGGCGCGGCTCCAGCCGGCTCTGTGTGGTCGTCACGGCTCAAGGGCTGGGAGCCTGCGGCATGGGCATCGCGCCCAACGTCACCTGCTCATGAGCGTAGAAGGAAAGCCGGATGATCGGAAGGCCGCACCCCACCACATGCACGGCGGGACGGCATAGCTCTCGCCCTCCGCCACGGGACCGGGCAGCCAAGGGCCGGGAACACGGGGCGACCCCACCGGGATGGGACGTCGGGGGCAGTGAAAATGAGGCCGGGGTTCTCTAGCTACGGTCCGGAGTCTTGACGATACTGGGCGGTGTCAGTAAGGAGAGGACGCCTGCTGAAGGGGTGTCCACGCGACTTGGGAGGCGAGTGGGCATGCCGGACAGGTCGCGTGACGATCGGTTGGCTGCCGCTTTCGTCGAGCTCTCCGACACGCTGGTGCGGGACTTCGACGTGATCAGTTTCCTGCACACGCTCACCGAGCACTGTGTGGGACTGCTGGAGGTGCGGGCCGCGGGAGTCCTGTTGGCCACCCCGCAAGGACAGTTGGTGGACGCGGCCGCCTCGGACGACCACACCCGCCAACTGGAGATGGACAGCATCGAGTGGGACGAGGGCCCCTGCCGGGACTGCTACCACTCCGGCGTCCAGATGCCCGATATGCCGCTCGACACCGAAGCGGCCCGCACCCGCTGGCCCCGGTTCGCGCCCCGGGCCCTGGAGATGGGCTTCACCTCGGTGGTGGCAGCCCCGCTGCGGATGCACGAACAGGTGATCGGCGCCCTCAACCTGTTCCGCGACCAAACCGGCCCGCTGGATCCTTCCCAACTGCGGCTGGGCCAGGCCCTGGCGGACACCGCGACCATCGGCATCCTCCAACAGCGGGCGGTGACCGAGCAGATGAACATCACCGTGCAACTCCAGGCGGCCCTCGACAGCCGCGTCATCGTCGAACAGGCCAAGGGTTCCCTCTCCCAGCGCCGCCGGGTCAGCGTCGAGGAGGCGTTCACGCTGATGCGGGTCCACGCACGTGAACACCAGGTCCGGCTCACCGACATCGCCCGCCAGATCCTGGACGGCACCGCCGACGCCTCCCTGCTCGATCCCGGACACTAAACAGCCGCGCCCGGCCGCTCTCCGAGCTGCCGGGCCGACGAGCAGAGCGGAGGGGTGAGCACCATGGTGCTGTCGGCGATGGCCTCCTACCTCCGGGCTCTGCACGTTCACCCGGGACCGGAACTCGCCCCGCTGCCGCTTCAGGCCTGCGCCGCGGCACTCGGCCTGGACGGCCTGGGTTTCCTGCTCGCCCCCGCCCAGGGGCCCGTCGAACTGGTGCAGTCCTTCGGCCCCCGCACCCTCGCCCTGGAGGACCTGCAACTGACGCAGGGACAGGGACCCAGCCTCGACGCCGCCCGAGACGGCACACTCCTCCTGCTGCCCGACCTCAGCGATCCCACCGCCACCGCCGCAACCCGCTGGCCCACCCTGCCCGGCGCCATCCAAGACCTGGGCATCGCCGCGGTGTTCGCCTTTCCCGTACGCATCGGCGTCATCACCCTCGGCGCGCTCACCGGCCACCGCACCAGCCCCGGCCCCCTCAGCGCCGACCGGCTCGCCGACACCTTCGCCCTGACCACCACCCTCGCCCAGGTCATCATCGACCAGGCCGCCCGCCCCGGGGCCATGAGCAGCCTCCTCCTCGACGAACCCGGCCTGCACTTCGCCGAGGTCCACCAGGCCACCGGCATGCTCTCCAACCAACTCGACATCACCTGCGCCCAGGCCTTGGTCCTCCTGCGCGCCCACGCCTACAGCCAGAACCGGTCCATACTCACCTGCGCCCGCGACATCCTCCATCACCGGCTCCAGCTGAAGAAGGATGGCAGCCGAGACCACGGTACGTAACAGGGTGATCATCGGCGTGGGGTCACTGGAGGGGATGCACCACGGCCGCGTCGCCCCCGCCGAGGAGCGAAGCGAGGCTGCGCGCCAAGCAGGAACGACCGTGCATCGCCGCCAACTGCACGACGTGATCTGATCTGTCCCCCTCCCCCCTCACTCGGGCGAATGTGCCTGATCCTCTCGCCACATCAGTTATGGGGAAGACGACCAGGGATGCGCGATGGACGTCCGGGATGCGGGCAGTCAGGCTTCGACCCCGCGGACGCATGAGGTAAGAAGACATCCGTGACCGAACCGCCCCGGACCGCCACCCAGCACGCGTTCATCGCGCTCGCCCCGCCCGACGAGGCGAAGGTCGAGCTGGCACACGCGCTGAGCCCGGCCTACGCCGCCTACCCGGACCTGCGCTGGAACCGCATCGAGGACTGGCACATCACCCTGGCCTTCCTGGGCGAGCTGCCGGTGCAGGCCGTCCAGCGGCTGCGTGCACCCCTCGCCGACCTGGCGGCTGCCAGCTCCCCTCTCGAACTGGCACTGCTCGGTGGCGGACACTTCGACGAGCGGGTGCTGTGGAGCGGCATCGAGGGCGATCTCGACGGACTGCACGAGCTGGCCGACACGGTACGGGCGCGGGTCAAGGACTGCGGCATCGCCTTCGTCGAACGTCCGCTGCGTCCCCACCTCACGCTGGCCCGCGCTCGCCGCTCCGACACCGCGTCCATAACGGCGGCGACCGCCTGCCTCGACGGCTTCACCGGACGCCCCTGGCGGACCGAACGCCTCCACCTGGTCGGCAGCACGGAACGAGGCCACCCAGGCCCGCGGCGCTACCAGGACGTCGACGCATGGCCCCTGGCCGCGGGGCAAAGGCGTCCCGATCCGAAACCGCCGCAGGCTGCTCCGCGTGAACAGCGGGGCGGTTCGGGCTCTGCGTTGACGCCGCCGCAGCCCCACGCACCCTGAACCCGGCGGGCCGGTCGCCCCGCCGGTGAAGCCCGCCGGTTAAGGAGGCGCGCACTCAGGGCCAACTACACAATCGTGACTGGTCTCTGGTCCTCAGGGTCCGCCGTACAGGGCACCGACAGAAGAAGCGACAGCCTTCTGGGACTGGGCAACCGGCGAAACCCTTCGCCACTCAGGCGCCCGCATCGAGGAGATGTGCGAGATCAGCCACCTCAGCATCCGCCACTACCAACGCGACAACGGTGAGACGGTCACCCTCCTGGTCATCAGCCCGAGCAAGACCAACCGCGAGCGCGTCATCCCGATGTCCGGCGAACTGTTCCACGTCATCGCGTCCGTCATCCGCCGGCACACCCGCGACGGCAGCCCGGTCCCGATCCTGCGGCGCTTCGACCCGCACGACAAGGTCTGGAGCCCGCCCATGCCGTTCCTGTTCCAGCGCAAGATCGTCTCCACCCGCAGCGTGATCAGTCCGGCATCCGTTCCGTCAAGGATTCGGCCGCCGTCGGGTCCAATCGCATCAGGGCAACGGCCAGAAGCGCAACGTGGGTGACACGAGCGGACCGACGCATGACCTGGTCGGTGACACTGCGGACGGTCAGCTGAAGGCAGAGGAGCATGCGTCGGGCTCAGCCCGGTGCGATGAATAGCTCCGAGTGCCGCCGAACGCGCCCGGTTGAAGACGATGGCCTACAACCACAAGACCAAGTACCGCCTGCGGGTGCGTGCACAGTTGGTGCTGCACGCCGCGCGCGGACGCTCCAACGCGCGTCTCGCCCAGGAGACGGGGCTACGACGGCCTGGAGCGCCAGGTCCGCCAGTCGACATACCACGACGGCGACTACATGTACGCGACGTACCTCACGCACAGCGACACCAGCACCTACGTGAACCCGGCCGGCTCGACCGTTCCCCGGACCCGGACCTCCACCGACGCGCTCGGCCGCGTCACCTCCGTCAAGCACTACAGCAACGACGACTCGAGCTCGGACAGCGGGCACGTGACCGCCTACGAGTACGACGCCCGCGGCTATCGCACCAAGGTCACCGACCCGGCAGGCAACGCCTGGACGTACACCTACGACGCCCGCGGCCGCATGACGTCCACCACCGATCCCGACGTGGGGAAAACGGATACCGGCTACGACGACGCGGACCGGCCGAACAAGGTCACGGACGCCAAGTCCCGTACCACGTACACCGAGTACGACGAACTCAGCCGGATCAGATACATCCGGGAAGGTTCCGCGACCGCCACGCCCGTCAAGTCGTTCACCTACGACACGCTGCCCGGCGCGCTCGGCCAGCCCGTCGCCGCCACCCGGCACACCACCAACGGCGACTACACCAACCGCGTCCCGGCTACGACACCGAATACCGGCCCACCGGCAGCGAGACGGTCATCACGTCCAACACGATGACCACCGGCCTGGCCGGCACCTACGCCTCCACCTACACCCCCACCGGCTACAGCTACGGCTACAACAGCCCGCAGCCGCACACCATGAAGTGGATCAGCTCCACCCCCTCCGGCAAGGACAGCAGCTACACCTACGACGCCGTGGGAAACACCGAAGTCCGCGACCTCCCCGACGCCACCCAGAACCTGACCTGGACGGCCGAGAACACACTCGACACCATCACCGACGACGGCAAGAAGACGACCTACGTCTACGACGCCGACGGCAACCGCCTCCTGGAGGCCTCGCCCTCGGGCTCCACCCTCTACCTGGGCGAGACCGAGGTAACCACCAACGCCTCCGGCGCCATCACCCGCGCTTCCCGCACCTACACCCACCCCGGCGCCCCGGCCGTCACCCGCACCACCACCAGCAGCGCCACGGGCCACACCCTCACCGTGCTGCTCACCGACCACCTCGGCACGGCCAACACCACGGTCGGACTCTCCAGCGGCCAGCCCGTCACCCGCCGCGCATTCAAGCCCTACGGCGAAGTCCGCGGCACCAGGCCGACGACGTGGCCCAACAAGCGCACCTTCCTCGGCGTCGGCATCGACGACAAGGCCACCGGACTGACCCACATCGGAGCCCGCGAGTACGACCAGAGCACGGGCCGCTTCCTGTCGGCCGACCCGATCATCGACGTCGCCGACCCGCTGCAGATGAACGGATACGCATACGCCAACAACAGCCCGGTGAGCAAGAGCGACCCGACGGGCCTGAAGGTCGCCTGCGGCGCCGGATTCGACACACCCTGCGCAAAGGACGACCACAACGGCGACGGAGTCCTCGACAAGACGTCATACGGCTCCAACACCACCAACAGCTCGGGAAGCAGCTCAGGCACCGGAACAACATGGGTGGCCAGCCAGACGCCCAAGACGAACAACATCCAAGACCTGCTGCGCTACTTCTCCATGAGCAGTCCGAACGGGGACTCGCCGGACACGAATTACTGGATCACCCCGGCCCATGAGAACAGCGGAGACAGCAACTCATGCTTCGGCAGGGAGGGCTGCCGTCAAGCCCTGAAGTACCTTTTGAAGCACAGTGACGCAGCGAAAGCCAAACGTATCGCCGCCAACTACTGCGTCGAAAACTTCAACAAGTGCGTGTCGGACGCCAAGGGATTCGAGCGCGCCAAGCTGATCGAAGATTTCATCGGGACCCTGGTCGCCGGCGGGAAAGCAGGAAGCAAGGCAGCGAAGTCAGTAAGGGCGATCGGCTGCAAGTGCTTCCTCGCCGGCACGGACGTTCTGATGGCCGACGGCTCTACCAAGAACATCGAGGACATCGAACTCGGTGACGAAGTCCTGGCAACTGACCCTGAATCCCGCGAATCCGGGCCCCGAAAAGTCACCCGCCTCATCGTCACCAACAGCGACAAACAGTTCAGTGAACTGTCCATCGCCACCGACGACGGCATCGATAAACTCACCGCCACTCACGAGCACCCCTTCTGGTCACCCTCCGAGGACGACTGGATCGAGGCCGGTGCCCTGACCGCGGGCATGACCCTGCTCACCGACGAAAAGGACACGGTCCTCGTCACCGGCAACCGGTCCTTCACCAAGCACGCCCGCACATACAACCTCACGGTCGCCGACCTGCACACCTACTATGTGCTAGCCGGGCACACACCCGTCCTGGTCCACAACTCCACCTGCCCGATCACGATGGACGAGGCAGTCTCCCGGGCGGCCGACTTCGTCGGCGGCGAAGGGCGCATGATCGTTTCGAAGAGCGGCGGCTGGCAATTCATGAGACAATTCCGGGATGCCCAGGGCAGCAGAATCACCCAGATAGCGCGCTTCGACATCAACCCCAAGTCACCGCATGTGCAAAACGAAGGCCCGCACCTGAACCTGGAGACACAGATCAACGGCAGGACAGTACGCGGAGGGCCATTGAAGGACCCGCACACTCCGATCGATCCAAGCACAGCCAGAACCGGAGACATTCCGTGATTTCCATCGATGCGACCATCCGCTACTCCGCCGCCACCAACGAGGTGGATATAGCAGGATCGGCAGCCGCTCTCGAGGAGTTGGGGAACGCTCTGCTGCAGGACGGCGCAGAAGTAGTCATGTCCGTAGGGTCTGACCCTTCTCCGTACACGTCCTATCTCTCCGGCATTCGAATAGAACTACGCGAAGACCGGATGGTCCTCATGGCTGTAGATGAGGGCCAGAAGATGCTGACCTTCACAGGCTCCGAAGAGTCCATGACCGTGTTGGCAGACAATATTCGGGACCTGGGCCGAGAAGGAGATCCAGGAGAGCATCAGCATATTGAGCACCACGAGGGCCACTATTACCTGGCAGAGTCACCCGTCTCGCTTGTAGTTTCCCGCAAGGACCGATGACGTTGACCGACTACGCTCTCACTCCTCTGACGTGCGGCCTCATTCACTGAAGGCATCTCAAGAAGGTCCACCCATGATCACGTTAAGTCACCCCGAGAAGTGAGGTAGATCCTTGATTGGCGGCGGCTCGTTGTCTCGGCATGGGCATAGTTGAGCGGCTGGTGTCGAACGGACTGTGGGAGATCTTCCAGAATGTGGCGCCGGGACCGCCGGTGCGCGCACAGGGCGGCGGACGGCAGAGGTGTGATGACCGCGCCGTGCTGGCCGCGATCATCTTCGTTGCGACATCGGGCTGCACCTGGCGGCAGTTGCCGCCAGTTTTCGGCGCCTCCTGGCAGACCGTCCACCGACGCTTCACTGACTGGTCCAGGGCTCGGGTATGGGCGAAGCTACACCGGGTCGTGCTGGACCGCCTCGGTGCAAACGGCGAACTCGACTGGTCGCGTTGCGCGATCGACTCAATCAGTATTCGGGCGGTCAAAGGGGGCCCTTGACCGGACCGAATCCGACCGAT
Source organism: Streptomyces liliiviolaceus (assembly GCF_018070025.1). Lineage (NCBI taxonomy): Bacteria > Bacillati > Actinomycetota > Actinomycetes > Kitasatosporales > Streptomycetaceae > Streptomyces > Streptomyces liliiviolaceus. The sequence goes on from NZ_JAGPYQ010000001.1 coordinate 4,847,365, forward strand.
CGCGGGAAGCTCGGGTCAAAGATCCATGTCATCTGTGACCGCAACGGACTCCCGCTCTCCATCGGCATCTCCGGCGCCAACCTCCACGACAGCCAAGCGCTTGCGCCAATGATGCTAGGCATCCCGCCCATCCGCTCCCGGCGCGGCCCCCGGCGTCGTCGACCGGCCAAACTGCATGCGGACAAGGCGTACGACTTCGACCACCTGCGCAGCTGGCTGCGCCGCCGACAGATCGTGCCAAGAATCGCCCGTCGTGGGGTTGAAGCCAGCGACCGTCTTGGCCGGCACCGCTGGGTGGTCGAGCGCACGATGTCGTGGCTGAACGGATGCCGTCGTCTGCACCGCCGCTACGAACGCAAGGCTGAGCACTTCCTGGCCTTCGTCGGTATCGCCAGTACCCTCATCTGCTTTCGCCGGAGCACCAACGCGGACCAGTTCTGACGCCAGGTCCTCTGGACGTACCACGGGAGAAACCTGGACTGCACTACTGTCAGTGGCAGAAGGAATCATGCTGGGTATGACCGCCGAACTGATCACCTGGCTGCATGAGCAGATCAACGTCGACGAGGCAACAGCCGCAGACCAGCCCCCCGAGCTCTGGCTACCCGATGGGCTGACCCCCGAGAGCCCGCTCGCCGCGCTCTATGCTCCGGCACGCACAATTGCCATGAAGCGCGACGTTCTCGCCGCCTGGCGCGACCCGGATCACGCTGACCTCGGGGACTACGAGGCTCTCCACAGTGACTGGGCTGTGCGGGTTCTCGCGTTGACCAGCTACTCCGATCGCCCGGGATATCGAACAGAGTGGGCTCCTGACGACGAGTAGGCCCCTACAGGCCATCGAGGGCTTGCTGAGCGCGTCCACTACCACTCGGCGGCCTACTGCGATTAGCTCGTCCGCGAGGCGCAGCGCCGACGCGGTAGCCCTCCGCCCTTCCGCTCTCATTCTTGTCCACAACTCGCCTACGAGACCGGCCGTCAAAACACCAACTGAGACGACCTCTTACTCACACAAAGGATTTCCAAGGACATCGAGACCGGCAGCGCGGCTGCGGCCAGCCGTGTCCTCCAGAGCATCAAGGTCGGCTTCGGAGGGTTGCCTGACGCGCACGTCGACCAGGCCGAGGGTCGGACGTAACAGCTCCAGCTCTGCGGCTGACGCACCGCTGTCATCAGAGTTGCGGCAGTCGGTCCGCAACAGTGGGAGTGCGTCGCTCCTCAAGCCAGAAGAGATAGACACGCAGGTGCGACGCCAGCTCGCCGTCGAGGTAGGCGGCGTAGTCCAAGGCCGCGTCGCCCACGCCCTGCCCGGCCTTCGCGTCGTCGGCCTCCCAGTCGGCACGCCTGTTCACCAGGTACTCCCTGATCCGCCCTCGGTCACACCACCACTCCCGGACCGCTGTCGGCGTCCATTGAGCGTCACCGTCACAGCCGTAGCCGGAGAAGGCCTCAGCCTCCGCTGCGTCAACCAGCTGCTGAAGCTCCTCCGGCGTCCGGGGCTGCCGGTACACGTATTCGGTGAAGTGGTCGGCCTCGTAGAGCACGAGCTCCGGGGCGTGGATACGGCCGGTGCCGCAGTTGTCGGTTCCAGCGCCGTAGAACGGTCCGGGCACGTTGAGCCACTTCCGATCCGACCACTGTCCCAGGAACGCTCCGCGCGCATCGCCGAGCACAGGCACCGGATCGAAGTAGAGGTCCACGGGACAAGGTTAGCCATGTGATGATCGATCCACCGGACAGGCTTTAGGTCCTCGTACTCTCCGCACGCCATCGACCCCGGGCTCATCTCACGGACCGCCCCGTCCGCACCGAGCTCCCGCTGCGCGCCCCCGCGCCCGGCGTGTATCTCCCACTCCGCATCGGGAGCCGGGGCCGGTCGGCACCGAAGCGCTCCTGCGCCTACTTCTTGAGTCGGCGGCTTCCCGCGTGCCAGTCCTCGGTCCTGCCCGTCCGCCCTGGCGTCACCCCGAACGACGGCAGTTGCGGCCGCTCACGCAGACTGCGCTTGAGCTCGGCGAAGCCGGGGAATCGGGCGAGACCGATGACGTGATCCCACAGCACCCCCGCCTGCTCCTCGCCGGGCAGCCGACTGATCACCGGCCCGAAGAAGGCGACGCCCTCGGGCGGCTCGAAGTGCACGATCGGTGTGCCGACGTCCTTGCCCGTCAGTGACAGCGCTTCGTCGGACTCGGCCTGGATCTCGACATCGCGGGCCGTGTCGTCGAGTGCGTCGACGAGCGAGATCGGGAGGCCGGCCTCCGCGAGGGCCTCCGAGACGAGGGCAGGGTCGGCCTGCCACCCGGGGGCCCGCCCTTCGTCGGGTCCGACCTCCATGATGCGCGCGCCAAAGGCCTGGTAGAGCGGTCCGGTCACGTCGCGACCGTGTCTCTCCCGGGCCGCCGAGGCCACTCTCAGCAGCCGCAGGCCCGCCGGGTGCTGGGCCTCGTACTCCGAGGGGAAGTGGCTGTCGTAGTCGAGGTGCGAGTTGATCAGGCGCAGGGAGATGAACCGCCACTCGACGGTGTAATCGCGCTGTGCCTGAACCAGCCGAATCCACTTGCTGGTCATCCACGCGAAGGGACAGACGGGGTCGAAGTAGAAGTTGATGTCGGCTTTCTTCGTCATCGTGTCCACAATCCTGGGTCGGGTGATTTCCTGTGCGATGAGTGCTGGAACGGTGCCGGTTCAGTAGATCAGGGTCTGCCATCCCTTCACGTAGTTGATGAAGCGCTCGCTCAGTCCTCCCTCCCGCAAGTACTGCGCCGTCACGGGAAGTTCCGGACTCTCGTACAGCGGGTCAGCCTTCACCTGTCGGGGGAAGTCCCGCTGGAGAATGCCGGCCCGGCCGATCAGTACGAAGTCACAGCCCTCGTCCAGCAACTGCCCAGCACGCCGGGCGCTCCTGACCTTTCCCGCGGCCCCCACGCGCACACCCTTTCGGGGAAGGTCCGTGAAGACGCTGAGCATCGTCTTTCCGCGGAACTCCCCCTCCTGCACGATCTGCGCGGAGTCCCACAGGGCCAGATCGAGGTAATCGATCAATTCCTGATCAAGGATCTCGGTGACGATCTCGCGCAGTTCCGCCAGACGCAGCCCGTAACGCTCGACCGACAGACGCCAGCCGATCTGGAATTCGGGACCGCACGCCTTGCGAATCCCTTCGATCACCTCGATGGTGAGGCGTGCTCGATTCTCAGTATTTCCGCCATATTTGTCCGTACGGTCGTTGAGCAGGGGGGACATGAACTCTGACAGGATCCATCCGAACGCGCCGTGCACGGAGACGCCGTCGAATCCTGCCTTCTCCGCTCTGACCGCGGCCGCGACGAAGCTGTCGCGGATGCCCTCGACCTGTTCCGTTGCGAGTGCTTTGACACCCGGCACCGTGTTGCTGGAAGCCGGAGCCGGAACGCCTCCCAGTTCCGGGCGGGCGCGATGGCCGGCGTGGTGCAACTGCACTGCCGACAGAGCCCCTCCCTCCCGGACCGAAGTGGCCATTTCGGCCAGGCCGGGAAGATGCTCATCACTGTGGATTCCGAGCTGGCGCACGAATGCCTTTGCGCCGGGTTCGACGGTGGCGGCAGCGGTCTGGATCAAGGCGTAATCGCCTTGCGCGAGTTGCCTGATCCACTCCTGATCGATTGCGGACGCGGAACCGTCATGTTCACTCTGCTGATTGGTGAGCGGCGCCAGCATGAACCGATTTCGCATGGCAGGGCCGTGCGAAAGGGTGAGTGGATTGAACAGATCTGGGACTGACATCAAGACTCCAGGTGGTCGTGGGTGCGAGGGCACAGGCCGGAGGGATGTACTACGACGCGCCCAACGTCATGCGACATAGAGGGCGTCATGGGCGGCCGCCGCGCGGAGCTGGCATCCGGTCGCCTCGTCTCGCGTCGCCGGTACCTTCGCGGGGCCTTGCCCAAGGGACTGAGAGACCGAGGGGCTGAGGGAACCGTTCGGGTGGCCGTCCCGCAGCGTGCGGGACGGCCACCGATAGCAAGGGAGCGCGCCCTTCCCCCGCATGGGCCGGGTGAGGCGATCGGCCGCAGCCCTTTCCCTGTTCCGGCTACTCCGGCCACTCCGGCTGTTCCCGGGGGTTCACAGCGCCCTGCCGCGCTCCATGAGCGGCGGAAGGCGCCGCGGCATCAGAAGGTCAGGATCCGGTAGCCGGACTCCACCAGTTCCCGGATGCTCGCGACCCCCGGGGTGCCGGGCGCCTGGTTCTGGCCGATCTGCTTGATCCCCTCGCCCTCGATGCCCTTCTCCGCGCCGAAGACGGTCGTGCAGCCCGAGGAGGCCACCGTGGCGACCTGCTTCTTCACCGCCGTGTAGAGCTCGTGGGCGGGGTGATCCGAGTCGGCCAGCACGGCCGGCCAGCGCGTGCCGGTCCCCTGGAACAGCACCAGGGCCTCGCCGTCCTGCGCGAACTCCCAGGCAGTGGCGAGGGCGTCGAAGACCCGCCCCAGCGCTTCGTCAGTACCTGTCGACGGGTCGGACAGAACCACGACTGCGGTCTTGCTGCTCATTGCACATGCTCCTCAAGAGTCGTACGAGGTGGACGATTTCATTTTTACCGTACGTTCGGTAACTTTCCAAAAGTGACCTGCGCCACACTCTCGAAGGCATGGGTCGCGTTCCTGGGCTCAGCCCTTGCGGCGCGTTCGGTGGAGTGCGGCCAGCGTCCGCAGGGTCGGCCGTGCACGACTCGGAGGCCGCTCATCGACAGCAGCGCAGGGCCGATCAACGCATGGGCAGCCAGTGGGTGGACAGCCACCGTGCGGCAGCTGCCGAGGGGTTACGGGAGAACGGCCAGTGCCGGAATCCCGCTAACAGCGGCGCTTGACTTCCAGCCCTGCCCGGACAGGACCTAGACCCGCTCGGGCGTCAGAAGGGTCGGCAAAAGGGCCACGGCTTCCGTGAAGGGCTCCGTGTCACCCAACACCCGGGCAAGCACCAAGGCCCCCTCGATCCGCAGGAACACGTCTTTCGCGACGCGCTGCGCGTCATCGGGGCCTCGACCCGCGCGCTGCGCGGCTTCGGCCATCGCCTCGATCCACGTCACGGCGAGCGAGCGGGCGTGTTCGCGCACCTTCGCCGGAGCGCCCGCCAGCGTCATCGTGTCGAGGACGCACGACAACGCCCCCGCCCCGTAGAAGTCACTCAGCCGGCGAGCGGTCTCGTCCATCCCCTGCGAGACGTCGGACTCCGTCCGCAGCGGTTCCAGGATCCACAGGAAACGCTCACCCACGGCGGTGAGGACCGCCTCCGCGATCCCTTCCTTCCCGGCGGGGAACCGGTGGTAAAGGCTCGCCCGCTGCAGGCCCGAGGCCGCCGAGAGGTCGCCGATCAGGGCTCCTTCGAAGCCCTTCTCCCGGAAGACAGGCATGAGCAGGTCGAGTAGTTGAGCCTCGCCGATGGAGGGGGGACGCGCCATTCCTCAATGTTACCGAACTTTCGGTAATGTTGAAGGCGAGGCCGACGCCGGCCGACGTGTGACGTTCAACCGCAGGGGCGATGATGAGGATCAAGGAGCTTTCGGAGCGGGTCGGTGTGTCCACCCGTCTTCTGCGTTACTACGAGGAACAGGGTCTCCTCGCCCCGCGTCGTGAGGAGAACGGCTACCGGTGCTACGAAGAGACGGCCGTGGAGAGGGTCGAGCACATCCGCGGTCTGCTGGGGGCGGGTCTCACCACCGAGATCATCCGTGAGGTCCTCCCGTGCTTGGCCGCTGCCGCGTGCTCGCAGTACGACGACCCCGATTTCGTTCGCCGGATCGCAGCGGAACGAGACCGGCTGCGCGAGCGCGTCACCCTCCTGACACGGAACCTGAACGCTCTGGACGACTATCTGAGCGCTGTGTCCGGGGGTGAGTCGTCCGCCGATGCCGCCTGACCGTGCACGAACCCATCCTTACCGTGCACGAACTCACCGAGCACACGGTTGAACGTCGCCGGCTCCTCCAGATAGGGCAGGTGTCCACTGCCGGAGAGACGACTGATCGTCACCTCACCGGTGAGCGAGGCCAGTTGATCGGTGGACGACGACGGGACGAGGTGGTCCCGCTCCCCCACGATCAGCTGCACGGGAACGGTCAACGCACGGAACTCCTCCAGCTGATCGGACTGGTCGACCTGATGGAAGACGGCGTTCACGTGTGCGGGATCGATGCGGTCGGCCGACTTCAGAAAACCTCTCGTTATGCCGGCGTGTCCGTGCACGCCCATGCCGTCGAGCAGCAGCTCCGCCCATGTGCGGGCGCCACCCGGGCGCAGGAGCAGGTCGTAGAGTTCGGCGCGTTGCCGGCGCTCGTGCGGCGGGAGCTCCAGGTACCCGTTCACGATCGTCAGACGCCTGACACGATGCGGTGAGCGTGCCGCGAGCATGATGCCGACCCTGGCCCCCATCGCCAGTCCCACGACTGAGACCTGGTCCACTCGCAGATGGTCGAGCACCGCGTGAGCGGCGTTCGCGTAGTGCCCGAACGGGACTTTCGTTCCCGTGGATCGCCCGTGACCGGGCAGGTCCAGGGTGATCACGCGATGATGCCGTGCGAAGGCCCGGCGCTGATGCAGCCAGTTGTTCGCGTTGCCGCCGAGACCGTGGAGGAACAGGATCGCGTCGCCTGCGACGCCCTCGTCGGTGTAGTGAAGTGTCTCTCCGTGCCAGTCCAGTTCCATCGCTTCGCATCCTTCCAGCCTGATCCGGTCAGTCCCCCTCCTAGAGGCTGCCGGGCCGTACGAAGTCTCCCCAGCCGCGCAGATGGTCGATGAAGCGCTCGCTCATTCCGCCTCTCCGCAGGAAGTCCGCGGGCACGGGAAGAGCCGGGCTCCGGTGGGAGAAGTCCGACTCCACCAAAACGGGGCAGTTCCGCTCCAGGATGCCGGCCCGGCCGATCAGTACGAAGTCGCATCCCTCGTCCAGCAGTCGCGCGGCACGCTCGGCGCTCCTGATCCGGCCCGCCGCGCCCAACCGGACGCCCTTGCGCGGCAGATCGGCGAAGACGCTGAGCATCGTGCGCCCGCGGAACGCACCCTCCTGGACGATCTGGTCGTAGTCCCACAGGGCCAGATCCAGGTAGTCGATCAGCTCTCGGTCGAGGATCTCCGCGGTCATCTCCCGAAGTTCTCCGAGGCGCAGGCCGTACCATTCTATCGACAGACGCCATCCGATCTGGAAGTCGGGTCCGCATTCCCGGCGGATCCCCTCGATCACCTCGATCGTGAAACGTGCGCGATTCCCAAGACTGCCGCCGTACCTGTCGGTCCGGTCGTTCAGCACCGGGGACATGAATTCCGACAGGATCCAACCGAAGGCGCCGTGTACCGCGACTCCGTCGAACCCGGCCGCCTCGGCTCGCTTGGCGCCTACGACGAAACTGTCCCGGATGCGCTCCACCTCTGCCGTCGACAGCGCCGAGACGTCGGGGATCGTCTTGCCGGAGGCGGGCGACGGCACACCGCCGAAGCGCGGGTTCGCGCGGTGACCCGCGTGGTGGAGCTGGACGGCGGACAAGCCACCGTTCCCGCGGATCGAAGCGGCCACCTCCGTCAGCCCGGGCAGGTGCTCATCGCTGAAGATGCCCGGCTGTCGAGCGCACGCGATCCCACCGGCTTCTACGATCGTCGCGCCCGTCTGGACCAGCCCGTAGCCGCCTCGGGCCAGCTGGCGCATCCAGTCCTTGTCGAACTCGGACAGGAAACCGCCCGGCTCGCTCTGCTGACTTGTCAGCGGCGCCATCATGAACCGGTTTCGCATCGCAGGGCCGTGCAGAAGAGGGAGGGGCTCGAAGAGGTCTGAAACGGTCACGGACAGTCTCCAGTTCAAGAGCGGTCATTCAGCGGACGGGTGCGGCCGGCTCGTCGTTCACCCGGACCGGCGGCGCGTGACCCACGTTCACACCTTCACATCAATGAGAAGGCAAGCCGCCCACCCTTCCGAAGAGCCGCCGACTGCCCTGTTTGCCTTCACATTGATGTCAAAGTTGCAGGATCCTCCACGTCCCGCAAACGCGGTGCACGCAGACACGTTGCAGGCCGTCGAGCTTTGGCTCCGGCATGCCGGGAGGAAGAAGAAATGACCAAGGTTCAGGACGCGATCCCGCATGCGCAGAGAGAGGACCGCCTACCCGTCGCGGCTCTCGTCGCGCTCTTCACAGCAGGTTTCATCACCACGCTCACCGAGGCGCTGCCCGCGGGGGTGCTCCCCGAGATGAGCCGTGCACTCGGTGTTTCCGAATCGATGGCCGGGCAGACGGTGACCATCTACGCCGTCGCCACGATGCTCACGGCGATCCCCGTGGCGGTCGCCACGACGAACTGGCCCAGACGTCACCTTCTCGTCGTCGCGCTCATCGGATTCCTCGTCGCCAACCTCGGCACGGCGATCTCCGTCGACTACACGGTCACGATGGTGGCGCGGTTCGTCGCGGGCGCGGCGTCCGGTGTCACGTGGAGCATCCTCGGCGGCTATGCGCAGCGCATAGCTCCGGAGGCGTTGAAGGGCAGGGCCATGGCCTTCGCTTTCGCCGGTACGCCCGTCGCGCTCGCCCTGGGTGTTCCCATCGGGGCGTTCCTCGGTCAGATGGTGGGCTGGCAGGTGACCTTCGGCCTCATGTCGGTGCTGAGCGGGCTGCTCATCGTCTGGGCGATGTGGAAGCTGCCGAACGTCCCCGGCCAGGAGGCCGCCGAGCGGTTGCCCCTGCGCCGCCTCCTGCGCATCGGAGGCCTTCGCACCATCCTGGCCGTCACGGGCGTGTACGTGCTCGCTCACACCATCCTCTACACATACATCGCGCCCGTGCTGGCGGGAGTCGGGCTCGCGGACCAGGTGCAGTGGATCCTGCTCACCTTCGGTATCGCCTCGATCCTGAGCATCTGGCTCACCGGCGTGTTCGTCGACCGGCACCACCGGCGCCTTGTCATCCTCAGCACGGTGTTCTTCGCCGCAGCGGCGGTGGCGCTGGCCCTCTGGTCCGGGAACGTGGTCGTGGACCATGTCGCGGTGACCGCTTGGGGACTCGCGTTCGGCGGGGCCGCGACCCTGTTCCAGGGCGCACTGATGACAGCATCGCGCGAACACGCTGACGCCGCGCAGCCGTTGATGGTCACGATGTGGAACGGCGGCATCGGACTCGGCGGCCTGATCGGCGGCATCCTCCTGGCCGGCCTCGGATCCGCGTCGCTCATGATCGCGGTTGCGGTCCTCGTCGTCTTCACAGTGATCGTCGTGATCCTCGCGCGCACTCACGCATTCCCCGGGCCCCGTGCACGGAGTTGACGGCCCGCCGAACCGGCACTCCCGGAGCCGTCGCCGACTGCTCGCGCAGTAGTTCAAGCCGCCGGTCATTGACCTGACCGGCCTCCCAAGGAGACTCGGGCAAGAAGAACTGAACCGCTCCGGGAATCGGTGGAGGCTCTAGGGCCGAGGACGCGCTTCGGCTTCTCCACCCCCGTGTCTGGCGGGATGTAGCAACGAGCACGACAAACTGCCGAAGTCGCTTCGCCTGGAGCTGGTACACAGTTGGAAGCTGGTCCACCAGTTCGTCGGACAACCGCAAGGCGGGCTGGGTCAAACACTGGCGGCAGCTCGCTGCCGAGCACTCTAACGGCTGACTGCCGTCGCCTGTCCTGGCGGCGACACCGGACCCGGGTCCTGGTCTTCCGAGCCTTTCCGACCCGGGATCGTTGGCCGACCATGCCGAGTTCGACCGCGGTCTGCCTGGCCCGCGTGCCGACGCGGACCAACGCGACGGCACGCGCCCGGAGCTCCGGAGGATTGGGATGACGAATGACTGCCAGCCTTCCGTGAAGGGCTGTCAGCCGGCCACCAGAACTGGAACCCAGGACGTGGGGCGGGTCGAGAATGTCACCCGGTCGTGCGACAGATCCCATGGTGGTCGTCGTTGCACGGCGTCGGCCTTCGGGGCGATCTCGCTGTGGCTGGTGGGATCACGGCCTCCGAGCCCTCCTGGGCAACCCCGTTCACGGGGCTGATCCCCCGTGGGCAGAAGAGCAGGCCGGTCAAGGCCGCTCCGCGGTCGGGGGCGCGCGGTGGGCGATCAGCGCGCCGCGGCGACAGCCGGGCGACGGAGATTCGCCACTGGTGGTTCACCACTCACAGTTTGTCACTGACAGTTTGTCACTGACGGTTCGTCACTCACCGGTGTGTGACTCCGCGGTCGTGTCACTCCGCGGCAGTCACGCCCCGCTTGCGCAGGTCGGTGACCTCGCCGGCGCGGCGGAGGGCGTCCTCGTCGGTGCGGGCGTCATAGCTGAGGAGCTTGGGCAGCACGGCCGCCAGCACCCCCACCGTGGCGACACAGGCGAGCCCGCCGGTCCAGATCGCCGGGCGGGCGCCGGTCCAGCCGGCCATCGCTCCGGCGCGGACCTGACCGAGCTGGGGGCCGACACTGTAGGAGAGGACCTCGATGCCGGCGAGCCTGCCGCGGATCCGGTCGGGAATGGTCTGGTTCCAGATGGTCGAGCGGCCCAGACCGCTCAGCATGTCCCCCGCTCCCGCCAGGCCGAGGCACACCAGCACCAGCCAGATGTTCGAGGTCCAGCCGGCCGCCGCGACAGCCACGCCCCACCCTGCGGCACCGAACACCACCAGCAGGCCGTGGCGCCGGGTACGGGACACCCAGCCGCTGGTCAGGCTGACGAACAGTGAGCCGACAGAGCCTGCCGCGTACATCAGGCCGAGCGACCATTCGGCGTCGAGTTCGTCGGCGAGAAAGGGGAAGATCGTGTTCGGGAAGGCGAAGAACATCGCGGCGAGGTCGATGGCGTACGTGCCGAGCAGGACCGGCCTCGACCAGGCGTACCGGGCTCCTTCGAGGATGCCGCGCCAGGAGGGCCTGGCCGCGTGCTCCACGGGCGGCACGGCCGAGAGGCGACGGCACATCAGGACCGACGCGGCGAAGCCGGCCACGGTGGTGGCGTAGGCGGGAACGTTGCCCGCGTACGCCACCACCAGCCCGGCCGCCGCGGGGCCGGCGATGGCCCCGATCTGCCAGCGCAGGGCGTTCAGTGCGGCCGCGGCGGCGAGCTGGTCGTGCGGGACGATGCGGGCCAGCAGCGAGTCCATGGCGGGCCGTTGGAGACCGGCGAGTGCGGCCACTCCCGCGGCGACCACGTACAGGGGCCACAGCATGGGGCTGGGCAGCATCGCGTTCACCAGCAGGACGACCGCGAGCAGTCCCAGGCCCGCTTCGGTCAGCAGGATGACCTTGCGCCGGTCCACCGCGTCGGCGAGGGCGCCGCCGTACAGTCCGAACACGACGAGGGGTACGAGTTCGACGGCGCCCATCGCGCCCACGGCCAGCGGTGATCCGGTCAGGTCCTTGATCTGGAGCGGCAGCGCGATCAGCGCCATCACGCTGCCCAGGTAGGTGACCAGGCCCTGCACCCACAGGAGGCGGAAGTCCCGGGAGGTGCGCCAGGGCGAGAGGTCGGGCAGCAGTGCGGTGAGTCTCGATGTCACCGGTCGGCTGCCTTCCGCGCGTTCACGGGCGGCTCCGCCCGGTGTCCGGCACCGATTCCGTCGGCCTTCGAGTGGTGACGCCCGATGGGCAGGACGAGGGGTTTGCCGGAGAGCGGGTCCTCGATGACGCGGCTCTCCATGCCGTACACGGCCTGGACGGTGTCCTCGGTCATCACTTCTTCGGGGGTCCCGGCGGCGTGCAGCGCGCCGGATGCCAGGGCGACGAGGCGGTCGGCGTAGCGCGCGGCCAGGTTGAGGTCGTGCAGGACCATGACGATCGTGGTGCCGCGGGTCCGGTTCAGGTCGGTCAGCAGGTCGAGTACCTCGATCTGGTGGCTGATGTCGAGGAACGTGGTGGGCTCGTCGAGCAGCAGGAGGTCGGTCTGCTGGGCGAGCGCCATGGCGATCCACACGCGCTGGCGCTGGCCGCCGGAGAGTTCGTCGACCGACCGGTCCACCAGTTCGGTGGTCCTCGTGGCTTCCAGCGCGACGGCCACCGCCTCGTCGTCCTTGGCCGTCCAGCGGGAGAACGCGCGCTGGTGCGGGTGGCGGCCCCGTCCGACCAGGTCGAGCACCGTGATGCCCTCGGGGGTGACCGGCGCCTGCGGCAGCAGGCCCATCGTGCGGGCGAGTTCCTTGGCGGGGGTGCGGTGGATCTCCCTGCCGTCCAGGACGACCCGCCCGGTACGCGGGGTGAGCAGCCGGGACATCGAGCGCAGCAGGGTCGACTTGCCGCAGGCGTTGGCGCCGACGATCACCGTGATCCGGCCGGCCGCGAGGGTCAGGTCCAGTCCCTCGATGACGGCACGGTCGCCGTAGCCGAGTGTGAGGTTCTCGGTGGACAGGGTGTGGGACGCGGTCACAGTGAGCCTCCGGCCCGGTTGGTGCGGACGATCAGGTAGACGAGGTAGGGGGCACCGAGGACGCCGGTGACGACGCCGACGGGGTAGCGGATGTCGAAGGCGTACTGGCCGGTGAAGTCGGCGACCAGGACGAGCAGGGAGCCGACCAGGCCCGCGGGTATCAGCAGCGATCCGCTGTTGCCGACCAGCCGGGCGGCGATCGGACCGGAGAGGAAGGCGACGAAGGCGATGGGCCCGGCAGCGGCCGTCGCGAAGGCGATGAGCCCGACGGCCGCGACGATCACGATGACGCGGGTGCGTTCGACGCGGACGCCGAGTGCGGACGCCGTGTCGTCGCCGAGGCTCAGTGCGTTCAGGTTGCGGCCCTGGGAGAGCAGCACCGGACTGAGCACGAGCACGGCGAGGACGGCGGGCACGGTCTCCTGCCAGGAGGTGCCGTTGAGACTGCCAGTGAGCCAGCGCATCGCCTCCTGGAGGTCCCATTCGGCCGCCTGCGACAGGACGTACGAGGTGACGCTGTCGAGGAGGGCGGAGATACCGATGCCGATCAGGATGAGCCGGGTGCCGGCGACCCCGTCCCGGAACGCGAGGGTGTAGACGAGCAGTGCCACCCCGAGCGCGGCGGCGATGGCGAGGACCGAGACCTCGGTCTCGCTCAGTGAGAGGACCACGATGGCGATGGCCGCGGCGGCGCTCGCGCCCGCGCTGATGCCGATGATGTCGGGGCTGGCGAGCGGGTTGCGGAGCATCGTCTGGAAGGTGACGCCGGCGATGCCGAAGCTGAATCCGGCGGTCAGGGCGAGTACCGCGCGCGGCAGGCGCAGCGTACCGACGGTGAAGGAGGCGCCCGGCACCTGCTCCCCCATGATCACGCGCAGTACGTCGCGGGCCGGATAGTAGGTGTGCCCGGCCATGAGGGTCGTGGCGAACGCGGCGGCGACGAGGACCAGCAGCACGAGGACGAGCAGCCGCCTACGTCGGGCGCGGCCGACCCGGGTACGGGCGACCCGGGTGACGGTCCGCGCCACGGACTGGCCAGGGACGGCGGGGGCAGTCACAGGGATCTGACCTTCTGTCGGCGGACGATGTGGATGAAGAAGGGGGCACCGACCAGCGCGGTCACGATTCCCACGTCGATCTCGGACGGCCGTGCCACGACCCGGCCCACCACGTCCGCGGCCGTCAGCAGGACGGCGCCGCTCAGCGCGGAGAACGGCAGCAGCCAGCGGTGGTCCACGCCGACCAGCAGGCGGCAGGCGTGCGGTACGACGAGTCCGACGAAGCCGATCGGTCCGGCGACGGCGGTGGAGGCGCCGCACAGGACGACCGCCCCGAGTGCGGCGGTGGCCCGGACGAGGGCGACGCGCTCACCGAGCCCGGCGGCCAGGTCGTCGCCGAGGGCCAGCGAGTTGAGGGCACGGGCGGAGGCCAGGGAGAGCACGAACCCCACGGCGAGGAACGGCAGGACGCTGCCGAGCTGCTCGTACGAGGCACCTCCGACTCCGCCGATCTGCCACAGCCTGAAGGTGTCGGCGATGTCGTTGCGCGGCAGGACGACGGCACTGACCAGGGAGGCCAGCGCGGCCGAGATGGCGGCGCCGGCGAGGGCCAGCTTCAGCGGGGTGGCGCCGCCCCGTCCCAGTGAGCCGACGCCGTAGACGAAGGCGGCGGTCAGGGCGGCGCCGAGCATCGCCACCCAGATGTAGCCGGACGCCGAGGCAAGGCCGAAGGAGGCGATGGCGGTGACCACGGCGAGGGAGGCGCCCATGTTGACGCCGAGGATGCCGGGGTCGGCCAGCGGGTTGCGGGTCACCCCCTGCATCACCGCGCCGGCGAGGCCGAGGGCGGCGCCGACGACGACGGCGAGGAGGGTACGCGGAATGCGTTTGGCGACCGCGGCCTGTTCCAGGGTGTGGTCCGCCCCGCCGAGCGCCGACCACACGTCGGACCAGGCGACATCGCGGGAACCGAAGGCGAGGGAGGCGGTCATGACGGCGATCAGGACCGCGGTGACGGCGAGGAGCGAACTGACGCGCACACGCGCCGAACGCCGTAGCGGGACGGCGTCCGGCGCACGCGGGATGTCGGTGACGCTCACGCGGCCTTGTCCGCGGCCTTGGCGAGTGCTGCCACGTAGTCGTCCAGGACGTACGGGATGGAGAGCGGGGTCGGGTTCGCGGCGGTGGCCAGCGGGGTGCTGCCGGGCAGCAGATAGATGGAGTCCCGTCCGACCGCGGCCAGCTTCGACGTGAGCGGGTCCTGCTTGAGCGCCTTCAGCAGCTCGCCCTTGTCGTCTCCGTAGCCGGTGATGATGTCGACGTCGTTGAAGTCGTCGATGCGCTCGGCGCTCTTGGTGAGCACGAACTTCTTCGTCGACTTGGACGGCCCGGAGACGCTGGCCGGGATCTTCATGCCGAGGTCGGTGAAGAACTGCGTGCGGGTGTCGTAGGTCGTGTAGTAGCCGACCTCACTGACGTCCTTGGACGACACGTGGGTCATGAACATCGCCGACTTCCCCTTCAGCTGGGGGTACTTGGCGACGGTCTTGTCGATCTGCCCCTCAAGGTCGCCGATCAGGTCGTCGCCCTCGTCGGCCAGTCCGATGGCCTTGCTGTTGAGACGGATGATGTCGCGCCACGGGGTCGCCCAGGCGGCCTCGGGGTAGGCCACCACGGGGGCGATCTGGCTGAGGGTCTCGTAGTCCTGCTTTGTCAGCCCGGAGTACGAGGCGAGGATGACGTCCGGCTCGGTGTCCGCGACGGCCTCGAAGTCGATGCCGTCGGTCTCGTCGAACAGGACCGGTGTCTTGGCGCCGAGTTCCTTGAGGCGCGCCTCGGTCCAAGGCAGCACCCCGTTGTCGTCGTCGTCGCCGAAGTTGGCCTTGGCCATACCCACGGGAACGACACCGAGGGCCAACGGCACTTCGTCGTTCGCCCAGTTCACGGTGGCGACGCGCTTCGGCTTGGCGGGGATGGTGGTGGTGCCGAGCGCGTGCTTGATCTTCACGGGGAACTGGCCGGAGCTTTTCGCGCCGGCGTCCGAGGCGCCGTTGTCGTCCGTGTCGTCGGACTGGCCGCCGCAGGCGGTGAGTCCGAGCAGGAGTGTCGCCGCGAGGGCGAGCGCGCGAAGGCGTGGGCTTCTCATCGACCCTTGTTCCACTTTCCATCAGGAGTTCCGGGCGGGCTCGTACACGAGGGCCCGCGGTCCGGGGGCCTTGGAGCGGGGCGCCACGAACACACCAGAAACTTAGGTAAGGCTTACCTGATGAGCGTATGGATTCGGAGAGTGCGAATCAATCGAGCTTTTTCGACAGCCCTTGTTGCGATCGGGACATGCACCGGCCCTGTACGAGGCTGTCGCTGCCGTGAGCCGGGCCGCCTCTCCGGCCTGCGTCAGTGCGCCCGGAAACGACCCGGAGTCATTCCCGTCGTACGCCGAAAGGCCACCCCGAACGCGCTCGCCGAGCGGTAGCCCACCGCGTCGGCGACCACGTCGACCTCGAACCCGAGGGACAGCAGCCGCACGGCGTGCTGGGCCCGGACCGAGGCCACCCATCGAGCGAAACTCGTGCCTGTCTCCGCCCTGAACGCGCGGGTCAGCGTGCGCGCGCTGCATCCCAGGGCGGCGGCCCAGCCGGTCAGCGTCCGCTGGTTGGAGGGATCCGCCCGGACCGCGTCCACGATCGGTCGCAGCAGCGCGGAGGTCGGCAGCTGGACCAGCAGCGCGCGGGGTGACGGCCGCAGTACGTCGAGGACCATCGCCTCGGTCACGGACCGGGACCGCGGTGACAGGTCCGCCTCCCCCAGCCTCTCCAGCAGGAGGCGGAGCAGTGGCGTGATCTCCACGGCCACGGGCTCGTCGGCCAGCGCCGACAGCGTTCCGTGACGGAAGAAGTGGGCGCGGTAGGAGGTGCCCGCGGTCGCGGACGCGGAATGCAGCTGCCCGGCCGGCATCCACAGCCCCAGGGTCGGCGTGATGCACCACACCTGGGAACCCACCACTGCCGTGGATGCCCCGCGCTCGTTCCAGAGGAGTTCGTGCCAGGAGTGCGAGTGTTCGTTCCACGCCATGTCGGCGGTGACGATCTCCTCGTAGCCCTGGATCACGAACGGCACGTCCACCTCGCCCGCGGCGAGCGTGGGCAGCTCTCTGGTGACGCGCATCCCATGAGGCTAACCGGCACCGATCCAGCACGCGGAAGCAGTACCACCGGGAACCGGCACCGCCCGGCTGCGGCACATACTCTGCCGAAATCCACCTCGCCCCGACGTGGCGCCTCAGATCTGGTTCGTGCCACCGTCGACGTAGAGGTTTGCGCCGACGACGTAGCTGCTCTGTTCCGAGGCCAGGAAGGCCACGACCGCGGCGGCCTCCTGCGACGTACCCATGCGGCCCTTGGGCACGGTCGTGGCGACATGCTCCCTGATGGCCTGGAAGGCTTGGTCGTCGCCGAATGCGGCGGTGCCGCCGGGAGTCTCGATCCATGCCGGGGAGACCACGTTGACCCGAATGCCGCGGCCCTTGAGTTCGACGGACCACGTCCGCGCGAAGGACCGGACGGCCGCCTTCGACGCCGCGTAGGCGCCGAACGCCTCCATCCCGCGATCAGCGGCCGTCGATCCGACCAGGACGATCGAGGCTCCGTCGTTGAGCAGTGGCAACGCCTTCTGCACGGTGAACAGCGTGCCTCGGGTATTGACCGCGAAGATCTCGTCGAAGTGCTCCTCGGTGGTCTGTTCCAGCGTCATGAACGAGCCGATCGCCGCGTTCGCCACGAGCACGTCCAGATTCCGTCCTCGCGCCCGGACCGTGTCGTAGAGCCGGTCCAGGTCCTCCGGCTTTCCGATGTCCCCGACGACCGCGGTGGCCCGGTCCGTTCCGATGGCCTTGACGGCGGCTTCCAGCTCGGTCTCCCGTCGCCCGGTGACGAAGACGTACGCACCCTCGTCCGCCAGTCGTACGGCGGTGGCCAGACCGATACCGGTGCTGCCTCCGGTGACGACTGCCGTCTTGCCTTCCAGCTGTCCCATGTGGGCGTCTCCGTAATGCTCTCGATGCGATCCGTTTCACCTCCACCCTGGGGGACAGCGGCAACATCATCCATAATGCGAAGTCCAGAATCCTTTACGCATCGTCCAGGAGGTGTCACTGATGCTCGGCTTCCGGGACCCCGTGGCTGACGCGATCGGCCTGCTCCGGCCCCGCACGGTGATCGGGCCCAGCCTCCGAGCCGCAGGGAAGTGGGCGTTGCGCTTCGACACGTTCCTGCATGTGCGGATCGGGGGCCTCGTGCGCGGCACGTGCTGGCTGATCCTCGAAGGGCACGAACCTGTGCTCCTGCATGAGGGCGACACCTTCATGATGGGTAACCCGCCTCCCTACGTTCTGGCCGGCACGCTCAACGCAAGCCCACGTCCTGCGAAACAGGTACTGGCGGGCGCCGTGGACGGGTTCGTGCGGATCGGCCCGGAATCCGAGGAGGATCTCTACCTCTGCGTCGGGCACATCACTTTCGACGACAGGAACGCGGCCCTCCTGACCGATCTCCTGCCGCCGCTCGTGATCGTCCGCGTGGACGATCCCCATGGCGGCAGGCTCGCCCAGTTGATCGATCTGCTGGCCACCGAGGTCGGCCTCACCGCAGCCGGTGGTCCACTGGTGCAGAACCACCTTGCGCAGATCCTGCTCGTCCACATGCTGCGTGCTCACGCCGCCCGGACGGACCGGCCCACCGGCTGGCTGGGCGCCCTGAACGAGGACGGCATCGGTAGCGCCCTGCGCGCCCTGCACGCGGACGTGGCCCACTCCTGGAGCCTCAAGGAACTCGCCCAGATCAGTAACATGTCGCGTTCCGCGTTCGCCCACGCCTTCAAGAACCACGTCGGGGTCCCGCCACTGGAGTACCTGATCCACTGGCGCATGAGTCTGGCGCGCGACGCCCTCACCCGCGACACCCTGTCGATCTCCGAACTCGCACGGGCCACGGGTTACCGGTCCGAGAGCGCATTCAGCACGGCATTCCGCCGCGTGGTCGGCTCGTCTCCCGCACAATTCCGGAACCAGGTGAGGCAGCCAGCACACTCGGCCGCGAACGAGAACTGAAGACGGCGTCGGCGTTCAGCAGTGATCACACGCCCTTCAGCGCTGAGCCTCCCAGCCGTACACGGACATCCCCGGGCCAACTCACCCCCCTTCAACGAATCGTCGTCACTCAGTTCGGGCAGCTTCGTCCGTCGGTGACCGCCTCCAGGAGGGAGAGGGCGGTGACCGCCTGGAACCAGTCCGCCCGCGCCGGGGTGAAGAGCTTTCCGGACTCTCGCGACTGGCGCGCCCGCAGCCAGGCTGGCGGCCTGGCTGGGGGCTTGTCCCCACGAAGCCCTGCCCCCGCGAACCTCCCTCTCACCGGCGGGCGCTTCCGGGCAACGATTCAACGCGGCGGACAGGGTCCGGCAGCTTGCGGAGGAGGCGTTGAGGAGGTGGGTCAACAGCGCGTTCGCGCCGGTCGACGAAGTGGTCCGGGAGCAAGGACAGAAGCCGCCAGGCATTCGCGGGCTGGTGACGGCCGCGCCCCTGCCCACGGATGCGAGCACGGGCGTTGCGGGACGCGGCCGTACGTCTGCATGCCCCGGCTCAGAGGTGGGACTTGAACCACCGAGAACTCCTTCACGATCGCCTCTCCCGGCCGGACGAACGACCACAACATCCGTCCGCTCATCGGCCTCTGCTGCTACAAATGCCTCCTCAAACTGACCATGTAGGACACGGTGTTAGCCGTTGTCAGCCGTGGGTGATCGTCACGTGGTCCATCCGGGTACTGGCAAGTCCAGGCCCGGCGATCCCGGTCACAGTCCGGGGTGGCAGGAGCTTGCCGACAGTTCTGCACGAGGAGACATCGTGGTCGACCGCTCGAAGCATGACCACTCCGGCTGGGAGGCGGTCGTGCTCGCGGCTCGGGAGCGCGCCCGCTCGCGTCAGGCACTCATGGTCGAGCGCTTCGGTCTGGCCGGAGACGTGCCATACGCGTGGTCGATGGACGACGCGCAGATCACATGGTCGCGCGACGGCAAGGTTTTCCTCGCAGGCCGGCTCACAGTGATCGGCAGCGTCAGCGTGGCCCAGCAGACCTGGCTGTGGTCCTGGGCGAACGAATCACTCCCGCCCACCGCCCTGGGCGACATGGAGAGGGTGCGGCAGTTCGGCGAGGAGAACGACTACCCCGTCCTTCCCTGGCCAGGCTTCAAGTACGATCCCGAACTCGTCGCTGAGGCTCGGATGGTCGCGGCCTCCGTGCTCGACGCCGAGGGACTGTGGGCGGAGTCGATGGACGACGCAACTCCACTTCATGATTCATGACCTGGCGCCCGCTGCGGAGCGGCAGTGACGGTTGCCCGGATTCCCAGGCAACTGGTGCTGGCCATCGGACGCTGAACGGCAAACTCAACGTTCCTCGGCCTCCAGGCCGTAAACGCGTCCGGTGTCGTCGACGCATGAGCACCGAGCAGCACAACGCCAACGCATGCGGCCAAAACCTGGCGCTCATCAGCACGAAGCCACGGCAGCGCGGTTCACGGTCTTCCAAGCTCCGGCCGCCGCCGGGACCGGACACGAGCAGGCCTTCGGCAATGTGTCGAAGCTGGACGCAGGGTGGTGGCCGGCGCCCACACCTGGCTCTCCGGGACCAGCACCCTGCACGGGTCCGAGCCGCGGATCGGGGAGGGCCGGCGCGCCGGTGATCGAAGGCGGCGGCGCTGCCGCCTCGCGATCGTGTCCTCCTCGTCAAACTCGGCGGGGCGACCAGGGCGGGCTGCTGCGCACGGTCCCTTCGCGCCTTCGCAGCGGGAATGTGCCACCAAGCAGGGCCCTTGCACTGGGCTCGCCCGGATCCCTGTCCGAGGTCAAGATCCGGACCCTTTCCGGGCCAGGTCACCGTCCACCGCCGCCCACGGCTCGCCCCACAGTTCGCGAGCACCCGGAGCACACGGCCCGGGCCAGGCTGGTCGGTGTCCGTAGGACTACGCAATCGGCTACGGAATTGCGCTGCAAGGAGCCTTGCGACGCGTGCGCGGGTCCGCTGCGTGTGTGACTCTGTGGCCGGCAGCAGTCTCTACGCAGGCAAGGTAACTCATGCGAAGTGCACGGAAGTTGCTCGTACCGGCCGCTGCCGCAGCAGCGCTGTTCGCCGTCTCGGGGTGTTCGGACGATGAACCAGCCAAGGACAAGCCGGCCGCCCGGTCCTCGCCCTCTGAGCTCGCTCAGTACACGGCCGCTCCCGACACGGCCCCTGCGACGCAGAGCCCGACGACGGACACGTCGACGAAGTGCGTGAAGACGGCGGGTATGAACGTCGAGCAGCTCACCGAATATCTCAAGGAACTACCCAACAGCAGCGGCGCACACCAGTCCCAGGGACTGACACTGGACTCCGACGGACTGAACTTCACCCCGGACCCGACCCAGAGACCCTGCAAGGCGGTCAAGGTGAAGCTCGCCCGCTACTGGGTCGACCTCAAGCAGACGAGAGAGGAGACCGCCGTCAGCGCGGCCCGATTCGAGTACGAGTACACGCTCATCGACGTCACTTCCCACAAGGCCGGTCCGCAGAACGGCAGAGTCCCCGATTCCGCGCCGGCGGCGGGCTCCGACTGCCAGGGTTCGGTCTCGGTGGTCTATCTCGGCGACGACATTCCGCTGCGATCCCTGCCGTCCGACTTGGAACTGACCGACACGACAGCCCCGGTCCCGGTCGAAGTGAACGAAGACGGAGTGCTGTCCGCGATCTACGTCTCGCCGGTCAGCGTGGTGTCCTGCTGACCGGGAGAGGTGATGTGCGCACCGGCTGCCGGTGAGATCAGGTGGGCCCCGCCGTCCCGGTCGTCGTGTCGCGCAGTTCCGATCTGGTCTGGAGGACGGCGAGGGCGGCCCGTGAAGTGACTCCGGTCTTGCGGTAGATGCGAGCGAGGTGGGACTCGACCGTGCGGGGGCTGAGGAAGAGACGGGCGGCGATGGCCGGGGTGGTCAGGCCGACGGCGACCAGGGAGGCGATCTCGCGTTCACGGGCGGAGAGAGCCGCGAGTGGGGGCTCGGCCGAAGGCTGGGGCTGAACCGAGGATTGGGGCTGGGCCGGAGGTGGGGGCTCGGCGTACACGAGGGGATGGATCATGTCCGCCAGGCCCGTGAGCTGACGCGCGCCGCCGGTCGTGGCGAGTTGCCGGGCACGGGTCCACATGGCTCGGGCGCGGTCCGGATCGCCGACGGCCGCCAGGGGTGCGCCGAGCAGCAGGCTGAACGCTTCCCACAGCACCGCTCCCCCGCGTGCCGTCCTGTCCACAGCCTTCTCCAACAGCTCGGCGGCCGCTGCCGTGTCGCCGCCGGCGGACAGACAGTGGGCGGTGCTGCGCAGCGCCGATGCCTGCTGTGACGGCAGGTCCAGCTGGTCCGCCTCCCTGCGTGCCCGCTCGGCCCAGGTCACGGCGGCATCCGTGTCCCCGGTCAGGACGGCGGAGGTGACGAGGATCTCCAGGATGAGCGGACGCATGGACGGGTGGAGCCCGTTCAGGTCCTTGCCTCCGCCGCGCAGCACCGCGTCCCGGGCGCGCTGAGGATCGCCTGCGTGGATCGCCGCCTGGGCGAGTACGCACCAGGCGATGGACGCCCACCAGTTGGTGCGCGTGCCCGCTGCCGCGACGGCTTCCTCGGCCACCGCGAGTGCGGCCTGGTCGGCGGGTGGGAGCGCGAACAACTGGACATACGCCTTGTTGGTCAGGACGAAGGCCAGCAGTTCGTCGCTGCCGATGCCTCGGGCGATGGTCTCGGCCTCATCCGCGAGCTCCATGGCCGTCTCCAGCCGCAGGGTCTGCAGATGCACGTACGACTTGCAGAGCAGGAGGTGCGGCAGGACGTAGAGCTGGCCGCCGCGCCGGGCGATGGCCAGGCCGCGATCGGCGTGCCGTTCGGCATCGGCATACCGCTCCAGGAACGCCTCCGACCAGCCGAGCCGGGCCAGCGGCTCGCACAGACCCGCCAGGTCGCGATCGGTCAGGGCGTCCACCAGCGCGGCGGCCCGGTCGGTGGCCTGCCGCGCGGCACTCATATTGCCTTCGTAGGTCTCCCCGAGGGCGGCGATCGCGAGGGCACCGGCCTGGGCGACCTCGTCGCCCAGCGACCGGGCCAGGTCGAGGGTCGCGACGACGTCGGCACGCATCTGCGGGTAGGAGGTGGCGTGCGGCGCGGACGAGCCGAGTTCCAGGCCGAGTTCCACCCTGTCGGCATCGGACGGGCCCCGTGTCCGGGCGAGTTCGCGGCGCAGCAGGGCGACCGCCTCCGCGTACCGGCCGAGGTGACGTTCCATCACCGCGCAGAGTGTCACCGCGGACGCCCGCACGCTGTGCGACGCGCTCTCCTCGTCGGGCGGTGACATGGCGATCACCTCGTGCAAGAGGTCGCGGCTCTCCCGCAGTCCACCGCACACCCCCAGGGCTCGCGCCCGTCGCAGCATCAGATCGCGGCGCAGCAGGGCATGTTGAGGCTGGTCGGGCAGGTGGGTGAGGGCAACGCCGAGCCAGTGGGCGCTGCTCGCGGGTGCGGTGGAGGCGAACCGCTCGGCCGCTTCGGACAGTACGGCGACGGCTTGTGGGTCCCAGCCGGTCAGTGACTGCTCGACGTGGTGGGCGCGTTCGGTGGCGGGGGCTCCGGCGGCGGTCAGCGCGTCCGCGGCGAGGCGGTGCATGCGTACGCGCTCCACGGGGTGGGTGTTCTCGTGCACGACCGCCCGTAGCACCGGGTGGCGCAGGGTCCACCGCCCGCCCGGTTCGGAGCGCAGGAGGTCACGGTCCGTCAGCACCGCTAGATCGGCGCCGACTTCGGCCTCGTCCCGGGCGGTCACCGCGGCCAGCAGCGAGGTGCTGCCACGGTCGCCCAGGACGGCCACCGCTTCGGCGGTACGACGCTGTGGCGCGGTCAGCGGAGTCAGTTCGTCCAGCAGGACGGAGCCGAGTCCGGTGGAGGGCGGTGGGACGTCCTGCCCGGCGTTCCGCTCTGCTTGTCCGGCGTGCAGGAGAGCGAGAAAGTACAGCGGGTTGCCGTCGCTCGCGGCGTACAGTTCGGCGGCCCGGGCGGACCGCACGGCGGGCGCCAGTCGGGGGGCGAGGACCTCGACGCAGGCCCGCTCGGCGAGGGGGCCGAGGTGCAGTCTCAGCACCGTACCCAGGTCGATGCCACGGGTGAGGGCGGCGTCCAGGGAGGCGGTGGTCTGACGGTCGCGGCGGGCCACGACGATGATGACAGGGGCGTTCGGGGGATGGCGGACGACGTGGTCGAGGAGTTCCAGGGACGCCGGGTCCGCCCAGTGCAGATCGTCCATCGCCACGAGGAGCCCGGGGCCGGTCCGGGCGATCCGGACGAACAGCTTCGCGATGGACCGCTGCAGACCGAACCGGTCGCCGCGCGCGTCCTCGGCACCCGGCTCCGTCAACTCCAGGTCGTGGTCGGCGAGTGCGTCACTGAACGGCTGGTACGGGATGTGCTGTTCGTACTCGGTGGCCCTGCCTCGCAACACCGTCATTCCCCGGGCCTGTGCGCGTCGGCAGAACTCGGCCATCAGCCGGCTCTTGCCGATGCCCGCGGGCCCGGCGAGGTCCACGACGCACGAACCGCCGTTCTCCCCCAGAGTCCGGTCGAGGACCGTGTCCAGAAGTTCCAGCTCTGTCGCCCGGCCCACCAGCGGAGTCACATCGCCACCCAATCCGTCCATGTCCCGCGCGACTGTCCGGGACATTTTCGTGACGATCTTACGTAAGGACGAAGGCCCGATTGCTCTGCCCTGGACGACCTGCGCCGCGGGCACCTTCTTGCTCGGCCTCTTCCTCGCTTGGTGGCTCGACGCACTGGGCGCGATCGCGCTCGACGCGCCGTCCGGCACACATGTCCCCTACGTCTGCTACCAGTTGATCTCAGTCGCCAGGAAAGGTTCGTTCTCCGGAGCCTGCTTGCGGGCCGCCAGGACGCGCTCGGCAGCCGCGCCGACCGGTACGCGCAGGGGAGGTTCGTTCTGTTCGACGGTGTCGGCCACCGCGGAGGCCACGTCTTCGGGGGTGACCGACTCGCCGCGCAGGGCGCCCAGTGCGTCGAGCAGCGGAGCGTACGGGTCCTTCTCCTTCACGTACGCCTTGGCGCGTTCAGCGCCACCGGAGGAGACCGCGCCGGGCTGGATGAGACTCACCTTGACGCCGAAGTGACCCGTCTCTATGGCGAGTGTTTCGGCGAGCGCCTCCAGTGCCCATTTGCTGGCGCCGTACGGGCCGATCATCGGCAGCACCAGGCGCCCCTGGATGCTGGAGACGAAGATGAGACGGCCCGCTCCCTTTTCCCGCATCGCGGGAAGCACGCCCTGCACCACCCGCAACGCCCCGAGGGTGTTGAGCTGGAAGAGCCGCTCGACCTCCGCGAGCGGCACGCTCTCCAGGGGCGCGCGCACGGTGTCCCCCGCGTTGCTGATCAGTACGTCGATGTCGCCGGCGTCGCTCATGGCCTGGTCGACGCTCTGCTGATCCGTGACGTCGAGGCGCAGCCGTCGGTCGACGGGGAGGTCCGCCAGCTGTTCCGGGCGGCGTGCGGTGGCGACCACCCGGTGGCCGCGCCCTGCGAGTTCGACGGCGACGGCCCGGCCGATACCTCTGGACGCACCGGTGACGAGTACGGACGACATGTTGGAACTCCTGATTCGTCGGGGTGGAGCGACCCGGCCGGGGTCGACCGGGCCGAGGTTCCGGCTCAGGCGGCGGCCTTGCCGCCGACGAGGTTGCCCTTCATGAGCCACGTCGGGCCTTCGGCGTAGGCGCTGGCCCGCGCGAAGAACGCGGCGAAGTAGGGGCCTCCGGCGTGCGCGTCGAAGGCCTCGACGTCCGCGTAGGCCTCGTTCAGATAGAAGACGTCGGGGTTCTCCTCGTCGGCGATGATCTCGAATCGCCGCGAGCCTGGCTCGTTGGCGAGGGAGTCGCGCGCGGCCCGCCCGGCCGCTTCCACGAAGTCGTCGCGATGCTCCGGCTGGACGGTGAAGGAAACCAGGAATTGGTACATGAGGCCGCTCTCCTCGAAGCTCGACGCCTTGAGCAGTTCACTGACTGAACTATCCTGCTCGTCACCGTAGCACGCGCCAGTTCAGTGAGTGAACCAGCTCTGTTAGAATCGGCGTATGACGCTCCCCAAGACCTACGCGGACCGGAACTGCCCGCTGGCGCGAACACTGGAGGTCGTCGGAGAGCGCTGGACGCTGCTGATCGTCCGGGACGCGTTCTACGGGGTGCGGCGGTTCGGGGACTTCGCCACGCAGCTCGGGATCCCGCGCGCGGTCCTGACCTCGCGACTCAAGTCCCTCGTGCAGGAGGGCGTACTCACCCGTGACGACGACAGTGCGGGCGGCGTCGAGTACCTGCTGACCGCCAAGGGAATCGCCCTGTGGCCGGTCGTCCACTCCCTGATGAACTGGGGCGAGGCCTTCTACTCCCCCGACGGACCGAGGCGCGTCCTCCGCCACGACCAGGACGGGGGCCTCCTCGACGCCCAGGGGCGCTGCCAGGAGTGCGGTTCGGTCGTCCCCGTTCCGGCGATCCGGGTGGAGACCGGCCCCGGATTCCAGCCGTCGGACTCCGTTCAGGATCCGGTGTCGACCGCGATCAACACGCCGCGCCGCCTGCTCGAACCGATCACGACACCGCGCGCATCCCGCTGAGGGCTTGCAGCGAAGCGTTCTCCGACAACTCCCGGTCGGGATCTTCGATTTCAGGCCCCGCTGTCCGCCGAATGGGACGCCTCGACTCACCCGGTCCGGACGCCCACGCATGAAAAGTGAACTGGATCACATGCTGTCACAGGGGTGGCGCAGCCGGTGTCTTGAGCTCGAACCGGTCGAACCGAGGGAGACATCATCATGGTGCAGAACACGGACGTGGTCGTGGTGGGCGGCGGATACGCCGGAGTCATGGCGGCCAATCGCCTGACCCAGCACGACGGCGTGACGGTGACACTGATCAACCCGCGGCCCACCTTCGTCCACCGGGTCCGCCTGCACCAGATGGTGGGCGGGACCGAACACCGCCGTCGTCGACTACCAGGAGGTCCTCGCGCAGGGAGTGCGGCTGGTGGTCGACAGCGTGACGCGGATCGACGCGGCCGGGCGCGGTGTGGAGCTGGCGAGCGGTGGTGCGGTCGGCTACGACTACCTGGTGTACGCGGTGGGCAGTGGCAGCGCCGACCCGCAGGTGCCCGGGGCGGCCGAGTTCGCCTACCCGATCGCCGGCCTGGAAGAGGCGCAGCGGCTGCTGCCGGTCCTCGACGCCGCGCCCGCGTCGGCCGCGGTGACGGTCGTCGGAGCCGGTCCGACGGGCATCGAGACCGCCGCCGAGCTGGCGGAGCAGGGCCGCAGCGTGACCCTGGTGTGCGGCGGGGTGCTCGGTCCGTACCTGCACCGGCGGGGACGGCGGTCGGTGGCCGGGCGGCTGGCGGCGCTCGGGGTGAAGGTTGTGGAAGGCCCCGCAGCGAAGGTGACGGCGGTGGCACGTGACGCGGTCCGGCTCGCCGACGGCCGGCAGCTGCCCAGCGCGGTGACCATCTGGACCGCGGGCTTCGGCGTGCCGGACCTGGCCTCCCGCAGCGGGCTGAGCACCGACGTGCTGGGCCGTGTGCTCACGGACGAGACGCTGACGAGCGTGGATGACGACCGCATCGTCGCGGCCGGAGACTCGGCGGCGCCGTCGGGCCTGCCGCTGCGGATGAGCTGCCAGACGGCGATGCCGCTCGGAGCGCGGGCCGCCGACACGGTCCTCAGCCGGCTGGCGGGGGAACAGCCCGGGCCCCTCAACCAGTCGTTCGGAGCGCAGTGCATCAGCCTGGGCCGGGGCACCGGCATCTTCCAGTTCGGCAACAGGTCCGACGTGGCGGTGTGGTTCCACATCGACGGCCGCCTCGGCGCGAGGATGAAGGAAGGCGTGTGTAAGGGCATCGTGAAGCACCTGGCCGACGAGGCGCACAAGCCCGGTGGGTACAGCCTGCACCGCGTGAAGGGCGGCGCCGTACGCCGTGAGGCGCTGGCGACCCTGCGCGCCGAGGCACCGGTCGTCGAACGGACTTCCTGAGTACGGGGCGGACGACGGGGAGATGATCGGGACATGAGTGATGATCGCGCCGCCGCCGACCAGGCCACCGAGACCTTCATCGCGCAACGCAACCTGCTCTTCACCGTCGCGTACGAGATGCTCGGCTCGGCGGCCGATGCCGAGGACGTCCTGCAGGAGACCTGGCTGCGCTGGGTCGACGTCGACCTCCAGCAGGTGCGCGACCAGCGCGCGTACCTGGTCCGGATCACCACCCGGCAGGCACTCAACCGGCTGCGCACGATGTCCCGGCGCAAGGAGTCGTACGTGGGCCCGTGGCTGCCGGAGCCGCTGCTGACCACCCCGGACGTGGCCCAGGACGTCGAACTCGCCGAGAGCGTGTCGATGGCAGTGATGCTGGTCCTGGAGACGTTGTCACCGACCGAGCGGGCCGTCTTCGTCCTGCGCGAGGTCTTCGACGTCGGCTACGACGACATCGCGGCGGCGGTCGACAAGACCCCGGCAGCCGTCCGCCAGATCGCGCACCGCGCCCGCCGTCGCGTGGACGCCCGGCGCCCACGCGCAGTGGTTTCCCAGCGTCAGACGCGGGCGGCAGTGGAGTCGTTCGCGCGGGCACTGGAGGACGGGGACCTGCAGGCGTTGCTCGACGTGCTCGCGCCTGACGTCGTCTACATGGGCGACGGTGGCGGCGTGAAGCATGCCGCGCTGCGGCCGATCGTCGGCGCCGAGAAGGTGGCCCGCCTGCTGGCGGGCGGGCTCGGCAAAAACACGATCCCGGTCACCTTCGGCCCCACCATGGTCAACGGCAGTCCGGCGCTGGCGGTCCACCTGGACGGTGAGCTGGACAGCATCGTGGCGGCCCGCGTGGAGGCCGACCGCATCACCGGCCTCTACGTCGTCCGGAACCCCGAGAAGCTGTCCCGCACCGCATCCGAGACTCCGCTCACCCTGCGATGAACTCCCGTAGTTGGTGAGCGACTTGGTTGGGTTGGGTTCGGTGAGGCGAGCTGTTTGCGACGGCAGTGGGGTGAAACTGGCCCTTGACGTCCTGGTGGCAGTGACCGCACTGGTGGGCATGCGCAACAAGCGACCGCGGGCCTTCTACGCTGTGGGGTCGTTCGCGGCGGCCGCAGCGGTCGTGGCCGTCGCGTGGGAGTAGTCCCCGGCGGGCCTGAGCGCGGGCGCGTACTCGGGTGCGTACTCGGGGACGATCTCGCGCCGGCCCCGCCGCTGATCACCTTCGGCCCGACGTCGGGCACGCTCGCGTCGGCGAACCCGCTCCCGTCAACGCTCCTGCCGCCTACCGTGCCTGCGGCCCCGGGCCTGCACGACCTCCTGCGCGGCCGTCCACACGACGATCAGCGCTATGGCCAGCCACAGGACATCGCTCCACGACTCCCCCAGCCAGAAGTGGGAGAAGACAGCGGCGCCGCCGAAGCCGAGCACCGCCAGACCGAACCTCACCCGGCGGCGTGGCCACGGGGTCCGCGACCGCCCGGTCGCCCGACGTTCATCCGACATGCCCAACTTCGTAACACGAAGGGGCAGTTCGGATTCAGGGGCCGTGTTGTCCACGCGTCCGCCGACACCGAACCGGTCGTCGCCGTCCCTGACCGCAAGCGGAACCGCCTCCGCACTCGCCCAGAACTGGCCCACCGTCCCCCCGACGGCCCTGGTCGGCAGGGTGCGACCGGGAACGGCGCCGCTTCCTCACCGAACCGGACAGCGCCGACACGTCCGCCGCGCCACGCGAAGCCGTACGTCGGCAGTACGTCCATCGGGCACAGCACCGCCGGCCGCGCCGGGGCCGCCCTCCCTTTGCGTGAGGGAACCGGGTCGCCGCTGTCCATCCCCTCCCCCGTCAGGGCAGTGGAGACATCCGGCACGGCCGACCCCGTCCGCGTCCGGCGAGTGCCGGACATGTTCCGGACCGTCCGGGTCCCGGAACCCTGTGGAGCAGGCTCGGAAAGCGGTTCGGGCGGTGCCCGCGTGGTGAGCGCGGGCACCGCCCGAAGCGACGTCGGCGGCGAGGAAAGCGAAAGAACTTGTTTTCATTGCAGGAAATTGAGAAGGAAGCCCCTTCATGGCCTCGCCGTGATGAACGCTAGCACTCAGCCCGGGATCACGTCGCGCAGGTTTTCGAGGGTGATGGCCGTCGAGTCCGGGTGCAGGCCCTCGGGACGTTCGAGCCCGATGTAGAGCACGGGTTCGTCCGGGACGGGCTCGCCGTCCCACAGGTCCACCACCGTGGAGTCGTCGGACATCAGATCCACCAGGTACCACACCGTCAACTGCTGCCGCTCCACGAGGGCGCGTACCGCTTTGGCCACCGACACCTGGTTCTCCTCGACCCGGTTGGCCGACGAGATGCCCTTCAGGTACAGGTGCAGCCACTTCGCGCGCCACCGGCCGTCGTCCTCCCGGCGGAACACCAGCGGCAGCGCCACTCGGCCCACTCCGCGAAGCTCGGACTTCATACGCACCGTGCGCGGCTCGAACGGCCGGCCTTTCTGCTCACCGTCCCGCAGCATGAAGCCGAAGAACGACTCGGCTGTTTCCTCGAAGCCCTCACCGGCGTAGATGTTGACCTGCGGAACGATGAACGTGCTACGGACCCGGCCCAATGACAGGTTGATGAATTCCGAGGCCCCCTCGGGTGCCTCGGTGACATCACCCGAGTGCTCAGCTCCGGCAGCCGTGAGCGATGTGTAGGAGAGCCAGGAGTCAGTGCTGTAGTCGGCGTTGAGGAGCAGCGCCGAGAGGTCGTAGTCGGTCCGTTTCTCGGTCTCCTTCCAGTACGCGAAAAACCGCAGCTGTTCGCCGTCGACCGTGGAGAGTGACCCGCGCGGCAGGACGCCGAGCCCCGCCGTGGTGGCCCTGCCGCTGAGCGGGAGCGCCACGTCGAGGACGTCGGGGTCGAGGAGCAGTCGGCGTGGTGCCGGGAGCCTGCGGCGTATCTCGGCGTCCAGTGCACTGATCAGACGGTCGCGGTCGGCGGCGGGGACGGGTGGCCGGACGTCAGGGGTCACCCAGCCCCGGCCGCGACTGTTGATGAAGATGCGGGCTTCGCCGGTCTCCCGTTCCCGGTTGTGGAAGTGCTCGCGGACGGAGAGCACGACCCGGCCGGAGACCTCGGGGGCGACCCGCACCGCGGCGGCCACCACCGCATCCCGCTCTTCCTGGTCGGCGGCGGTACGCAGCAGGAGGTCCAGGGAGCGGAACAGCTTGCCGGGAGCGGACTGCAGCAGCCGCACCGCGCCGAGGACGTCGAACTCGTCGAGCCGCTTCTCGACACGGCTGTCGAAGGACCACGCCGGCTTCTCGCCCCGCGCCACCGCGAACACGTCGGCGGCGTGAGGCCAGCGCGGGTACTCGTGCGGGTGCAGACGCTCACCGAGCCGCTTGAACGGCTCCCGGTGGGCGTGCACATCGGCCAGCTTGGCAGGGTTCGCCGCGATGACGGTGTCGAGGCCCGCGAGCAGGGCACGGCGGGCCGGACGTGACAGTGTGCGGAACCGGGTCGGTTCCCGCAGTGTCACGTCGCCGCCCGACAGTGCGCAGGCCAGCCGGAGCACGTCGGTGACGGTGTCCAGCAGGAGGTCCGCGCCGACGGCGAGACGGGCGGCGTTGACAGCCGCCCGATTCTCCCGGACCGGGATCGACTCGGGCTGTGGCCCGAGCGCGCACCGCTCGGCGAGTGCCTTGAGGTCGAGCAGGTGCTCCTCGCCCAGGGGTGTCGTGGAGCCGGCCAAAGCCAGGTACAGGCTGGTGAGTTCGGTGTCCAGATCCGAGCCGAGGTGCAGGACGGTCACCCGGTCCCGTGCCGAGGCGATCAGCTCGTCCTGCGCGGCGAGCATCTCCTCGTAGGTGTGCTGATAACGGCCGTACACGGGAAGGCTGAGCAGATCCAGCATCCCGTGCGTCAGCTGCTCCACCACACTCTCGCGCGACGTTTTGTCGGCGAGCGCCTGCGTCACGCACCGCATCCAGAATTCTTCGGTGTCCGGCACGTTCGCCGGGAAGTCGATGAAATACGAGTTGTGCTGGACATGGTCGCCCACCATCTCGCTCACCGTCCGCAGGGTCCGCCTGGCGGTACGCACGACGGCGGCCTCGGACAGCCCCGACAGCCGCTCCAGCAACTGAGCGGACAGCTTGAAACCCACCGACGCCAGCGCCGCGTCGAACTGCCGCGCCACGACGGCCCCTTGACCCGCGGAGCCCTGAGGGGAGGAAAGACGGTGAGTGTGCCGAATGACCAGTGCGTCGAAATCGTGCGCCATTCAGGGATGATCGCAGAGACGTACGAACACATGCACTGGGGTTTTTGCGTGGTGCAGTACGGCGTGCCCGCGGTCGCCCTGGGGAGCCTGGAGTGGATCAGCGATGCCGACATCGAGGCCCGGAAGCCCGGCGCATCATCCCATGCGCGGCGAAGATCGTCTGATGCCCGATCGTGATCCACTGGCGTACAACCCCGTGTAGACCACAGCCGTCTGAAGAACGCGCCGGAGGATCGGTCTCCGGTGCGTTTGTCTACAGAGATCGGGGATCAAGTGGGGAAGAAGCTCTGGAGAGCTGTCGTGGCCGGTGGCGCGGTCGCGGTGTTCACCGGTGTTGCCGCGGTGCCGGCCGGTGCGGCCGAAGGCGGGGTCTCGTTCACCCGTGTCCAGGTGAACGGTGGCAAGCCGATCGTGATCGGGGTGTCGAAGGAGGTCGCGGTGCCCGCCTCCTTCCGGATGACGACCACCCACAAGTGGAAGTGGCCGGCGGTGTTCCTGTACCGCGGCAATGCGGATGACCGGCTGTGGCACGCCATCGAGACGAGCGACTGCATCAAGGTGAGTTCGGGCGTCTGCGACTTCGACGAGACGATGTTCTTCGACCCGAGCGTATGGGACATGCACAACAGCGAGGCCGGAGCCTGGAAGGTCGCGGCCGAGGTGTACTTCCAGGGCGGCGGCGGTGACACCGACGACAAGGGCCTCACGGCCTACGTGAAGCGCAACTCCCGTCTGACCGTGAACGCCTCGCCCGAGCCGGTGACCAAGGGCAGCACGATCACCGTGACCGGAAAGGTCACGCGGGCCAACTGGGAGACCCGGAAGTACGCCTCCTCCGGGGGCCGCCTGGTGAGCCTGCAGTTCAAGCCCACCGGGGCCGCCTCCTACACCACGGTGAAGAAGGTGTACGCGAACGGCTCGGGTCAGCTCAGGACGACCGTGAAGGCGTCCAAGACCGGCACGTGGCGCTGGGTGTACTACGGCAACACCACCACCGGACCGTCGAACTCGGCCGGGGACAACGTCGTAGTGAAGTGAATGTCCCTGGGCTGCCTCTCGACCTGTTCGGCAGCCCGGCGGACGGCTTCCGGGCCGGCCGTCCCCCTGGGACCGGGCCGGTGATTCGCCCGGCCCGGTCCCCGGTCCCGGACATCCGGAACCCTGCCCCCCTCGTCCCGCATCCGTGGATCCCCCTCCTCGGCGGGCCGTGAAAAGACAGTGGCATGACCCGACTGTGGGGAACCTGAAGGTTCCTGAAGGCCCTTCAGGTTCCCCACAGGACCGATCGGTCATGCTGGGGGCATGCGGATACTGGTGGTCGAGGACGACCGGCGGTTGGCGGAGCTGCTGGGCCGGGGCCTGGTCGGCGAGGGGTACGCCGTCGACATGGCTCATGACGGTCCACGCGGCCTGGAGCTGGCGCTGCAGAACGAATACGACGTACTCGTACTGGACGTGATGCTGCCTCGCCTCAACGGCCTGCGGCTGTGTGCGCAGCTGCGCCAGGAGGGCGTGTGGACGCCGGTCCTGATGCTCACCGCCAAGGACGGCGAGTACGACCAGGCCGAGGGCCTGGACACCGGCGCGGACGACTACGTCACCAAGCCGTTCTCCTTTGTCGCACTCGCAGCCCGGTTGCGCGCCCTGATCCGCCGAGGCCGCCCCGAGCGGCCCAGCGTGATCCGGATCGGAGACCTGGAGATCGACCCGGCCGGCCGCCACTGCCGACGCGGTGGCCGCGAGATGGCACTGACCGCCCGTGAGTTCGCCGTTCTGGAGTATCTGGCCAGCCGCAAGGGCCAGACGGTGTCCAAGTGCGAGGTCCTCGAACATGTCTGGGACGACCGTTTCGACGGCGACGTCAACATCGTCGAGGTCTACATCAGCGCCCTGCGCCGCAAACTCGACACTCCCTTCCAGCGGCGCTCGATCCGAACCGTCCGGGGCGCCGGCTACCGCCTCGACGCCGGCGAAGGCACACCACCATGAAATGGATACGTCTGATACGGCTGATGCCCCTGCTGCGTCGGCTGTCCCCCGCAACGATCCGCCTGAGGCTGACCCTCCTGGCCGCCGTGATCGCCGCGGTGCCCCTGGCCGCGGCCGCCACCGGCACGGCGCTCGCGGTACGGGCCTCGATCCTCCAGGACGGCCAGCGGCGCAGCGCGGAGACCCAGCACTGGCTGCGCGTGGAAGTGAAGCGCGATCAAGTGACCGACAAGCACAAACCAGTACCGCGCTGCCACTCCAACCCACATACGCCCCAGGCCCCCCAGCGCGTCAGTTTCTGCAGGAAGCCCTACGACTTCAGTTCCGGCAAGCCCGGACCGTCCGGCCGCGAGGCGATGTACGACGCCCTCAACAATCAGGGAGCGCTGTCCCTCGCCCCCTGGACCTCTTCGACCCCTATCCAGCGGCCAGGCGCCTATCCCCAGTTCTCCGACTACGTCGTGCTGATCTATTCGCTCCGAGCCGAACAGGCCCGGCTGAACACCTTCGTCTGGTCCCTGGCCGGCGGAACACTGGGGCTCGTAGCCCTGATCGCGGGCAGCACATGGTTCGCGGCCGGCCGGGTGCTGCGACCGGTCGAGGCCATCCGTGCCGAGTTCGCCGAGCTCAGCGCCCGTCATCTCGACCGGCGCGTTCCCGTTCCCCGAGCGGGCAACGAGATCGCGCGTCTCGCCACCACCATGAACACCACCCTCAACCGGCTGCAGACCGCCGTCGACCGGCAGCGGCAGTTCACCGCGGATGCCTCGCACGAACTGCGCACGCCGCTCGCCTGCCTGCGCACCGAACTCGAACTCGCCCTCAACCGGCCTGATGCCGCCGACTGGCCCCAGGTCGTTCGCGCGGCCCACGAGGACACCATCCGCGTACAGGAACTGACCGAGGACCTGCTGCTACTGGCTCGTCTCGACGCCGAGCACGGCGACCGGCAACCGCGGCGGACCGTCGACCTCACCGACGTCGTACGGGAGGAGACCGTCCGTCGTCGACCGCCGCACGGCATCGAGATCGACCTGCGCACGGAGCCCGGCCCGGTCGCCGTGACGGGCCACCCGGCTCTGCTGGCCCGCGTCATCGGCAATCTCCTCGACAATGCCGAACGCTACGCGACCAGTGCCATTGCGGTCCGTCTGACCCACGACACCGACCACGGCACAGCGGTGGTTGACGTCGTCGACGACGGCCCCGGCATCCCGCCCGAGGACCACGAGCGGATCTTCGAACGCTTCACCCGCCTCGACGACGCCCGCGCGCAGGACACCGGTGGTGCCGGTCTCGGCCTGGCCATCGCCCAGCGCATCGCCACCGCCCACCACGGCACCCTTGAGATCACTCCCCGTACCCGTGGCGCGCATTTCACTCTCCGCCTTCCCGCGCGCCTGCCCTGAAGTGCGCCGCCTCGTACGGTGCGGACCGGCAGGCCTTACCCGGTCCGGCTACCGGGCGTGGCAGGAGGCGCCGTTCGTAGCCTGTCCAGTCCGGCCATCTGCTGCGCCGTACTCCTCGCGATGGCCGCCGCCAGTCCCGTCGCCTCGTCGGCACGGCCTTGGTTCTGCTCGCCGGCGCACAGCATCCGGGACTGGGTGAAATGGGCGCGCAGCGCGTCGGTGAGGATCAGGTCGAACGGCCGGCCCTTCGTGGCGGCCGCCGTGTCGAGGGTGTCGAGGCCGACCATGCCCGGCATGTTGTGCCCCTCGTGGGGGCGCGTGTCCGGTACACCCGACCGCTTCAGCGCGGCGCGCAGACGGGCGAGGTCCGTACGCAGTGCCGAACCGGTCCTCGCCGCCAGCGTGGCCACGGCCGGGTCCGCCGAGCGGGAGGGCGCCAGGTCGGTCAGCTGCCGGGCACGCTCGGCCATGGGGATCATCAGCAGGATCCAGGCGGTGTCGGTCGCGTTGAAGGCCGATGTCCGCGACGCGGCGGCTCCCGGCGACGTACCGCTGGTCGCCGGCTGCGCGGTGCAGCCGGCGACCAGCAGCGCCACAACCGCGGCGCACACCGACCACAGGGTCAGAACGTGCCGGCGGAGTTGCACTTGGCCTTCTGGGTGATGCAGTCCTTCACTCGGTGTCCGAGAGCGGCGTTGTCCCAGGCGTTGAAGAAGTCGCCGTGGATGGACGACGCCATGCCCGAGGCCAGCCGGAAGCCCGCGCTACTGCCGCTGGTCGGATAGCTGACGACGAAGGAGAGGTTGGGGATGGCGACGGGGTAGGCGCCGCTGCACTTGCCGTCGTAGGTGAACGCCACATGCGACTTGTGGTCGGGGCTGTCGAGGTTCTTGCCGTCCCAGCAGTCGGGGAAGACGAGTTGGTGGGTGAGGTGGGCCTTCGGGGCGCAGACAGGCCAGTTGCCGTCGGCGCTGCGGCCGATCTCACCGCCCTCGCCGGAGCACCAGTACTGACCGGTCGATCCCGCCGGGGTGGGCGTCTGCGCCTTGGCGTCGCCCGCGATCATGCGGAATCCCTCAGGGAAGGGCACGGTCGCCGAGGGGTCGGTGAGCCGGGAACCGTAGTAGACGATCATGCCCTCGGCCTCGACGGCCCTGTCGCCCTCGTAGAGGGAAGGGATCCAGTACGCCGAGAGGTCGTCGGCGGGGGTGCAACTGGTCGGTTTGTTGGACAGCAGGGACTGGGTCGTGGTGAACGCGTCGGTGCTCTTGTTGCCGAAGAAGCTGTGCATGTGGGACGCGCCGGGAAGACCCGGCAGGACGATCGGGTCGTCCGGCCTGGAGTGACTGTAGGTGCAGGTGGCGTTGAACTCCGGAACCCGGACCACACCGCCGGGCACCGCGGCCGGCGTCATCGCACGGAACTGACTCAGCTGGGCGTTCCACTTGGTCTGGTCGACGGGGACCCAGCCGGGCGCCGCGCCGCCGCCCTCTCCGACGAACGAGAACCAGTTGATGTTCACGAAGTCACCGGCCCCCGAGCCGCGCACCACGGCGAACACCGTCTGCGCACCGGTGGGGTGGCTGGAGACCTCGGTCTCCCGGGTCGCCCAGGTCTGCCAACCGCCGGTCGGGGCAACCGAGATGACCGCGAGCAGCGGTCCGGTGAGGCTGCCGGTACGCAGTTCGACCGTGCCCGAGCCGACGGCGGAGGCGATCCGGGCCGACACCGTCAGCCGGCCGGCCGTGCCGAGGTCGACGTTGTCGAACCGCATCCAGTCGCCGTCGGCGAGGAACGCGGCGTTCTGCCCGCCTCCCATGTCCGCGGTCGCCTCCAGCCCGACGCCCGACTGGGCCGCGTAGGACTCGGCCTGGACGGTGACCGTCGCGGCCTGCGCCCGCTGGGTCGACACGGTCAGGCTCAGGGCGGCGGCCAGAGCGACCACCAGGACGTTCACCAAGAGTGTGTACAGGGGGACGCGATATCTGCGCATCTCACTTCCTCACGAACATCGGGGGTGACGGAATGGTGCGACGGAGCTGCTTGAACGAACGCCGAGGTGGCCGGGGCCCGGTCGTCGGCCCGGGCCCCGGCCTGGGAACCGACGGCTACTGATAGACCCGTACGAAGTCGACGAGCATCTTGGACGGGAAGGGAGTGCTCGCGTCCGTCGGACCCGGCCAGTCACCGCCGACCGCGAGGTTGAGGATCATGTAGTGCGGGTGGTCGAAGATCCACGGCCCGCGTGTCTGCTCCACCTGGTCCTTGTCGAGGGAGAAGACGGTCCGGCCGTCCAGGCTGTAGGTGATGCCCTTGCTGTTCCAGTCGGCGGCCCAGGTGTGGAAGTCGTCGGAGAAGTCGGCGTTCCCGGGCAGGGTGTACGGCGAACCGATGCCGCCTCCACCGTTGTAGGCGGGCGCGTGGACGGTCGAGTACGCGGTCTTCACGTCCTTGCCGAGGACCTCCACGATGTCGACCTCGCCGTTGTACGGCCACGGCCGGCCCGTCAGGAAGTCGGCGCCCATCATCCAGAACGCGGGCCACAGGCCGTTGCCCTTGGGCACCTTGATGCGTGCTTCGACGCGCCCGTAGGTGAACTGGAACGTCGCGCCGGTGTTCATCCGCGCCGAGGTGTACTGGCAGGTGGTGCTGCCGCTCAACGGGTCACGCGGGCACGACGATCCGGCGGTGACCTCCTTGCGGGCCTCCATCACCAGGTGTCCCGACCCGTCCAGCGAGGCATTGCGATGGTCGGTGTAGTACTCCAGCTCGTTGTTCGGCCCGGTACCCGGGTCGGCCCGCCACTTCGAGGCGTCGGGCTTGCCGCCCGCGGCGCCGTCGAACTCGTCGCTCCACACCAGCCGCGGCGGGTTAGCGGGGTCGCTCGGCAGGGGCGGGGGCGTGATCGGGTCCCCGCCGGTGCCGTACACCTGGAACTCCCACAGCGAGTAGCCGTACGGGGTGGCGCGTTCCGTGCCGAACATGCGCACGTAGCGGCCGGTGCCGGAGACGGTCAGTGTCTGCTTGAAGCCCGTGCCTGACGTCGTCGAGTAGATCGGCGTCCAGTCGGTGCCGTTCGGTGAGACCTGGATCTGGAAGGACTTGGCGTAGGCGGGATCCCATTGCAGGACGACCTTGTCGATCTGTGCCGTCGCGCCGAGGTCGATCGAGATCCAGCCCGGGTCGGTCCAGCCGGTGGTGGAGCTGGTGGCCCAGCGCGAGGCGGGGTCACGGTCGAACGCCCTGGCCGGTGTGCACTCCCAGCAGTTCCCGTCGCTCTGGGAGGAGGAGGCCGCGCCCGGCCTGCCGTAGGAGAGCAGCCTGCCCGGGTCTCCGCCGGTACCGCCGGCGGTGCCGTACACCTGGAACTCCCACAGCGAGTAGCCGTAGGCGGTGGCGCGTTGGGTTCCGTACATGCGCACATAGCGGCCGGTGCCGGTGACCGTCAGGTTCTGGGTGCCGCCCGTGCCCGAGGCCGTCTGGTGGACGGTGGTCCATGTCTGCGCGTCGCTCGACACCTCGATCCTGAACGCGGTGCCGTACGCGGCTTCCCAGTTGAGGACGACCCGGCTGATCCCGGCACTCGCGCCGAGGTCGATCTGGATCCACTGCGGATCGGCGAAGGCGCTGGACCACCGCGTCCCGGGGTCTCCGTCGACGGCGCTGCGGGCGTTGAAGTCCCCCTCGGTACTTGAGGCGGTGGCGGTCTTTCCCTGCGAGAGCAGGACCTCCGCTGCCTGTGCGGAGGGGGCGGGCAGAGCGATGAACGTGAGTAGTGAGGCGGCGAGCGTCAGAAATAAGGCGCAGCGACGCAACAGAGCTTGCACGGGCGACTCCTCAAGTGGGGGCGAGGTGAGGGAGCGCTCCCTGAAGGGGAGAATGGAGGGATGCGTGAAAGCTGTCAAGAGCTGTTTCACCTTGGAAAAACAGCGGTGTTACGCGTACGAATTCTTCAGGGAGCGGTCCCTGGAGCCGCTCGCGCGACATCGTCGGCCCGGAGACGGCGCAGGAGGCGAGGGACTCTTGGGCATGCTCATGACGCTCCTGCCTGCGGATACGCTGCTCACAACGTCATGACGCTGAGCCGGAGGTCGCCCTGATGAGAAAACCCGCCCCGCGCACGAACCCGGGCGGCGACACAGGGGACGGACAGGGATGAAACGCCCCACTCTGGAAGTGGTCGCCGCTCGGGCGGGCGTGTCCAAATCGAGCGTCTCCCGCGTCATCAACGGCGAGACGACGGTCGCCCCGGAGATCCGGGACGTCGTCATGCGCGCGGTGCGCGAACTGGGTTACGTGCCCAACGGGGCTGCCCGCAACCTCGTCACCCGCCGTACCGACACCCTCGCCGTGGTGGTCTCCGACCCGCCGCAGGGAGTCGTCTCCGACGACCCCCTCTTCTCGGCCGTGGTCCGCGCCGTCAGCCGAGAGCTGGAGAAGGCGGGCAAACGGCTCGTGCTCATGCTCGCGGAATCGGACCAGAGCCGGACCCGGGTGGTGCAGTACATCGCCGGCGGACACGTGGACGGCGTACTCCTGGTCGCCCTGCACGGTACGGACTCCCTGCCGGCCGCGCTCGCCCGGCAGGGTCTGCCCGTCGTGTCCTTCAACCGCACCTCCGCACAGGACGTCCCGTACGTGGCGCTGGACAACGCCGGCGGAGCGGCGCTGGCCGTACGTCACCTGCTGGAGCGCGGCCGGCGCCGGATCGCCACCATCACGGGGCCGCTCGAACTCCACGAGGCACGCGAGCGCCTGGCCGGCTACCGGCAGACGCTGCAGGACACCGGTCGGCGCTCGATCGTGGCACTGGGCGACTTCACGAGGGCGTCCGGCGCCGAAGCCATGCGCCAGCTCCTGGAGGACGATCCCGACCTCGACGCGGTGTTCGCGTCCAACGACCTGATGGCGATCGGAGCCCTGCGCACGCTCCAGAAGGCGGGCCGGCGCGTGCCCGAGGACGTGGCGGTGATCGGCTTCGACGACATCGAGGCCGCGTCCTACACGAGCCCCGCACTCACCTCGGTACGCAGCCCGATGGCGGACCAGGCGACCGCGGCCGTCCACCTGCTCCTCAACCTGATAGACGGCGGCCCCACAGATCCGGTGATCATGCCGAACGAACTCGTGGTGCGCGAATCGACCTGACCGCGCGGCTTGTTCCGCGACCGGTCTCGCGACTGATCTCGCGTTCCGGAACCGCCGGGACCGGCTCGGTGGCCAGGGAAGCCGGACGGCCCTCCTTCAGGGTTTCCAGGTGCGGAGGAAGGCCGTGATCCGTTCGGCGGTGCAGTGCGGGTCGTTGAGTTCGTTGGCGAGCGCGGTGAGTTGTTCGCGGGTGGGGTTGACGGGGATGTTGCTGGCTTCGAGGTACATGACCGCGACGGCGCAGGCGACGGTGAGGTTGGAGCGTTCCAGCCAGCGGCAGCGGCCGAGGCTGTGGACCAGGGCGGCGGCGCGGGCGTAGGGGCCGTCGTAGACGGGGGTGTCGAGGAGTTCGCCGCGATGGCGGGCCACGGCGGCGATCGGCACGCCGTAGTCGTCGGCGGCCGGGTCGCGATGGCCCGCCCGTTCGGCGACTTCGAGGATCCAGGATTCGTCGACGTGCAGGATCACGCGGCGGCACCCGGCTGCGGCTGCGCGTACGGGGCGTCGAGCTGCTCCTCCAGGTCGTCGAGGAAGGCGCCGTGCTCATTGATGAGCCGCTGGGCCGCCGCCATGCCCGCGGCGCGAGCACCGGTGGTGTCCTCGATGATCAGCCGCTCCACGTACTTGTTGAAGTCGAGCCGTCGGGCGGCCGCGGCGGCCTTGCCGGCGGCGAGGACGTCCTCTTCCAGCCGGACCTGCGTCTGCTTCTTCATGGAAGTCACACCCAGATGGTAGCAGGGTGGTAGCTGCCGCGCGGGGGATGTGGCGCGGGCGGATGCGGCGCGGGCGCTGGATGCCCCAGATTCCCTGTCGCCCTACCGGAATCTGCACTCCGACGATAAAAATCGACACCGTGTAGACTTTTGGGTGAGGGAGCAACCAGGCTCCGTCCGAGTCCCAGCTGGAGGAACAGTGCAGGAACAGAAGTGGCTCATCACCGGCGTCAGCACGGGCCTCGGACGCGCCTTCGCCCAAGCGGCCCTGACCGCCGGGCACACCGTCGTCGGCACCGTCCGCTCGGAGAAGGACCTGCGGGCCTTCGAAGAGCTCGAACCCGGACACGCTCACGGCCGCATCCTCGACGTGACGGACGGCGACGCGGTCGCGCGTGTGGTCGCTGAGGTGGAGCAGAGCGTCGGAGCTCTGGATGTCGTCATCGCCAACGCCGGCTTCGGCCTGGAGGGCACCTTCGAGGAGACCCCGCTGGCCGAGGTGCGGCGGCAGTTCGAGGTCAACGTGTTCGGGGTGGTGTCCACCCTGCAGGCCGTGCTGCCCCACATGCGCCGGCGCCGTAGCGGACATCTGATGGCCGTCACCTCCATGGGCGGGCTCATGGCCGTGCCCGGCATGTCCGCCTACTGCGGCAGCAAGTTCGCGCTGGAAGGCATCCTTGAGGCGCTGGGCAAGGAGGTCGCGCAGTTCGGGATCCACGTGACGGCGATCGAGCCCGGCTCCTTCCGCACCGACTGGGCCGGACGGTCCATGACACGTGCCGAGCGGTCCATCGACGACTACGACGAGCTGTTCGCCCCCATCCGTGAAGGGCGGCAGAAGGCCAGCGGGAATCAACTGGGCAACCCGGCCAAGGCCGGGGACGCCGTCGTACACATCACGTCGGTCGACCAGCCGCCGGCCCACCTCGTCCTGGGCTCGGACGCGCTGCGACTGGTCACCGCCGCGCGCACGGCCGTGGACGAGGACATCCGCGCCTGGGAGACGCTCTCCCGTACGACCGACTTCGCCGAAGGTGCTCAGCTCTGATGCCCGGCAACCACCCCGCGCGAAGCCGACGCGGCACCGAGCGCAAGGGCGACGTCCGGGAGCGGGCCATTCTGGACACCTGCGAAGCCCTGCTGGCGCAGAAGGGCTACGACGCCATGACCGTCGGCGACATCGCCCAGGGCGCCGGTATCACGCGTGGCGCCCTGTACTTCTACTTCGGCTCGAAGCAAGAAGTGGTCACGGCGCTCGTGGCCCGTACGGTCGAGCACCTGTGGGAGCGGTCGCGGGTCACCGCGCAGGCCGATGAACCGCGCCAGGCCATCGCGGCAGCCATGCGGCGCACGGTCGAGCTGTGGAACGAGCACGGCCTGGTCATGCGTACGGCGATCGACCTGTCGCTGACCGTGCCGGAGATCGGCGAACTGTGGAGCCGTACAGCTGACTTGTTCATCGCAGCCATCACGGCCGTCCTGGAACGGGCCGGCATTCGGGCCGGCGGCGAGCCGGAACAAGCGTCGGCGATGGCACGCGCTCTGTGCTGGATGATCGAGCGCACCTTCTACCACGCCTCGCAGGAGTCCCGCGAGGATCTGCAAAACGCATCCTCGACCTGTGAACACATCTGGCTGGTCAGCGCGGGCCTGACCGCCTGATGCATCCGGTGTCGGGACTGCATCAGCCGCTGAGGAGGATGGACGACGGCCGTCGTCAAACCCCGTGTGTGCGCGGGCGGTCGGTAATTCCGATCACGCAGTGGCGCCGATGGGGTAGCCTGTCCGGGATTTCGTGCGGCAGGTTCGCTGCCGCCCCGTTCGGCGCGCTCGGCGTCGACACGCACCGCGTGCCCTGCCCGGAAGGAGGCGAGAGACATGGACCGTGCTGAATGCGTTGCGGCCATAGTTGCCTCCGGCCGTGTGCCCTCCCTCCTCTGCGGCGCGCGGTAGCTCCTCCCCCTTCCTGTTTCCTGTCGTCGGCATCTTCCTGAGATGCCGCGTCACGAGATGTCCTGGCCTGCGCGGTTCACCGCCGCGCGGGCCGCGGGGGCGCGCGCCCGAAGACGGGCCCTTCTTTTGCTGGTCATCGTGATCTCGGCGTTCCGCGCCGCACGACCGGCAAGAGCACCGGCGTGAATGACACGCGGTTGGTGAGGCAGGCCCCGGGTGCTGTTCGCGGTTCCCGCTGCCCCACCGCCCTGCCGTGTCCCCGTGCTGCGTACACCGGCCCGTCGTCACCACCGCGACCGTCCCTGGCCGGCTGTCTCGACAGCGCTTCGACACGAAACGTGCGTGATCGTCATGAGCAAGAGTCCTCCCGAACGTCCCGGAGGGGAATCCCGTCCCGGAGGGGAATCCCTCCCCCGCGGCCTCTCCACCCCTTCCACGGCCACCGGCCGCTCTCCGGACCGCGAGGTTCCCGCCGCGACTCCGACTCCTGTGCCGACACCGGCATTGGCAGCGGCACCGGCACCGGCACCGGATCCGAAGCGCTGGTGGGCGCTGGCCGTCATCGCCCTCGCCCAGCTGATGGTGATCCTCGACGGCACCATCGTGAACATCGCGCTGCCCTCCGCCCAGCACGCTCTCGGCATGTCGGACGGCGACCGGCAGTGGGTGATCACCGCCTACACGCTGGCCTTCGGCGGGCTGCTGCTGCTCGGCGGCCGGATCGCCGATCTGGTGGGCCGCAAGCGCACCTTCGTCATCGGCCTGGCCGGGTTCGCCGCGGCCTCCGCACTGGGCGGCGCGGCGGCCGGTCCCGGGATGCTGTTCGCGGCGCGGGCCCTGCAAGGTGCGTTCGCGGCGCTCCTGGCGCCCTCGGCCCTGTCACTGCTGACGACGACGTTCACCGACCCCAAGGAGCGGGCCAGGGCGTTCGGGGTCTACGGTGCGCTGGCCGGCGGCGGCAGCGCGGTCGGCCTGATCGTGGGCGGTCTGCTG
The DNA here is from genome assembly GCF_018070025.1 of Streptomyces liliiviolaceus. Taxonomy (NCBI): domain Bacteria; kingdom Bacillati; phylum Actinomycetota; class Actinomycetes; order Kitasatosporales; family Streptomycetaceae; genus Streptomyces; species Streptomyces liliiviolaceus. The sequence goes on from NZ_JAGPYQ010000001.1 coordinate 4,891,307, forward strand.
ACCGAGTACCTGAACTGGCGCTGGTCCCTGTACGTCAACGTGCCCATCGCGCTGGCCGCCCTGCTCGGCGCACCGGCCTTCCTGCGCGACCGCACCGGCCGTCGGGACGGGCGCCTGGACGTGCCGGGCGCACTGCTGGGCTGCGGCGGGCTCGTCGCCCTCGTGTACGGGTTCAGCGAGGCTGAACCTCGCGGCTGGGCCGACCCGTCGGTCCTCACGCTGCTCGTGGCCGGCGTGATCCTGCTCGCCGCCTTCGTGTGGTGGCAGAGCCGCGCTGCGAGCCCGCTGCTGCCGCTGCGCATCGTCAAGGACCGTGTCCGGGCCGGATCGCTCGCGACGATGGGCCTGGCCACCGTCGGCATGTTCGGCGTCTTCCTGTTCCTGACGTACTACCTGCAGGTCGTCCTCGGCTACCCGCCGGTGCGGACGGGCCTGGCCTTCGTGCCGATCTCGGCCGGCATCGTCATCGGCGCCACCCAGATCGCGGCCCGCCTGCTGCCACGCACGGCACCGCGCGTCTTGATGTCGTCCGGCATGGTGCTGGCCGCCGCCGGAATGGTGCTGCTCAGCAGCCTGACCGTGCATGCGCAGTACGTCCCGCGCGTGCTGCCCGCCCTGCTGCTGCTCGGCCTGGGCATGGGCCTGACCTTCATGCCGGTCTACGCGACGGCCACGGCCGGCGTGCCCGCGCAGGACGCCGGTGTGGCCTCGGCCGTGCTCAACACCGTTCAGCAGATGGGCGCTTCGCTGGGCACCGTGCTGCTCAACACCATCGCCACCGGCCGTTACGTCCACTCGCACGTGCACGATCCGGTCCACGGCGGCGCGACCCTCGACGAAGGCATGGTGCACGGCTTCTCCGTCGCCTACCGGTGCTCGGCGGGCGTCCTGCTGCTCGCCGCCCTGGTGGCGGGCCTCACCGTACGGCGGAAGACGCCGAAGCATGCCGGAACCGACGCACGGGCCTGACCAGCCAGGGCCACGTCCCACAACCGGCACAACGAGCCGGGGCCACGTCCCGCCACCGGCCTGACGAGCCTGGGCCGCGTCCAGCCACCGGCTTACGCGCCGAGGTCGTGTCCGGCCACCCTCCACCTCACCCCTCGAAGGACCTCCCATGAAACCCCTGACCGAGCACGACATCCGTACCTCGTTCGTCAACTGCTCGAAGGGCGAGGCCAAACGCCTCCCCCTGCCCAAGAACCTGGCGGACCTCGACCACTGGGACGACCTGGACTTCCTGGGCTGGTTCGATCTGTCCGCGCCCGATCGCAAGTATCTCGTCGTCGAACGCGCCGATGAACTCGTCGGCCTGTCCCTGCGCTCCTCTTCCGGCAACCGCGGCTTCCTTCGCCGCAGCCTGTGCTCGCTGTGCCTGACCACGCATCCCGGCAGCGGTGTCTCCCTGATGAGCGCCCCCAAGGCAGGCCCGGCCGGCCGCGGAGGCAACTCGGTGGGCGTCTACATCTGCGCCGACCTGGACTGCTCGTTGTACGTACGCGGCAGGAAGAAGGCGGCGCCGGGCGGGCGGATGGAGGAGTCCCTCACCGTCGAGCAGCAGATCGAGCGGCTGCGCGGCAACCTCGACGCGTTCGTGGAGCGGGTCTTGAACTGACGCCGACAGGGGCTCGACGGACGTCGCCGCCGAGCCCCTGTCATCCCGACCACCGCGGCAGGCACAGCCGGCCCCGGCGATCACCCCCGTGGGTCATGGGTGTCCGCGTCAGCACTCGCCTCGCCAGCGGACGCTGTAGACGACCTCCGTGTAGGGAGCGGTCCACTTGTACTGGCCGGGCCCGGGGTTGTAGTGGAGACAACTGGTGACGGTGCCATCCCCCTCGTACCAGTACGTCATGTCGACGTGGTCGGCTCCCGGGAACGCGTATCCGTTGTTGAAGACGGACCGGAAGTTCACCTGGCCGCTCCAGTTGCCTGCCGTCTTGAGCACCAGCGATCCGGTCTGATCCGGCCCGCTGTAAGCGCAGAAGTACCCCTTGGGGCATCCGGGCGGATTCGCTTCGGCGGAGGCGGTGGTGGCCGAGGCGATGACACCGAGCATCGCAGCGGCGGTTGCGAGGGTTGCCGCAGCCTTCTTGCGCATATCGTTCCCCTGTTTCTGGTCGTGGCCATCGGCCCTGGCGCCAGGACGTACGGCGACCGGCCCGTACGAAGGTCGGTCCGTACGTAGGTCGGTCCGTACGCGGATCACGTCCACACCATGACGCAGATCGCGGGGGCAGCGCGAGACCCTTCAGCCACACCTGAAACCCGCTGCTCAGGCGCAGGAACAGGGATACCGGCCGGGGCAGCGCCCGAGCGGCCGGGCCCTGCCCGACGGCCCCGGTCGCGTCCGAGAGCCTGAGAGACGCGCTGCGCCTGAGCACGCCCGGTACTCATGAGCGGCAGACAGCCGCACACGTCACAGCCCTTGACGCACCCCGTCGACAGGACGAAGGATTACCGCTGCCGCTTGACAACGTTGTCCGGCTCATGGAGAGAGGCGCCGATCGTGTCCCGCATACCTGCTCCCCCGGTCGCCCGGCGCCGTTTCGTCCAACTCCTCGGCGTCTCCGCGGGCTTGGCCGCTCTGCCTCTGACACTCGGGCCCGCCGCCGCCCACGCCGAGGACCGTTCCGGTGGGCTCGCGGGGCGATCCGGCGCGGCGCCGGACGACGTGGCGGCCGTCTACCATCGTGTCCTGCTGAACCACACCCGCTGGTCGGAGCAGCAATGGGACCAGGCACGCGGGTACTACACGGACAAGGACTTCGGTTTCGCCGTGGTCCTTGGCAACGCGGTCCTCCTCACGCACGGTGCGTACGACGGCGACCGGGCCGGTGTCGACGAGCAGACGCTGCGGACCCGGACCCTGGCGACCATCAAGCACTTCGCCGCCTCCAACCGGCTGACCGGCGGCGCCCAGTGGGGCCGCAAGCTGTTCTTCGACACGACCTTCCAGTCGTACTTCGTCCTCGCCGCACGACTCCTGTGGGACGAGCTCGACGCGGTGACCCGGAAACACGTCGACACGATCGCGCGCGAACAGGCGGCCTACACGGCCGGCCTGGGCACGGGTGACGACCCGGACTCCGGTGACTGGACCCCCCACGGGCTCTCCGGCGGCTACCAGAAGGACACCAAGCTGGAGGAGATGGGCGTGTACGCCCAGTCCCTCGCCCCCGGTGCGGCCTGGGCCGCGGACGACCCCCGGCACGCCGACTGGCTGGCCGCGTACGGCACCTGGTCGCGCAACGAAGCGGGGCTGCCCCCGGCGGACCTCGCCAACCCGGTGCGCGTCGACGGCGTTCCCGTCACCGCGAACACGGCCCGCAACCTGTACGACACGTTCATCGTCGAGAACCACGGCTCCTTCGGCCCGCACTACCAGCAGGAGTTGTGGCGTACGTCGGGGCGCAATGCCGCGCACTTCATCGCCGCCGGGCGCCCGATGCCGCAGGTACTCACCCGGCAGCCGAACGCCGACCTCCTGTGGCGCACCCTCCTCGGGGTGATGAGCGACGCCGGAGAGCCGCTGATGCCCATGGTGGCGGACCGCGAGCACCTCTACGGGCGGGACGTCGTCCCGCTCGCCTTCCTCGCCCAGATCGGCGGCGACCGGGCGGCGGCCCGTGCCGAGCGCTCGCTGGCCTCGCGGCTGGAGGCGTACCAGGCCTACCCTCCGGAGTACCGGCTGGCGAAGTTCTCGGGCGAACCGAAGTACGAGCCGGAGGCCAGGGCCGAGTTGGCCATCAGCTACCTCCTGCATGTGTGGGCTGCCGAGCAGGGGCGCACGGTCCGCCCGCTGTCCGAGGCCGACCTGTTCGCGCACGCCTCCGGCGTCACCGACTTCGGAGCCGAGCCGGGTCTCGTCTCCCACCAGTCGCCCGGAGCCTGGGCCGGTGCCGTCTCCAAGCCGGGCTTCGTGAAGTTCGCCTGGCAACCGGCGCACGACGACTGGCTGTTCAAGGTCAGCGGCGGCACTCCGATGTTCCTCCCGACCGTGTCGGGCAAGGTCGAGAGCCGCCGGGTGCGGACGTACAGCCGGGTCCGTGACGGGTTCGACGGCAGCGCGACCGTGCTGCGCCTGGGCGCGGAGTACGCCGGTTGGACGTCTCTTCCCTCGGGCGCCGTCGTCTACGCGACCACGGGCGTCGCCGCCGGCGAGGGGCATCTGGAGGTGCACAACCTCACCATGCCCGGCGTGGCCGGGCTGTCGGGCTCCCGTACCTACCGCTTCGCGGAGGGCAGCGCCACGGTCACCGCGCAGGACGCCCGTCCGCCGGTGGCCTCCCCGCGGGTGGACGACCTCACGTTCGCGCGGACCGAGGTACGGCATCTGCGGATGGCCGGGGTCCGGCCCGATCCGACGTACGGGTACTCGCTGTTCGCGTTCGAGGCACGCGACGGGGCGGCGGGCACCGACCTCGCCCGGGCTGCGACGGCCACCGCGTCGTCCTTCGACCCCGGCAAGGAGCCGGCCCTGGCGGTGGACGGGAACCCGACGAGCCGATGGGCCGTCTCGCGGGCGGAGCGCCCCCGCACGGACAGCTGGCTCGCCGTCGACCTCGGCGGATCGCACTCCGTGGACCGGGTGAGTCTGCGCTGGGAGGCCGCCGCGGGGCGCGCCTACCTTCTGCAAGGCTCCGTGGACGGCCAGGAGTGGACCGACCTGGTGTCGTGGCCGGTCCCCGATGCGTCGAGCCGGGGTGGCTGGCTCGACGTCGACGGCCGTGCGGGACTGGTGGTGCGGGACTCGGAACACCCGCTGGCCGTGTACGGCGACACCGTGGTCCTGGCGGACGGACCGGCCGCCCCGCTGCTGGTCGAGGGACTGCCCGACGCCTCCCCCGCCGCCCTGCGTGAACTGGCCGGCCGCCCCGCGCCGCACGCCACGGACGGTGCCGTACGTGCCGCTCTCACGTACGGCCATCTCAGCCTGTTCAACCTCTCCGACCGGGCGATCGCCACGCAGGTCGCGATCCCGCAGTCCCGATCGCACCTGTCCTTGTTCGAGGGCCGGCAGACGGTGAGCACGTCCGGCAGTTCCTACGAGGCCGCGCTCGACGCCGTCACGGCCCAGGTCCTGGCGCCGCGGCTCTCGCTGCGTCCGCTGTCCGGCGGTCGGCTTCCCGTGGGCCTGCGCGCGGAGGTCGTCGACGCTTCCACGGTCCGGCTCAGCGGTCCGTCCTGCCGTCTCCGGGTCGTCGGCCCGAGCTCCGACGCGGTGGTCGTGGTGCGCTCGGGGCGGGTCGCCACCTGCACGCTGCGGGACACTCCCGCGTATCCGCACAGCGATCTCGCTCTGGGGCGCACCGTCTTCCCGACATCGCCTCTGCCGCCGGGCATGTCGGACCCCTCAGCGGCCGTGGACGGCGATCCGGCGACGGCCTGGACCCCCGGCCCCGGCGGTCGGATGGTCGTCGACCTCGGTGCGACGCAGCGGATCCGCGGCATCCGCACGCGGTGGACGCGAGGGTGGGTGCCCGGGGTCCGGGTGGAGGTCAGCGCCGACGGGCTGACGTACACGCGGATCGGGCGGCTGACAGGCACGGGGCGGAGCCGGGATCTGGGCGCGGACACCGATGCACGCTACGTCGCCGTCGTCACCGAATCCGGAGCGGGGGCGGGGGCGCGGCTCGTCGAACTCTCGCTGCGGTGAGAACTCCACGGCGGTCCCGGCCACCGGCGAGGCGGCATCGCATACGGTCTGCGGCATGACAGCGGAAGATTCGAAAAGCCCCAGGCCCCGGGTGCAGTTGGTCATCGGCATCGTCCGCCGCGGCCACGAGATCCTGCTCGTACGAGAGGGTCTCGGGGTCCACGGCGAGATGCGCTGGTCGCTGCCCGGTGGCGGGGTCGAGGACGGTGAACTCCTGCACGAGGCCCTGCGCCGTGAACTGCGGGAGGAGACCGGGCTGCTGGTGGGCGATCCGGTGCGGACCGCGTTCCTCATGCACATCGACTCCGAGCAGCACCCCTCGGCATTGGCCGCCGCCTTCGAGATCGACGAGTGGGCGGGGGACCTCACGCCGCAGGACGACGACATCGAACAGGCCGCCTTCTTCCCCCTGCCCGATGCCTTGAAGCTGCTCGGTGAACTCGACAGCGCGACACAGCGGGAGCCCATCGTCGGCTATCTGACGGGCGCCGTCGCGCCGGGAACGACCTGGCTGTACCGCAACCGGGGCGGGGAGGAGACGCTCGTCGCCCGCTGGTGACGACAGACCCAGGCACCGGCAGACGACCCCGTGCGGCCGGCCGGGTGCCCTGTACCCGCGATCGCGCCGCTACGGGGCACCCGGCGCGCAGCCGGCTGCGGCAGGCAGTGGCCGTCAGGTCGCGCAGCCGTCCTCCCCGGCTCCTGGTCCTCCGGAGGGGATTGAGAGGGCCAGGAGCCGGGGTCCGGGGCCCTGAACCGGCCTCCGTCCAGCGGGGGCCGTCCCTGTATGTGTCTTCCGGTACGGGCCGCGGGCCGGATGCGGTCGTAGTCGGCATCTACGCCTGTTGCGGGGCCGTCTCATCCGTCGATGAGCGCTACCTGCCTGGACCCTTCCCTCACGGCGTGGGAGAGCGCGGGCCGTGTTCAGGAGAAGTCGGTGATGACGACCCTGGCGGTGTTGCCGTCCTTCAGCGCCTCGTAGCCTGCCGCGATGTCGGCGAGGCCGATCTCCTTGGAGACCAGGTCGTCGAGGTTCATGCGGCCCTGGAGGTAGAGGGAGGCGTAGTAGGGGATGTCCCGCTTGAGGTTGGAGGAGCCCATGTAGACGCCCTGGACCTTGTGCGAACTGCTCAGCGCCGCGATGGAGTTGACCTCCACACCGGCGTCGTTGCTGCTGACGCCGATCAGATAGAGGCCGCCGCCCCTGGCCAGCATCCCCATGCCCTGGGCGGTCACGGCCCGCGCGCCGACGAAGTCGAAGACGTGGTCGGCGCCGTGCCCGGTGATCTCCCGTACGGCCTCGACCGGGTCGGTGGTGCGGGAGTTCACGACGTGGGTGGCGCCGAACGCCTTGGCGCGCTCCAGCTTGCTGTCCTCGATGTCGGTGACGACGATCTTCTCCGCGCCGGCGATGCGAGCGCCGCTGACCGCGTTCATGCCGACCCCGCCGGCTCCGATGACGACGACGGTCTCGCCGTGCGCGACCTGCGCGCTGTTGAGGACGGCGCCGGCTCCGGTGAGGACGCCGCAACCTATCAGCGCGGCCGGGGCCCAGGGCATGTCCTCGGGGATGACGGCGAGCTGGCTCTCGTGGATCAGTGCTTCCTGCGCGAATCCGCCGAGCCCCATGCCCTGTGCGACGGGAGCGCCGTTCCAGCTGATCCTCGACGGCTGGTCGGCTCCTCTGAGGGTCGCTTCGGGACGCAGGCAGATGTGAGTGCGGCCGCCGAGGCAGTTGGCACAGGTCCCGCAGTACTGGATGAGGCAGCCGACGACGTGGTCACCGACGCGCGCCTGGGTCACCCGGGGGCCGACCGCGACGACCACGCCCGCCACCTCGTGGCCGAGCACGACGGGGAACTCCTCGCCGATGAACGTCGCGACGCTCAGGTCCGAGTGGCACAGGCCCGAAGCCTTGACCTCGATACGGACTTCGTGCCCGACGGGTTCGGCAAGGTCCACGTCCTCGACGACGAAGCCCTGACCGAGTCCCTTGGTGATGGATGCCTTCATGGTGCTGTCTCTTTTCCATGTACGGACCGTCGGCGCCGCTCTGCTGAGGCCGGCGCCGGAGCGAGGCCGCGCTGGGGCCGGTGGGCGAGACACAGGTCTGCGGGCATCGGCGCGCGCGGTCGCGGCAGGCACCGGTCCCTGACCACCGGAAGGCTCTGCCACGTCGTCGATTGTGGCACCGAGAAACCCAAAAGAAAAGAGACACCTGTTGATCAATGCAGCTCAGAGGAGTGTGCTGTAGATCGCGATACGATGCGAAGGTGTCAGGAACCGATCACCCTTCCGCCGATTCCGAGCTCCCGGACGGGCCTTCTCCGGCCCCGGTGACGTCCGATGCGCCGGACCTCGACGTGCGCGCCCGAAGGACCCGGGCCAGGCTGCACGAAGCGGTCGTCCGGCTGGCGGCGGAGCGACCGGTGGAGGACATCGCCGTCGCCGACCTGGTGCGCGCCGCGCGCGTGAACCGCACGACGTTCTACAAGCACGCCACGAGTCCGGCGCAGGTGCTGGAGCAGGTGCTGTACGCGGATCTGGACCGGGTCAGGGCCGAATGGATCGCTGACGCCACAGCCGCCCGACTGCCCGTCACCACGGTGTGGGAGCGCGCCTCCCACGCCCTGCTCGACCACCTGGAGCGCTACGAGGCCGTCTACACCGCGGGCCTGGTGGGGCGGCGCAGCGCGATCCTGCACCACCTGCTCGTCGATCACTTCGCCGCGTCGGTGCGCGCCCTGCTCGACGGCAGCCCCACCCTCCTTCCCGGGGGTGACGGGCCGGCGAGTTGGCGCATGGAAGCGCACAGTCTCTTCTTGGCGCACGGCGAGACCGGCCTGGTGGAGGCGTGGCTGTCCCTGCCCGTCCCTCGCGATCGCCGGCTCTTCGTCTCCGCCGCCTCGGGGGCCCTGCCCTCCTGGCTCATTCACGAGCCACAGGACCGCTGAAGGCACACGGCCGCCGCGGCCGTTCGCGCCCCGACGGGCGCGGCCCGTCCCCCGGTCCCGGCGTCAGGCGCGCGTGACCCAGCCCCGGCGTCAGGCGCGCGTGACGTTGCCGACCGCGGTGCGCAGGTTGCCCTCGCCGTCGAGCAGCGGGGGCAGGGGGGTCGCGCCGGCCGGGTTCAGCGAGTCGAAGAGCAACGCGGTGAAGCGGGCGCGCAACGAGGGCGTGGTGCCGGGGAGTGCGAGACCGGCGACGGCCATGACGAGGATGTGCGGGATGTCCTCGGCGGTGAGGTCGTCGCGCACCTCGCCCGCCTCCTGTGCGCGCACGAGCAGCGGGTGGAGCGAGGCGCTGAAGCGCTGGAGGACGTCGACAGCGACATCGGCGAAGTTGCTGGCGAAGGTGACCAGACCCCGTTCCTCGGTGATCAGGTCGAGCAGCCGTGTGGCGATGTCCTGAAGCGCCTGGCGGGCATGGGGGACGTCGGCGGCGTCCTCGATGATCGGGAGCAGATCGGTGTCGAGGATGTCCTCCAGGACGGCCCGGACGACGGCCTCCCGGTTGGGGAAGTGGCGGTAGAGGGTGGCGATGCCCACGCCCGCCTCCGCCGCGATCTGGTCCAGTGAGGCATCACCCCTGCCCAGCACCGTGCGCCCCGCGGCCGTGATGCGCTCCACGCTGGAGCGGGCGTCGACCCGGCGCCGGGGCGCGCGATCGTTCCTGGCTGCCATCCGTGACTCTTCCCTGGTCTGCGACAAGGCCGACGAGGCCGTCCCTCCGCCGACCTGCATCCTAGCGCGGCGATAGACAACTATCGGTTTGATAGTAGCCTCTCACTTCATGATGCGGCCTGCGCTGTCGGGCCGCCCTGAGAGGGGAGAGCTCTGTGTCCGTTCTGCTGTACCGGCTGGGAAGGTTCGCCTACGGCAAACCCTGGTACGTCATCGGCGGCTGGCTCGCCGTCATGGCGACCGTCGTGGTGCTGCTGGCGACCCAGCCGGTCAAGCTCAGCAACGAGGTGCGTATCGACGGGACGCCTGCGCAGGAGGTCGTCGACGAGCTGGCCGACTCACTGCCGGAGGCGTCCGGCGGCCAGGGCATGCTGGCCTTCAAGGCCCCGCCCGGCGCCCGGATCGACGACAGGGAGGTCCGCACCGCGCTCCTGGCCGCGGTGGACGCCGTCTACCGCCATGATCACGTCGTCGACGTACGGAAGGTCCTCGCGCGGGAAGTCGCCAGGGGCGAGAACAGCCCGTTGCTGCGGGCCCAGGCGGCAGTGGCTCAGGCGGCCGGCAGGCCCTCGTCCGACAAGGCACCCGTTCCGTTGGAGGCGGACGGTCGACCGGTGCCGGGAGTGATCGTCTCCGCCGACGGCTCGACCGCGTTGCTGCAGTTCCAGTTCGACCGGCAGACCTTCGAACTCCCCTCGGGAACGATCGACAGCACCGTCGAGGCCGCCGAGCGGAAGGCCGAGCCCCTGGGCCTTGAAGTGCTGCCCTCCGCGGCCATGATGGAGATACCCGAGATCGTCGGGATCGGGGAAGCCGTCGGGGTCGCCGTGGCGGCCGTCGTCCTGCTGATCACCCTGGGCTCGACCGTGGCGGCGGGCCTGCCGCTGGCCATCGCCCTGATCGGCGTCACCGTGGGTGTGGGCGGCGCCTTCACCCTCTCCACCGTGTTCGAGATCCACTCGCTCGCCGCCGTACTGGCGCTGATGCTGGGGCTGGCCGTCGGCATCGACTACGCGCTCTTCATCGTGAGCCGGGAACGCCGTCTGATCCTCGACGACGGTCTGGACGCGCGTGAGGCGACCGGCCGCGCCCTCGGCACCGCCGGAAGCGCCGTGTTCTTCGCCGGCAGCACGGTGATCATCGCCCTGGCCGGGCTGCTGGTCATCGGTATCACCCTGCTCAGCACCATGGCCGTCGTCGCGGCCGCCACGGTCGCGGTCGTCGTCCTGCTCGCCCTGACCCTGCTGCCGGCGCTGCTCGGACTGGTCAAGGAGAGCATCTGCCCCGCCCGCTACAGGGCCCGCACACGGCAAGAGGCGGTCGGCCATGAACGCGCCCTGCGCTGGGGAGCACGTCTGGCCCACCACAGGTACGCGGCCCTCGCGGCCGCGATCCTGATTCCCGCGATCCTGGCCGTGCCCGCCGCCGACATGAAGATGGGCCTGCCCTCCGGCGCCAGCTACAACCCCGACACCGCGCAGCGGCAGAGTTACGAGCTGGTCGGCGACGCGTACGGCCCCGGCCACAACGGCCCCCTGCTGGTCGCCGTCAGCTCAGGCGCCGACGGGCAGCGCCTCACCCCGAAGACGCTGGCCGCCGTCACCTCCGATCTGCGGGGCGTCGAGGGCGTCACGTCGCTGTCGCTGGCCGGAATCAACAAGAGCGGCACCACGGCCGTCCTCAGCCTCGTTCCCGCCGGCGGTCCGAACGACGACGCCACCAAAGAACTCGTCACCGCCGTACGGGACAAGAGCGCCCACATCTCCGAGACTCGCGGGACCACCATCGGCATCACCGGCTTCACCGCCCTCGCGATCGACGTCTCCGACCGCCTCGGCGACGCACTCCCCCTGTACGTGATCACCGTCCTGGGGCTGTCGCTGATCGTCCTGCTCCTGGTCTTCCGCTCCGTTCTCGTGCCGGTGACCGCCACCCTCGGATTCCTGCTGAGCATCGGCGCCACCTTCGGCCTCACCACGGCCGTCTTCCAGTGGGGCCGGCTGCAGAGCCTGATCGGGCTGGACGCCACCGCGCCGGTGGTGAGCCTGCTGCCCATCATCGTCACCGGTGTCCTGTACGGACTCGCCATGGACTACCAGATGTTCCTGGTGACCTCCATGCGCGAGGCACACATCCACGGCGCCACCGCCCTCGACGCCACCGTCACCGGTTTCGCCCGCGCCGGTTCCGTCGTCGTGGCGGCGGCCACCATCATGGTCTCCGTCTTCGCCGGGTTCGTCTTCAACCCCCAACCCATGATCAAGCAGGCCGGCTTCGCCCTGGCCGCGGGCATCCTCATCGACGCCTTCGTCATCCGGATGACCCTCATCCCGGCCACCATGGCACTCGCGCGGGAGAAGGCCTGGTGGATCCCGGCCCGGCTGGACCGGCTGCTGCCGGACCTCGATGTCGAGGGCGACAAGCTCGCACAGAAGATCCCGCTGCCCCGCCCTCACCCGGCACAGCCACAGAGCATCGGGTGACCGGGACCGCGGAACCACGGGGCCGAGCGCCTTTACGCCCTCACCGTCCGCCGCGCGACGGTGAGCAGCCCTGCTGCGCTTCCGCGCTGTCAAGCGTCGAGTCCTCCGCGCTTGACCAACTGGCTCGCGATGACGTTGCGCTGGATCTCGTTGGTTCCCTCGCCGACGATCATCAACGGGGCGTCGCGGAAGTAGCGTTCGACGTCGAACTCGGTGGAGTAGCCGTAACCGCCATGGATTCGGACGGCGTTGAGCGCGATCTCCATGGCCGTCTCGGAGGCGAAGAGCTTCGCCATGCCGGCCTCCATGTCCACGCGGCGGCCCGCCTGCGCCTCCCGGGCGGCGTACAGGGTGAGCTGGCGGGCTGCGGTGAGGGAGGTCGCCATGTCCGCGAGGTAGTTGCCGATCGACTGGTGCTTCCAGATCGGCTTGCCGAACGACTCGCGCTCCTGGGCGTAGGCGAGGGAGTCCTCCAGGGCGGCGCGGCCGACGCCGAGGGCGCGGGCGGCGACCTGGAGGCGGCCGGTCTCCAGGCCCTTCATCATCTGGGCGAAGCCCTTGCCCTCGACTCCGCCGAGTACGGCGTCGGCGGGTGCCCGGTAGTCGTCGAAGGCCAGCTCGCAGCTCTCGACGCCCTTGTAGCCGAGCTTGGGCAGATCACGCGAGACCGTCAGGCCGGGGCCGTGTTCGACGAGGAGGATCGAGATGCCCCGGTGGGCCGGGCTCGCGTGGGGGTCGGTCTTGCAGAGGAGGGCGATCAGTCCGGAGCGGCGGGAGTTGGTGATCCAGGTCTTCGAGCCGCTCACGACATAGCCGTCGCCGTCGGGGGCCTTACGGGCGACCGTGCTCATGGCCTGGAGGTCGGAGCCGCCGCCCGGCTCGGTCAAGGCCATGGTCGCGCGGATCTCACCGGTGGCCAGCCTCGGCAGCCAGTGGCGCTTCTGCTCCTCGGTACCGAAGGTCAGGACGAGCTTGGCGACGACCGTGTGACCGCCCATGGCCCCGGCCAGGCTCATCCAGCCGCGGGCCAGCTCCTCGGTGATGAGCACGTAGCAGGGGACGGAGACGGGCGTGCCGCCGTACTCCTCGGGGACGGCGAGTCCGTAGATGCCGAGCCGCTTCATCTGCTCGATCAGGGCTTCGGGGTAGGTGTTGCCGTGCTCCAGTTCCCGGACGACGGGCTTCACCTCCTTGTCGACGAAGTCCTGCACCGTCCTGACGATGAACTGCTCGTCCTCGGACAGGATGTCCAGAGTGCTCATGCGGTGACGCTCCTTCCAGAGCCGCGATGGTGTCGTGCGTCGGTGGTTCCCCGGTGGCTCAGACGACGCGTTCCGCGCGCAGCCGCTCGATCTCGGCCGCGCCGTACCCGAGCCCGCCCAGGATCCTGTCGGTGTGTTCGCCCGCCGCGGGCACGGCGCCCATGCGCGGGACGGTGTCCGCCAGGTCCACGGGGGGCACGAGTGCGGGCACCGTCGTTCCGCCGGGAATCCGTACGTCCCGCCAGCGCTCGCGGGCCTCAAGGACGGGGTGGGCCAGGAAGTCCTCGATGTCGTTGACGCCGGCGTTGGCGATGCCCGCCCGCTCAAGGAGCTCCATCGCCTCCGCGCTGCCGAGTTCGGCGAAGCGGGCGGCGACGACCACGTTCAGCTCCGCGCGGTGGGCCACCCGGTCGGAGGTGGTGGCGAAGCGCGCGTCCTCGACGAGGTCGGAACGCCGGAGGAACTGCGTGCACAGAGCGGCCCATTCACGTTCGTTCTGCACGGTGAACAGCACGTCCTTGCCGTCGGCGGCGGTGTAGGCGCCGTACGGGGCGATGGTCGCGTGCTGGGTGCCGATGCGCGGGGGCTGGGTGCCGCCGAACCGTGTGTAGTACGCGGGCTGGCTCACCCACTCCGCCAGCGCCTCGAACAACGACACCTCCACCGCCCGCGCGATGCCCGTGGTCGCCCGTCTGAACAGAGCGGTGAGGATGCCCGAGTAGGCGTACATGCCGGCGGCGACATCGGCGACCGACACCCCGACGCGCGCCGCGCCGTGTTCGTTGCCCGTCAGGGACACCAGCCCGGTCTGGCACTGCACCATCAGGTCGTACGCCTTGCGGTCGGCCCACGGGCCGCTGGTCCCGTAACCCGAGATCGTGCACGGGATCAGGGAGGGCAGGCGCTCCGCCAGAGCCTGCGCGCCCAGGCCCATCCGGTCGGCCGCGCCCGGGGCGAGATTCTGGACGAACACATCGGCCTCCGCGAGCAGTTGCTCCAGGATCGTGCGGCCCGCGTCCGACTTCAGGTCGAGCGTCACCGACTCCTTGGACCGGTTGAGCCACACGAAGTAGCTGGACTCGCCGTGCACGGTGGTGTCGTAGCGGCGGGCGAAGTCACCGCCGCCCGGCCGCTCCACCTTGATCACCCGGGCACCGAGGTCCGCCAGCTGGCGGGTGGCGAAGGGAGCGGCCACCGCCTGCTCGACGCTGACGACGGTGATGCCGGCGAGCGGCAGGTCTTCGGGGTGCGCGGTCATGGGTGCTCCAGGAAGGGGTGGGCGGCCTGTACCGGGGCTACCATCATGAGTATTTATGACTCGCTAAGTGAAATAGCAATTACTGATGCCCCTATGCGTGCTTCGGATGGGGCGGGAAGGAGGGCGCCGTGGACCTCAAGCAGCTCAAGGCGATCGTCACCGTGGCCGAGGTCGGCAGCGTGACCCGGGCCGCGGAGCTGCTGCATCTGGTGCAGCCCGCGGTGACCCGGCAGATCCGCACCCTGGAGCAGGAGCTGGGCATCCCCCTCTTCGAGCGGACCGGGCAGGGGATGCGGCCCACCGAGGCCGGCGCGATCATGGTGGACCGCGCACGGCGTGCGCTGGGCGAGCTGGAGCGGGCCCGCGCCGAGGTGCAGCCGACGCCCGGCGCGGTGACGGGCATCGTCACCGTCGGCCTGCTGGAGAGCACCAGCGACCTGCTCGCCGAGTCGCTGGTGTCGGCGGTCGCCGAGCACCACCCCGGCGTGCAGCTGCGGTTGATGACCGCCTACTCGGGACATCTGCAGCAGTGGCTCGACGACGGCGATCTCGACCTGACGCTGCTGTACAACCTGGACAGCACGCCCTCGCTCAACGCCCGCCCGCTGGTGCGCGAGCGCCTGTGGGCCGTCGCTCCGGCATCCGCCGGCCTGCGCGCCGACCGGCCCGTTCCGTTCGAGGAGGCGGCCGAGCACCCGCTCGTGATGCCCACGTCGGGGCATGCGCTGCGCAGTCTGATCGACGCGGCGGCGGCGCGGGCGGGAGCCGGCCTGAACGTCGTCGCGCAGACCAACTCCATGCGCGTGCAGAAGCAGCTCGTGCGCGCCGGGCACGGCTGGACGGTGCTGCCCGGTCTGGGCATCGCCGAGGACGTCGTGCGGGGCGAGGTCAGTGCGGCGCCGCTGAGCGAACCCGACGTGTGGCGCTCGATCGTCCTCGGCACACCGAGGTCCGGGCGTACGCCGCCCGCCGTGGAGGTCGTCGCGCGGGAACTCGTACGCCAGATCAACTCCGCCGTGAAGCAGGGGAGATGGCCCTCCGCCCGGGTCGACGGGACGGACGGTTCCGCGGCAGACGTGTGAGCCCGTCCCGCGTCCCCGATGCGCCGACGCTCCGCTGCGCGGCACCTGCCATGCGCTCGGAGTATGCGCTCATCATGATTTTTTATTACCCAAGACGATCTATCACTGCCCATGATGGACGGAGCCGGGCGGCACACCTTCCCCGGTCGTACGCCGAACCGTTCCGCACCGCCCTCCTGGAGGTCGCCGATGCCCCCCTCTTCCCCTGCCTGGCCCGAGACGGCACCGCTCGGCTCGTACGTGACGTCGTGGCGGCCCGCACCCGTCACGGACGAGGACCCGCTGCACGCCGATCCGGTGGTGGCGCTCTCGGCCGTACTGGACCTGCCGGCCCCCGCAGTGCAGGACGGTGACGCGATCCCGCCACTGTGGCACTGGCTGTACTTCTTGAACTGGACGGCCCAGGGCGATCTCGGCCCCGACGGTCACCCGCTGCACGGGCACTTCCTGCCGCCCGTCCCCGACCGGCAGCGCATGTGGGCCGGCGGCCGCTGCGAGATCGTGAAGCCGCTCCGCCTCGGCGGACCCGCGGAACGCGTCAGCAGCCTGAGCGCGGTGACCACCAAGCACGGCCGCACCGGAGAACTGCTCTTCGTCACCGAACGCCGTGAGTTCCGGCAGGACGGCCGCGTCCGTCTCGTCGAGGAGCAGGACATCGTCTACCGGTCCGGACGCAACGCGGCGCGGCACCCCGACGCGCTCGACGAGTCGGCCGCTCCCGAACCGGACGCCCCCTGGCAGCTTCCGTTCCAGGCCACCCCCGCGCTGCTGTTCGGCTTCAGCGCCCTGACCGCGAACGCGCACCGCATCCACTACGACGCCCCGTACTGCCGCGACGAGGAGGGCTATCCGGGTCTCGTCGTGCACGGGCCTCTGCTCGCCCTGCTCATGCTCGAACTGCCGCGCCGCCAGACCCCGGAACGACCTGTGCGTTCCCTGTCCTACCGGCTCCGGCGACCGGTGTTCGCCGGCGAGCACGTTTCGGCCTACGGCACCCCTGGCGGCACTGGTGCCGAACTGAGTGTCGCCACCCACCGGGAGGCGCAGCACGCCACAGGGGAAGTGGTCTTCGGATGAGCGCCCAGCGTGATCGCGTCGTCGGCGCGAGAAGCCTGCTGTTCGTGCCGGGCGACCGGCCCGACCGCTTCGACAAGGCGGCCGCCTCGGGGGCGGACTTCGTCATCGTCGACCTCGAAGACGCCGTCGCGGCCGAGAACAAGGAACGCGCCCGCGAGAACACCGCCGCCTGGCTCGCGCTCGGCAACCGGGCGATCGTACGGATCAACGCGCCCGGCACCCCCTGGTCGGAGGACGACCTCGGCACGGCGGCCCAACACGGCTGCCCGGTCATGGTGCCGAAGGCCGAGAGCTCCGCCGTGCTCGGGGAACTGGCCGCCCGCACGGCCGGCCGCTGCGAACTCGTGGCGCTCGTCGAGACGGCTCTGGGTGTCGAGCGCGCCCACGAGGTGTGTGCCGCGCCCGGCGTCGTACGGACCGCCTTCGGCAACGTGGATCTGGCCGCTCAGCTCGGTGTCGCCCATGACGACCGCACAGCCCTGGCCTACGCGCGCTCCCGGCTCGTCGTCGCCTCGGCCGCCGCGGGGATCGCCCCGCCCGTCGACGGTGTCACCACCGCCATCCGGGACCTCGACGTACTGCGCACCGACGTCGCGGACGCCCGGCGACTGGGCTTCACCGGCAAGCTCTGCGTCCATCCCTACCAACTCCCCCTCACCGCCGACGGGTTCACCGCCTCGGCGAGGGAACTGGAGTGGGCGCGTACCGTCCTGGGCGCCGGGGAGTCCGTGACCACGGTCGACGGGCAGATGGTCGACAAGCCGGTGCTGGAGCGTGCCCGTCGCATCCTGGCGGCGGCCCGGGAACCGCACACCGCGCCCTGAGACCACCGACGGGTGCCGGCCGGTCCCGGGAGTGCCCGGGCCGCGCCGCCTCCCTCTCTCAGCTTTCGTTCCCTCAGCTTTCGTTCCCTCAGCTTTCCGCGCAGGCCGAGGCGAGGTCCCCGCTGGCGCCGTTGCCGGACTTGCCCGACGGCGGCAGCAGCTTCGGGTGGTCGTCCCCCGCCGTGTAGTCGTACTGCCAGAAGCAGTTGACCTCGGCGGAGGGCTTTCCGGCGGTGTAGGTGACCGGTTCGGGCAGCAGACCGTCGAGGGTCTCGTCCTTGATGCCGCGGTAGGCCTTGAAGACACTGTCACGGGTGACGGTGTCGGTGTCCGGGCCGACCGCCTTGAGGAAGAGTTCCAGGGACGCCCAGACGGTGGTGGCGCTGGAGCTGGAGATGTCGGTCTTGGGCTCGTACTTCTTCATCGCGTCACGGAACTCGGCGACCGGCGGGCTGTCGGCCCACCAGGGGAAGCCGTTGAGCGTGCCCACCATGTGCATGCCCTGGATGGCGCTGTACTTGGTCGGGTTGAAGCTGGTCGAGGAGGTGGCGAACACTCCCTTGTAGCCCTGTTGGACGCAGTCGCCCATGACCCGTACCGCTGTGTCGACCGAGACGAGCAGGGGGACGTAGTCGGCCTTCTTGTTCTTGAAGTTGAGGCACTCGGCGGTGTAGCTCGCGGCGTTCGAGGCGACGGTGGTGTATCCGCCGTACCCGACTCCGACGGCCGCGGTGGCCGGCTTGTAGACCTTGGTGTCGTCGGCGCAGGTGGCGGATTCCGCACACACGGCCGACACGAGCTGCTTGGCGCCGAACGCTCCGGCCGCCGTGACCAGGGACTTGATGACCGTGGCCGAGTTCGGGGACTGGGTAAAGAAGTTCGGCAGGCCGTTCCACACGGCCGCGTTGTAGCCGCCCGAACCGATCACCGGGAGGTCGGCGGACTCCAGGTACTTGCCGACCGAGCCCTCGGCGACGGCGTCGACCAGCAGCGTGGCGACGACCTTCTTGTCCTGGGCCAGCGACTTGGCGACGGACTGGGCCGCGCTCGCGTTGTTCTTGGTGTCGGCGATGACGATCTTCACCGGGCGCCCGCCCAGGCCGCCGTCGCTGTTGACCTTCTTCTCCCAGGCCCGCGCCGCCGCGGTGGCGGCGGTCGTGCTGGACGAGAGGGGTCCGGTCTCGGATATGGCGAATCCGATCTTCACCGGTTCGCCCTTCAGGTTGTCCGCCGGATCCGAAGCGCTGTCGCCGCCGCTCCCGCACGCGGTGAGTGCGAGACAGCAGCTCCCCACGAGGGCGGTGATGTTCCGCGCTCCGCGGGATGCTCTCCTGTGATGGTTCATGGGGCTCTCCATACATGGTGGTCGAGCGGCCCGAGTGGGCCCGGAGGGCGTGGGGGATGAGGGGTGTGGCAGGCATGGGGGGGCGTTGGGGCCTGATCGTCGCTGCCGGCGCGCTGCCGACGCCCGGTCTCCCGAGGTCGAGGACACGACCGGGGCGACGCGGCACACACTAGATTCTAATGGTGTTACAAGTCTAGTATCGGGACGATAACAACACTTGGAACATAACTAGAGGCAGGGAGAGGCTCCGGGGCCGTGCCAGGCGACCATGGCGCGCCGGACGGTCTCGACGAGCGCGAGCGGCCGGTCGAGCATGATGTGGTGCCCCGCGCCCGCGATGTCCGTGGTGACCGCGAGGGCCCCCAGCCGCTGCCTCAGCAGGTCCGCCATCTCCGCGCTCAGCAGGCCGTGTTCGGCCCGGACCAGGACGACAGGACGGGTCGCCGTGGACCAGGTGTCGAGTTCGACCTCGGGCCGGCGGTGCGTACGAGGGTCGAACTTCCAACTCCAGCCGTCGTCGAAGCGCCGTACCGAGGTGTGCGCCACATGTGCCGCGACGTACGGCAGGACGTCCTGGGCGGGCGAGGGCCGCCACCGTGCGGCGGCCTCCCCGTGATCCGCGTACCGACGGAGTACCGCTGCCGCCCGCCGGGCGCGGCGGACCAGGTCCTCCGGGCGGACGCGCCGCACCGGTGGATCCACGGCGACGACCCCGGCGACGGCCGGTGCGGACAGTTCGGCCGCGCGCAGGGTCACGAAGCCGCCGAGGCTGTGTCCGACCAGCACCGCGGGTCCCACGATGCCCGACTCCCCCGCCACGCAGGCGACTTCGGCCGCCCAGCAGTCGAGCGAGTAGGTCGGTCTGCGGTCGCTGTCCCCGTGCCCGGACAGGTCGAGGGCGACCACGCGGTGGGCGTCGGCCAGCAGCGGTCCGAGGTGGTCCCACCAGCCGGCGTGGGCGCCCGCGCCGTGCACGAGGATCACGCCCGGGCGGCCCGCGGGACCCCAGGTGCGGTAGGTGATCCGGGCGCCGTCGACCATGGTCGCCCCGTGGCGGGGCGCGGCGGCGAGCGCGCCGCGGAACCAGGCCGGCGGCCGCTGCCGCTCGTCGGACGACGATCCCGTACTCACAGGGCCGACCGTACCCTCCGCCGGGTGCGCTGCCGCGCGGTGCGGTTCAGGCGGCGCCCTCGCCGATGTACTGCTCGAACATGTTCCCGTCGAGCAGGGGCGCCGCGTCGCCGGAGTACGCGATCCGTCCGCGCCGCAGGACGTAGGCCGTGTCCGCGACCTTGAGGGACCTGAGCGCGTACTGGTCCACGAGCAGCAGCGCGATGCCCTCGGCCTTGAGGGTCTCCAGGAACTCGAAGACGAGGTCGACGACGATGGGCGCGAGTCCGAGCGAGGGCTCGTCGACCAGGACGAGATGCGGGCGGCGCAGATGGGCGGCGCAGAGGGCCAGCATCTGCTGCTCTCCGCCGCTGAGCGTGCCCGCCTTCTGGCCGAGCCGGTTGCCGAGGACCGGGAAGGCCGCGGCGGCCTTCTCGATGCCCTCCTCCACGGCGCCGCGCGACGCCATCATGGCGAGGTTCTCGCGCACGGTGAGGTTGCGGTAGATGCCCCGGCCCTCGGGGATGTGGCACAGCCCGAGCCCGGCGCGGCGGTGCGGGGCGGTGCGGGTGACGTCCGCGCCGTCGACGAGGACCTGTCCTTCGGACGGTGCGAGCAGCCCGGAGGCGACGCGCAGGGAGGTGGTCTTGCCCGCGCCGTTCGGGCCGATGAGCGCGGTGACCCGGCCGGGCCGCACGGTGAGCGACACGTCCCGCAGGACCGTGGTCTCGCCGTATCTGGCGCTGACATCGCGCAGTTCGAGCGCGGGCGCCGTGGTGTGCGGCCCGGTGTCGGCCCGGAGGTCGGTGGCGGTCATCGGGCCTGGCCTTCCGTGACGGTGGAGGGAGTCCGCGCCATCGCGGTCTCCGCCTCGGTGTCGTCGAAGGTGCCGAGGTAGGCGGCCTGGACGACGGGACTGCTGCGGACCTCGTCGGGGGTGCCCTGGAACAGCATCCGGCGGAAGTCCAGGACGTGGATGCGCTCGCAGATCCGCAGCACCAGGGCCATGTCGTGCTCGACGAGCAGGATGCCGCAGCCTCGCCGGCGTACGACGTCGAGGAGGATCTCGCCGAAGCGTTCGGTCTCGGCGGTGTCGAGGCCCGAGGAGGGCTCGTCGAGGAGCAGCAGGTCGAAGGGGCCGCCGAGGCAGCGGGCGAGTTCGACCAGGCGCCGCTGGCCGGTGGAGAGGGAGCCCGCGGGCCGGTCGCGGAGGTCGGCGATGCCGCACAGTTCCATCGCGTACTCGGCGGCCTCCCGGGTGAGTCGGGCCTCCGCACGGGTGGCGAAGAGCTGACCTCGTACGTTCGTGCCCGCGAGGGACGACTCGATGCCGAGGGCGACGTTCTGGGCGACCGTCAGGGAGTCGCACAGTTCCATGAGCTGGAAGGTGCGTCCCAGCCCCATGCGGCCGCGTGCCGCCGCGCCCTTGTCGGTGACGTCCGTGTCGTGGAGGCGGACGCTGCCCGAGGTCGGGGTGAGCAGTCCGCTCGCGGCGTTGAACGTGGTGGTCTTGCCCGCGCCGTTGGGCCCGATGAGTCCGGTGATGGAGCCGACGGGCGCGGTGAAGCCGATGTCCTCCACGGCGATCCGGCCGCCGTAGCGGATGGTGAGATCCTTGATCTCCAGGCCGGTCGCCTGCTCCCGGAGGGTCCAGGGGTCCTTGGCGGCGGTGGGCTCCGGCTTCTTGGCCGGCCCGCCCCAGCGGGTCTCGACGAAGGTGCGCAGGGCGGCCGGTGCGGGCGGTGTACCGCCGCGCATGGCGGTGACGACGGCGGCGACACCGAAGAGGACGTTGAGCCAGCTCGCCGCGTGTTCGCTGTGCCAATAGGCGGGCAGCACCGAGCCGACGAGGGCGACGACCGCGTACCAGGGTTCGCGGAACGGCATCAGGGCGAGCATCGCGACCAGGACGAGCGAGGAGTACGCGGTGTAGTTCTGGTCGCCGAGGACGGCGTAGTTCACCGATGCCCCGTACAGGATGCCCGCGACGCCCGCGAAGAAGCCGGCGATGCAGAACACCAGCAGCCGGGTGAGGTTGACGTCGAGGCCGAGCGTCCTGACCGCGAGCGGGGATTCGGCGAGGCCCTTGAGGACCCGTCCGAGTCGGCCGCGGTGGATGACGACCATGACGACGGCGGTCACGACGAAGAAGGCGAGGACGACGTAGTAGTAGGCGCGGTCGCTCTCGAATCCGCCGGGGCGGGGCATGGCGCGGCCGATGCCGGTCTGGGTGAAGAAGAACGAGCGTGAGTACAGGAGTTGTTCCACGGTGAGGCCGAAGCCCAGGGTGGCGAGCGCCAGGAACAGCCCGGACAGCCGGATCGCGGGCAGCGCCAGCAGTGCGGCGACCGGCACCACGACGAGCGCGCCGAGCAGCAGGGCGAGCAGCCAGGGAAGGCCGAAGTTCGCGGTGAACTGGGCGAACGCGACAGCTCCGATGGCCGCGAAGGCCGCCTGGCAGAGCGAGACCAGACCCGCGGTGCGCACCAGCAGTCCGAGCGACAGCAGCATGATCGCCTGGGTGAGGCCGACGGTGTAGTAGGACAGGTCGGTGCCGACGGCGAACGGCACCACGGCGAGCAGCGCGGTGACCACCGCGCCCGCCACGAGCCGGGTGCGGGCGGGGCCGTGCCAGGGAGTGGTGGGCGGCCGTTCGGCGCGTGCGGGAGCGTCGAGCTTGCGCCGGGGTACGACGAGCAGGGCCACCAGCAGCAGGAAGAACGGCAGGCTGGAGGAGAGCCCCGACAGGGAACTGTTCTCCAGGGTGTACTTGGTGGAGACGCTGGCGGCCACGCCCACGACGAGGGCGCCGACGTAGGTGAGCGGGATGCTGGAGAAGGCGCCGACGGCGGCGGCGCCGAACGCCTGCACCACCAGGAACGTCAGCGCGACCGACTCCAGTCCGGCGATCGGTGCGATGAGCACACCGGAGAGCGCGGCGAACATGGAGCCGACACCCCACGCGAGGCGCTGGACGCGCTGCGGGTCGGTGCCGTGCAGGCCGACCAGTTCGGGGTCGTTGACGACCGCGCGCATGGCGAGCCCCGAGCGGGAGGTCCGGAAGAAGACGTAGAGGCCGCCCACCACCAGCAGCGACACGGCGGTGACGGTGACCTGGGCGTAGGTGATGTTGACCCCGCCCACCTCGAAGAACTCGGACCCCTTCGGCAGGTACTGGGGCAGTCGCAGCGTGTTGAAGCCGTACGCCACGGTCGCGAGGCCCTGCACGATCAGGATCAGCCCGATGGTCGCGACGATCTTCATCGAGGCGCGCTGGTCGGCGAGGGCCCGGCTCATCGCCGCGAGGAGCAGCCCGAACACCGGCCCGAGGACGCCCACCGCGAGAGCCAGCGCGGCCCACCAGGGCCACTCCTGGTCGACGCGGAGGTAGTAGAAGACGTACGCGGCAGCGGCGGCCACTGCGCCGTGGCCGATGTTGAAGATGCCGGAGGTCTTGTAGGTGAGGACGAGGCCGGTGCCGGCGAGGCCGAGGATGGCGCCGGTGGCGATACCGGCCACGATGAAGGGGAGCAGGTCGTTCAGCATGACTGCGGTCTCCCGTCGGAACGGGGCGGGATCGAGGGTGACTCCCCCACCGGACAAACCGCTCGGACTGCGCGCGACGGAGTCGGCATCGGTTCTCCTTGCTGAGTGGCGGCCGGGCAGGGCGAGAACGCGCCGACGGCCGATGCGCAGTCACGCTAAACGGCCGAACAATTACTTGTCCAGGCTTAGAACACCACTTACTCCATCACTTACCAATCGTGACAGCGACTCATGGAGCATGAGTGGAGCACGCATGGAGCACGGCAGGAGGTCCCACTTCCACGAACAGGAGGTCCCGCGTCAGAGCCTCAGCAGCCCGCGGTCTGCGCGTCCGCCATGCGGGGTCCCGCGGCCCACCGGTCGTCGCGGGCGCCCACCACATGCATGGTGCCACTGACGTAACAGCCGTCGTCGGAGACGAGGTACATCACGGCGTTCGTGATGTCGTCCGGGTCGGGGGTCTCGACCGGCATGCGGGTGAGCGCCGGACTCACCGGCCCACCGAGGACGCCGTCGTCGGCGGCGGTCTCGTGGTGCACGGCGTTCACCCGTACCCCGTACGGATCCAGCTCCTCCGCCAGCACCTGGATCAGGGGGATGAGCCAGGCCTGCGCGGTACCGCCGTGCGGGGCGCGCCCGTCCGAGCGACCGGCCGAGCGCCCGGCCGTGAGCGGGGTCGCGGGCGGAGTCGTGATGACCACCGATCCCCCTCGGCCTCCGCTCATCAGATGGGGAACCGACGCCTTGATGATCCTCCAGACGCCGATGAGCCTGCCGTCGATCGCGTGCTGCCAGGTCTGCTCGGCCTCTTCGAGGACCGCGAGGGGGTCGACGGTCCCGGCGTCCGCCAGCACGATGTCGAGCCGGCCCAGCTCGGCCACGCCCTGGTCGACGGCCGCCGTCAGCGCGGCCGCGTCGCGCACATCGGCGCGTACGGCGACGACACGTCTTCCCGCGCGCTCGACGAGGCGGGCAGTTTCAGCCAGGCCGCCGGGGGCCGAAGGGCTCGGATCGATGCCGGCCGGAGCCGCCGCGTCCACGGCGATGACGTCGGCCCCTTCTTCGGCGAGCCGGACGGCATGACGGCGACCCTGCTCCCGTCCCGCCCCGGTGATGAACGCGACCTTCCCTGCGAGCCGTCCCACGGGACCACCCTCCTGACATCGCCGATGACGCCGGATTCCGCTGATCAGAAAGGTTATGGCGCAGTGGGACAAAAGTAAACCGCGAAGCGTGCGACGATGGGCGGCATGACGGAGCCATCGGCGCGGACAGCGGTGAACCTCGGCGGCCGGCCCGCCTCGACCAGCGCGCACCGGCTCGCCGAGATCGCCCAGGAGCTCTTCATCCGCCAGGGGTTCTCCGAGACCTCGGTCGACGACATCGCGGCTGTGGCCGGAATCAGTCGCCGCACGTTCTTCCGGTACTTCTCGACGAAGGCCGACGTGCTGTGGGTCGAGACCCAGAAGGAACTGGACCGGGTGCGGGAGGGCTTGGACGCGGCACCGGCGCACGAGAACTGCCGTGACGCCCTGTGCCGCGTGATCCCGGCCGCCTACCGCCTGTCGGAGTCCCAGCGGACCTGGGCACTCCAGCGTGCCGAACTGGTACTGCACGAACCCGCCGTCCAGGGGTCACTCGCCCGGCACCAGGCCGAATGGCGCGCCATGGTCACGGCCTTCGTGGCGCGGAGGGCGGGCGCCGAGGTCACGGACATGCTGCCGATGGCCGTCGGCGCGGCCGCGCTGAGCGGAAACCTGATCGCCCACGAGTACTGGACGGCCCATCCGGCCGAGGATCTGCCCACCGTGGTGACGCAGATGCTTCAACTCATGCTGCCTCGACTCGACAACATGTAGAACACCATTGCGTGCCCGGAGCCCTCGTACGGCGGAAACCTGTTTATATTATGTTTGGAACATTATTGACAGAGCCGCGAGAGAGGGTCCCGGCGTCATGACCTTCGTAATCAACCAGGGATGCTGCAAGGACAGCTCGTGCATCCCGGTCTGCCCGGTCCAGTGCATCCGGCCCCGCCCGGGCGACCCCGACTTCACGACGGCGGAGCAGCTCTACATCGATCCGGCGACCTGCATCGACTGCGGCGCCTGCATGGACGAGTGCCCGGTGAACGCGATCGACTCCGAGTTCGACCTGTCCGAGGAGTCGGCGGACTACCTGGACATCAACGCGGAGTACTTCGCGGCGAACCCGATCGCCGAGTCGCTCCCGCCCGATCTGGTCTACCGCAAACTGCCCGCGGGACGTGCCGAGTTGTCGGTCGCGATCGTCGGTTCCGGCCCGGCCGCCTGCTACGCGGCCGGTGAGCTGAGCGACATCAAGGGCGTCACGGTCAGCATGTTCGAGCGTCTACCGACCCCGTTCGGCCTCGTGCGGGCCGGGGTGGCTCCGGACCATCCCAGGACCAAGCAGATCGCGAACCGGTTCGGTTCGGTGCTGGCCCGGCCCGGCGTGCACTGCTTCTTCAACACGGAGGTGGGCCGCGACATCTCGATCGACGAGTTGCTGGAGCATCACCACGCGGTGCTGTGGGCGGGCGGCGCCGACGACGACCGCCGTCTGGGCATACCGGGTGAGGAACTGCCCGGCTGCTTCTCCGCGCGGGAGTTCGTCGCCTGGTACAACGGCCACCCCGATTTCACCGGCCACCGCTTCGACCTGACCGGCCGGCGTGCGGTGGTGCTCGGCAACGGCAATGTCGCGCTCGACGCCGCCCGGGTGCTCGCCCGGCCGGTCGGCGCGCTGGAGCCGACCGACATCGCCCCGCACGCCGTCGAACTGCTCGGCGCCAGCCGCATCGAGGACGTCGTGGTCGCCGCACGGCGAGGCCCCGAGCACGCCGCCTACAGCACGGGTGAACTGCTGGCGCTCGACAGCACCGAGGGGGTCGCGCTGCGCGCGGTTCCCGGGGAGGCCGACAGCCTCGCCGGACGGACCGACCGTCAGGCCGCGGTCGTCCAAGCCGCGGTCGTGCGGGCCGCGGGCCGCGAATCCGGCGGAGCGGACGGCGGCGAACGCACGATCACCTTGCGGTACGGGCTCACGCCGGTGTCGGTGAACGGTGACGGCGCGGTGGAGTCGGTGACGTTCCGCCGCGCCGACGGAAGCACGGAGACGATCGAGACGTCGTTCGTGCTGCGTGCCGTGGGATACCGCGGACGCTCCGTGGCCGGGCTGCCGTTCGACGACGTGACGGGTACGCTGCCGCACCGCAGCGGCGCCGTGTACGACCCCGAGAGCGGTATGCCGGTGGTCGGCGTCTACTGCGCGGGCTGGATCAAGCGCGGCGCCAACGGCATGATCGGGAGCAACAGGACGGACTCCGCGGAGACCGTGGAGGCCCTCCTCGACGACCTTGCCGGGGGTCGCCTGACCGACCCGGTCCATGACGTCGAGCATCTCGCGCAGCTGGTGTCCGAACGCAATCCGGACGTGGTCGACAAGCACGCCTGGACACGTATCGACCAGGCGGAGCGACGTCTCGGCCGGGAGGCCGGGCGCGCCCGCGTCAAGCTGGTGAGTGTGGCAGAACTCCTCGCCGCCTCGCGGGTGACGTCATGACGGCCCGCGTCATCGCGGTCGTGGGCGCGGGCCTCGCCGGGCTCCGTACGGCGGAGGCGGTGCGCCGGGCCGGCTGGACCGAGCGGATCGTCGTGGTCGGCGACGAGCCGCGCATGCCCTACAACCGTCCGCCGCTGTCGAAGAAGATCCTCCTCGACGGGACCGGCTCGCACGACCAGGTCGCTCTGCGGCTGCGGCCGTCGGAGCACGAGACCGAATGGCGGCTGGGAAACCGCGTCGTGCGCAGTGACCTCGATGCCCGGACCCTGTGGCTGGCGGACGGGTCGTCGCTGGTCTACGACGGTCTGGTGGCCGCGTCCGGTGTCACCGCGAGGAGGCTGCCCGAGGCCGTCGGCGGCGTGCGGCGCGTCCTGCGCACGGTGGACGACGCGGTCGCCCTCACCACCGCCCTCACGGCGGGAACGAGAGTGGTCGTGATCGGAGCCGGTTTCATCGGCTGCGAGGTCGCGTCGGCCGCCGTCGCACGCGGCTGCGAGGTATCCGTCGTCGCGCTCGACGCGGCTCCGATGACCGTGCCGCTGGGACCGATGGTCGGCGCCGAGCTGGGCCGCAGACACGCCGGGGCGGGCGTGCGCTTCCATCTCGGGCAGGGAGTCACGAGCGTGGGCGAGGACCTCGTCGTCCTCACCGACGGCACACGGCTCGGGGCCGACCTGGTCGTGGAGGCCATCGGCTCCCGGCCGAACACGCAATGGCTGGCGGACAACGGCCTCGATCTCGCGGACGGGGTCGTGTGCGACGCCCGGCTGCGCATGGGAGGCACACCCGCCGCGGTCGCCGTCGGTGACGTCGCCCGGTTCCCGAACGCCCACTTCGACGACGTACCCCGGCGTGTCGAGCACTGGCAGATCGCGGCGGACACGGCCCTGCACGCGGCCAGGACACTGGTCGCCGACCTCGACGCGGGCGAACCGCCCGCCGCGTTCGGCACGGTGCCCGCCTTCTGGTCGGATCAGGGCGTCGTCAGCATCCGGTCCTTCGGCATGCCGGGACTGGCCGACACGAGTGCCGTGCTGGAGGGCGATCTGACGGGCGAGGCCGCGATCGGGTACAGCCGGGACGGCGCTCTCGTCGGGGTGGTGCTGCTCGGGCTCGCCAAACAGGCGGGAGCCCACCTCCGTCGTCTCACCGCGGAACTGGAGACGGCGAGGGCGGGCTCCCGCACCTGACCGCCGGTCAGTCCTCCAGCAGGACCACTCCGCGCAGGTTCTTTCCGGAATGCAGGTCGGCGTACCCCTGGTTGATGTCGTCCAGGGTGTACGTCGACGTGATCAGCTCGTCCAGCTTCAGATGCTTGTTGCGGTACAGGTCGACCAGCAGCGGAACGTCCCGGTAGACGTTCACACCGCCGTAGACGTTCCCGCGCAGGGTCTTCTGCGTGAGCGTGAACTGGAAGAGGGACAGGTCCAGCGAGGTCGAGGCCGCCGGCGTCACCGAGGTGATCACCACGATGCCGCCGGGGCCCACCAGATCGACGGTCTCGGCGAGCAGTCCGCCGCTGCTCACGCCGACCGAGAGGATCGCCACGTCGGCGAGGCGGCCGGGGGTCAGCTCCGTGAGCAGCTCGGTGGCCTCGGCGATGGAGGCGACGGCGTGGGTGGCTCCGAAGGTCTTCGCCTGCTCGCGCTTGAACTCGACCGGGTCCACGACGACGATCAGGTTCGCGCCCGCGTTCCTGGCGCCCTGGACCGAGTTGACGCCGACGCCGCCGCTGCCGACGACCACCACGTTGTCCCCGGGACCGACCTCGCCGAGGTAGACCGCCGCGCCCCAGCCGGTGGTCACGGCGCAGCCCAGCAACGACGCCGCGGCGAAGGGGACGTCCTTGTCTATCTTGATGGCGCAGCGTTCGGAGACGACGGTGCGGTCCGCGAACGTGCCGAGGTCACCGGTCGCCGCGACCGACTGTCCGCGTGCCGAGAACGGCGTCTGCTGCCCGTAGCCCTGCTGTGCCGCGTTGAGGCACAGGTTCGAGCGGCCCTGCCCGCAGTTGCGGCAGTGTCCGCACGGCGGGTTGAAGATCAGCACGACGTGGTCGCCGGGCGCGACCCTGGTGACGCCGGGGCCGACGGCCTCGACGATCCCGGCCCCCTCGTGACCGCCCACGAGGGGCAGCGGCACCGGCATGTCGCCGGTCACCGCGTGGTCGTCGGAATGGCAGAGCCCGGTGGCCTTCACCTTCACCAGGATCTGGCCCGGGCCCGGGTCCGCGAGCTCGACCGGCTCGACGGTCCACTCCCCTCGGGTCTCCCACAGGATGGCGGCTCGGTTGCTCATGATGTGCCTCTCGTGAGTGAGGTGCGGTCGGCCATTGCCCCCGCTACTCATGCTGTCTATTATGCTGGAAGTCGAATGTAAACATAAGTAGCAGCATGAGAGCGCGACGACCGGCCGACTCCGGAACGCATGTGGTGTGTGAAGAACGGGGCGCGTGTTCCCGCCCGAGCAGCGTCGAAGAAAGGGGTAGCCCATGACGTCCATGGCCGAGCGTGCCGAGGAATCCGGCCTCCCGGTCCACCGCCTGGACCTGGAGAACGACGAGCGGTTCGCGGAGGATCCGTTCGCGGTGTGGGACGAGGCCACCGACACGGCGCCGCTGTTCTACAGCCCGGCGGGCCGCGGCTTCTTCGTCGCCGCGGACTACGACACGGTCAAGACCGTGCTGCAGAACCCCCGTATGTGGTCCAACCTGCCGAGCCCGATCACGTACACCAAGGAGGAGGTCGTGATCGACGTGCCGCCGATCACGATGGATCCGCCGCAGCACACCGCCTACCGGCGGGCCCTGATCCCGCTGTTCAGCCCGAACGTGGTGGCCACGCTGGAGCCGCGCGTGCGGGAGCTGAGCCATGAGCTGTGCGACAGCATCGAGGCCGCGGGTTCCTGCGACTTCGCGAAGGACTTCGCGAGCAAGCTGCCGGCGAGGTTCTTCCTGGAGTGGCTCGGGGTGACCGAGGGCGACGCGGACCGGATGTTCAAACTGGCCCAGGCCGCGGCCTTCGACTTCCCGACGCAGGAGGAGCGCAACGCGATCGAGGAGGAGATCAACGCGATCGTCGGTGACGTCATGAAGGCCCGCAGGCAGGAGCCGCGGGACGACCTGGCCACCGCGTTCACCCAGATCCGTATCGACGGCGAGCCGGTCGAGGAGAAGCTCCTGGTCGGCATGGCGACCCTGGCGTTCATCGCCGGACAGGAGACCACGTCGACCCAGCTGTCGTACATCGCCTGGCACCTGGCGCGGCACCCCGCCGACCGGCAGCTGCTGGTGGACGACCCCGATGTCATCCCGGACGCCATCGAGGAACTGATGCGCGTGTACAACACCGGAGGACCCGCCGGCCGGGTCGCGGCGCAGGACGGCGAACTCGCGGGCTGCCCCGTCAAGAAGGGTGACCGGATCTTCATCGCCCGGTCCGGCGCGGACCGTGAGCTGGACCGCGAGGTGCACCTGCTGCGCACGCCCAACCGGCACAGCGCCTTCGGGCTGGGCGTGCACCGCTGCCTCGGCTCCCATGTCGCCCGTATGGAGATGCGCGTCGGCCTTGAGGTGTGGCACGAGCGCTTCCCGCGGTACGAGCTGCCGACCGATTTCGTCGCCCGGCACCGCTACGGCAGCTTCATGCAGCAGCTGACCAGGCTGCCGCTCGAACTGAACCCCGCCTGACGGGCGCACGGCCCGCCCGGCGAAACCACCACGACGCGAGGAGCACGCAACCATGACCTCTCTTTCCGGGAAGGAAGCCACCGGTCTGAGGTTCCGGATCGACACCGACCTCTGCGCGGGACACGGCCGGTGCTACGCGCTGGGCCCCGAGTACTTCGAGTCCGACGACATCGGTTACGCCAAGGTGCTCGACCGGGTCGAACCGGCGGACCGGCGCGACGGCATGGAGGACATCGCGATGGCCTGCCCGGAGGGCGCCATCCTGATCGAGGAGACCTCAGGGAGCTGAGGTCCGTACACGCTGACCCTGCCCCCACGGACCGGGCGGGGCCCGCCGGGGAGGACACCCCCGGCGGGCCCCGCCCGGTCCGCGTCCGTTCAGATCACGCCTTCCCAGGCTTCGAGCCGGAACGCGCCGGGATTCTCCACCGTCCCCGCGCGCGAACCGAGTTGGCGCACCTTGCGCCGCTCCCCGTAGACCTCCCAGCCGGGATCGCCGCCGGCCACGAAGTCGACCCACGCCCCATGGGTACGGGTGGCAAGCTCCCGGGGCGCGTCGGGGCCGCGCAGCGCGATGCCCCACGGATCGTCCAGCGTGTCGAACACGAAGGGGATCTCCAGCGTGTGGCACGCCCCCAGCCGCCCGCCGTACGTGTCCGGCCGCCACGCGAACTCGTACACATGGCTCTCCGCTCCGGCGGCGCGTCGCGCCTCCACGTACCGCACGGCCGGCACGCGGCAGAACCAGTCCGACTGGATGGCGACGTACAGTTCCGCCGCGGTCGCTCCGGGCAGGCCGGCGCGGTACCGCTCGATCATCACCGCGGGGTCGACACCGAGCCTCGCGACCGTCGCCGCGAGCGTCCGCTCGTCCAGGGTGTCCGCCAGCCCGGTCGGCGCGCAGAACAGTCCGTACTCGTCGGCGTTCGTGCCGATCAGCAGCTCGACGGCGTTCGTGGCGCCGTCGCGGACCGCGTCGAGCGGATGCCGGGGCACGATCTCGCCGTCCACGACGGGCTGCATCGCGAGGCGGCGGAACCGTGCGAACCGCGGGTCCTTGCCCGTGGCGGCCCGGCCGATCACCTCGTTGGTGGCGGCGTGGAGTCTGTCCGCCGGGACTCCGGAGACGCCCCGCACGCTGTGCGGTACTCCCAGTTCGGCGCAGAGCTCCGAGGCGAACAGCCGTGCCTCCTCCGGCGTGTGGACGTGGTGGCCGTCGCCGCTCTGCGCGATCGCGCGCCGCATCAGGCCCTCGGCCCGCGGCACGGTCAGCAGGGTGAGCAGCGACATCGCGCCCGCCGACTCCCCCGCGACGGTGACCCGGGCGGGGTCCCCGCCGAGGGCGGCGATGTTGTCCCGCACCCATTCCAGCGCCGCGATCTGGTCCAGCAGTCCGCGGTTGGGCACGGTGTCCGGCAGATACAGGAAGCCCTCGGCGGCGAGTCGGTAGTTGATGGTCACGGCCACGACGCCGTCCCGTGCGAACGCCGACCCGTCGAAGACGGTGGTCGACCCGGTTCCGGTGACGAAGCCTCCGCCGTGGATCCAGACGAACACCGGCAGACTCGCCGAGGTGTCCGGGGTCCAGACATTGAGGTTGAGGCCGTTCACGCCCGGCCGCACGGGGTCGGGGAGCAGCGCGTCGATCACGGCCGAGCGCTGCGGCGGGGCCGACACCGTGGGGCCGTACGCGGTCGCGTCGGCGACGCCCGCGTGCGGCAGGGGCGGGCGGGGCGCGGCGAACCGGTGCTCGCCTGTCGGCGGTGCCGCGTAGGAGATCCCTTTGAAGGACAGCACCCCACGCTCGCGCGTGCCGCGGAAGGTGCCCTGGTCAAGTCTTGCTTCC
The DNA here is from genome assembly GCF_018070025.1 of Streptomyces liliiviolaceus. Taxonomy (NCBI): domain Bacteria; kingdom Bacillati; phylum Actinomycetota; class Actinomycetes; order Kitasatosporales; family Streptomycetaceae; genus Streptomyces; species Streptomyces liliiviolaceus. Next base: position 4,923,752 of record NZ_JAGPYQ010000001.1, read on the forward strand.
ATGGGCTTTAATTATGCTCCTAATAAATGAAGTGCGCTACTATGGCATTACTATGGGATCACAGAAGGGGCTTCCGCGTCGATGACACTGGACGACAAGCGACGGCTCGAACTGCTGACCGCGCCCGGCGGAGCCTTCCCCCTGACCGAGCGGGCGGTCGGCGGCCGGACGGTCAAGGTCTTCGACCGCGAACCGCGCACCCTGCGGGAGGCGTTCCTGGCGACCAAGCGGCACGGCTCCGCTCTCGCCATCGGATACCGGGACGAGCACTACGACTACGCAGGCCTGTGGGCGCGGACCGTGCGTCTGGCCCACGCCCTGCGGGGCGAGTTCGGCATCGCCAAGGGCGACCGGGTGGGCATCGCGATGCGCAACTACCCGGAGTTCGTGTTCGCCTTCGGCGCGACCCAACTGCTCGGCGCGGTCGCCGTGCCGTTCAACTCCTGGCTCAAGGGACCGGAGCTGGCCGACCTCGTCGGCGAGGCCAGGCCCAAGGTGCTCTTCGCCGACCAGGAACGGATCGCGCTCGCCCAGGCGTTCGGGATCACCGCGCCTGAACTGATCGGCGTACGCTGCGCCGCCCCGACGCCAGGTGTCACCGACTGCGCGAGTCTGCTCACGGACCTGTCCGCGGACCTCGACACACCGGACCTCGACCCACCGGACGCCGAGGTGCTCCCTGACGACGTGGCCACCATCCTCTTCACGTCGGGCACCACGGGCAGGCCGAAGGCGGCCGTCCACACGCACCTCAACCACTCGGCCTCCCTGCTCAACAAGCTCATCCGCGCCGTGCCGGTCACCGAGCCGGAGGGCGGCGGGCCGGTCGAGGTGTCGCCACCTCCCCGGTCGTGCAAGCTCGTCACGTTCCCGTTCTTCCACATCGCCGGCCTCAACACGCTCTACAACACCCTGTACGCCGGGCAGTCCCTGGTCCTCATGTACAAGTGGGACGCCGCCGAGGCGGTCCGGCTCGTCGAGGCCGAGAAGGTCAACGAGGTCTCCGGGCCGCCCTTCGTCGTCCAGACGTTCCTCGCCGCCGCGCGCACCACCGGCCGGGACCTCTCCTCGCTCCGCTCGCTCGGCATGGGCAGCGCCGCGGCGCCCGCGCACGTGGTCGAGGAGGTGCGCGCCGTGCTCGGCGACACGGTCGTCCCCAAGACCGGCTACGGCATGACGGAGACGACCTCCGGCGTCGTCGCGATCTCCGCCGCCGACTTCGCCCGCCGGCCCACGAGCGTCGGCAGGCCGCTGCCCACCGCGGAGGTCGCGATCATGGGCCCGGACGGCCGACTGCTCGACTCCGGCGCCGAGGGCGAGGTCGTGGTCCGCGGCCCGCAGGTGATCCAGGGCTACGAAGGCACCGGGACCGGCGCCGGCCCTCTGGACGACAGCTTCCGCGACGGCTGGTTCCGCACCGGCGACCTCGGCAGGATCGACGCCGAAGGCTTCGTGTACCTCGTCGGCCGGATCAAGGACATCGTCATCCGCGGCGGGGAGAACATCAACTGCTCCGAGGTCGAGGTCGCGCTCGAAACCCACCCCGAGGTGCGCGAGGCGGCCGCGCTCGGCGCGCCGCACCCGTTGCTGGGCGAGGAGCTCGTGGCGATCGTGCACGCGCCGCAGGACAGCGCGGTGACCCCGGAGGACCTGCGCGCCCACCTCGCCGAGCGGCTCGCGGCGTTCAAGGTGCCCGCCCGCGTCGCGATCGTCCACCGGCCGCTCCCCCGCACCGCCAGCGGAAAGATCGTCAAGCGTGAGCTGGCCGGTGCGCTGGACCTCGGCCGGCTGCTCGACCCCACCCCCGCCTCCTGACACCCCTTCACGTACGCATTCGAGATTTCCGGAGGACAAGCATGGCCGTCCGCACCCCCGACTTCGACGTCATCGTCATCGGCGCCGGGATCTCCGGCATGTACCAGCTCCATCTGCTGCGCGAGGCCGGCCTGAAGGTGCGCGTCCTCGAAGCGGGCGGCGACGTCGGCGGGACCTGGTACTGGAACCGCTATCCGGGCGCGCGCCTGGACTCCGAGAGCTACAGCTACCAGTACGCCTTCACGAAGGACCTGCTCGGCGAGTGGGACTGGTCGGAGCACTTCGCGGCCCAGCCCGAGCTGGAGAAGTACTACCGGACCGTCGCCGACCGCTACGACCTGCGCAAGGACATCCGGTTCGACACGCGCGTCACGGCGATGGACTTCGACGAGGACACCGACGACTGGACGGTCACGACCGGGACGGGCGAGCGGCTCACCGCGCATGTCGTCATCACCGCGACCGGCGTGCTCTCGGCCCCCATCTACCCCCGCATACCGGGGATCGAGCGCTTCGGCGGCGAGGTCCGCCACACCGCGCAGTGGCCACGCGAAGACGTCACCTTCGAGGGCAAGCGGGTCGCGGTGATCGGGACGGGCTCGACGGGTGTCCAGGTCATCACGGAGATCGCGAAGACCGCCGGGCATCTGACGGTGTTCCAGCGCACCGCGAACTGGGCCGTGCCGCTGAACAACGCGCCGCTCTCGACCGAGGAGATGGCCGAGATCCGCGCCGGCTACCCCGACATGTTCGACCGTCTGCAGAAGACCTTCAGCGGCTTCCTGCACGACTGGGACCCCCGGCCCACCACCGATTACGACGGGGCCGGCCTGCGCGACCGTTTCGAGGCCGCGTACAGCGGTCACGGCTTCTCCAAGTGGATCGGGCTGCCGGCCGACATCGCCACCGACATCACGGCCAACGAGAAGTGGTCCGGCTTCCTCGCCGACAAGATCCGGGAGCGCGTCGACGACCCCCGGACCGCCGAACTGCTGATCCCCGACGACCACTACTTCGGCACCAAGCGCGTGCCCTGCGAGAGCGGCTACTACGAGTCCTACAACCGGGACAACGTCGAGCTGGTCCCGGTCAGGGAGAACCCGATCGAGGAGATCACGGAGACGGGCATCCGCACGTCCCAGGGCGAGCTCCCCTTCGACATGATCGTCTTCGCCACCGGCTTCGAGGCCTTCACCGGCGCCCTCAAACGCATCGACATCACGGGCGTCGGCGGCAGGACACTCCGGAAGGCGTGGGAGGACGGGCCGGTGACCTACCTCGGCGTCCAGGTCTCGGGATTCCCCAACCTCTTCATCATGGGCGGGCCGCACGGCAAGGGCGGTCACGGCAACGGTCCCCGGTGCGCCGAGCGGGTGCTGGAGTGGATGGCCGAGTTCGCCGAGCACATCGTCACCGAGGACATCCGCCGCGTCGAGGCGACCCCGGAGGCGGAGCGCGAGTGGTCCGAGGAGGTCCAGCGGCGCGCGTCGGGCGGGCTGCTGGCACAGACGAAGTCCATCTACTTCGGGGACAACCTGGAGGACGAGGACGAGGACGGCGACGGGGGCAGGCCGCGCAAGCGCGTGTACCTCGCGTACATCGGGGCGCTGTCCGAGTACGTCGAGCGGCTGCGGACGCTGGCGAGGACGGGCTACCCGGGGTTCCGCATCTCCAAGTAGCGGCAGACCGTGTGAAGGGGCGGCGGTGGATTCATCCACCGCCGCCCCTTCACATGTCACACGTCACGTGCCGCCTGTCGGCGGGTGAACCCCGTCAGCGGGAGAACACGATCCCCTCGTACGCCGCGTCACGGACCCGGTCCAGCTCGGACCGGTACCGCGGCAACCCTCCCGCGTACAGCAGGAACGTCCTCTTGCGGCCCGGCACGTTCGTGCCCCAGGCCCAGCCGCTCGCCGACTCCTGCAGGGTGCCCTTGATGGTCGAGTATGCCAGGTCCGACCACGCGTCCTCGGCCTCCGCGGTCGCCTCCGCGCGGGTGATCCCCTGCTGCCGCTGGTGGTCGAGGCAGTCCGTCACCCAGTCCGCCTGGACCTCCGCGTACCGGGGGATGTTGCCCGTGGTGCTCTGCGGGCCGCCGACCATGAACAGGTTGGGGAATCCGGCCGTCTGGATGCCCAGGTACGTCCGGGGCCCGCCCGCCCAGTGCTCGCGCAGCGGGAGACCGCCGGCGCCGCGGATGTCGATCCGGTTGAAGGAGCCGGTGACGGCCTCGAAGCCGGTCGCGAGCACGATCATGTCGACCTCGTAGTGGCCCCGCGAGGTCCTGATCCCGGTCTCGGTGATCCGCTCGACGGGTTCCTCGGAGGTCGCCACGAGCTGGACGTTGTCCTGGTTGAAGGCCTCGTAGTAGTCGATCTCCAGAGGTGGTCGCTTCTGTCCGAACCCGTGGTCCTTGGGGATGAGCCGTTCCGCGGTCTCGGGGTCCTTCACCCGCTGGCGGATCTTGTCCGCCAGGAACTGGTTCAGGAGAGCGTTGGCCTCCGCGCTGCGCGTGACGTCCTGGAAGTTGGCGTGCACCATCGACATGCCCGGTGCCTCGTACAGCTCCTCGAACACCGCGAGGCGTTCCTGCGGGCTCACGTCCACCGCGCGCTCGGCGCGGGCCTGGTACTGGGTGCCACCGGGTGAGGCCAGGAGCCGTGCGTGCAGTTCGGCCGCGCGCAGCCGCAGTTCCTCCGCCTTCTCGGGTGAGATCTTCGTGTTGTTCAGCGGGGTGCACCAGTTCGGCGTGCGCTGGAAGACGGTCATCGACCGCACCGCGGGGGCGACCGTCTGCACGATCTGCACACCGCTGGAGCCGGTGCCGACGACGGCGACCCGCTTGTCCGTGAAGTCCACCTCGGAGTGCGGCCACAGCGCCGTGTGGTGGATCTCGCCGCGGAAGTCCTCGCGGCCGGGGAAGGGCGGATATATCGGTGCCGACAGGATGCCGACCGCGGTGACGACATAGGTGGAACGAAGCTCCGTGCCGTCCTCGGTGGTCGTCGTCCAGGTGCCGGTGGCGTCGTCGAAGACCATCGACTTCACCCGGGTGTCCAGCTGGATGTCCTCGCGTAGGCCGAGCCGGTCGACGACGAAGTTCAGATAGCGCTCGGTCTCCGGCTGTGACGCGTACTCCTCCGACCATGTCCACTCGTCGAGCAGTTCCCGCGAGAAGAAGTAGCCGTAGCTGTAGCTCTCCAGGTCGAACCGGCAACCGGGGTAGGCGTTCCAGTACCAGGTGCCGCCGACTCCCCCGCCCGCCTCCAGGAGCTTCACCCGCAGGCCCAGTCGGCGCAGCCGGTGGAGCTGGTAGATCCCGGAGATCCCGGCGCCGACGATCACGGCGTCGTGGTCGATGCCGGTCTTGGGGTCGTTCTGTGTCATTTCCCTGTCTTTCTGCGTCGCGGGTTCGGGCCGGGTCACGGTCGGGAGCCAGGGGCGGCGCCGCGCACGCGGTCGGCTCGGACGATGTCCGCGGCGATCCAGGCCAGCGCCATCGTGGGCGCGTTGTTGTTGCCCGAGGGCTGCTGGGGGAAGACCGACGCGTCCACCACCCGCAGACCGGTCGTGCCGCGCAGCCGGAGCCGGTCGTCGACCACGTCGTGCTCGTCGGGGCCCATCGCGCAGGTGCCGAGGGTGTGGTAGCCGGCGTTGCCCTTGTTCAGCGCGTGGTCGAGGATCTGCTCGTCGGTCGAGATACCGGGCCCTGGTTCGAGCTCCGCCACGACGTGGTCGGCGAACGGCGGTGTCGCGAGGATCTCGCGGGCCTTGCGGACGACCTTGAGCAGCAGCCTGCGGTCGTGCTCGGTGCTCAGGAAGTTCGGTACGAGTTCCGGCGCGTCCGTCACCGAGGGGCCGGTGATGTGGATGTGCCCTCGACTCGTCGGGTGCAGGGGGAAGGTCACGAACCGCGCGCCCGGGTGCTTGTCCACGACCAGGCGGCCGGTCATCGGGTTGGCCGTGGACGTGGAGATCGGGGTGAAGAAGCTCTGGGTGTCGGGGCGCCAGGACGCCGGGTCGGAGGCGTAGATCCCGGAGACGGCGAAACCGCCGTGGGCGATCAGGCCGTCGCGGGTGAACAGGTACTTGAAGCCGGTCCACATCTGCCGCGAGAAGCTGGAGGCCAGGTGGTTGTAGCCGCGGACCCCGTCCAGCCTCAGCTGGAACAGGACGCCCCGGTGTTCCCTGAGGTTCTCCCCCACCCCCGGACTGGCGACGAGCAGCGGCACCCCCGCCGCCTCCAGGACGTCCGGATCGCCGACTCCCGAGCGCTCCAGGAGCAGCGGTGAGTCGAAGGCGCCGCCGCACAGCAGTACTTCTAGGCGGGCGCGGAAGGTGACCGCCTTGCCGTCGCGGCGGGCCCGCACCCCGATGGCGCGGGTTCCCTCGAAGAGAACGCGCTCGGCCTCGGTGTTCGGCACGACCGTGAGATTGCGGCGGCGTCGGGCCCGGCGCAGGAACGCCCGTGAGGCGCTCATCCGCAGTCCGTTCCGGGTGTTCGACGCGACGTAGGACACCCGGTTGTTGTCGCTGCCGTTCATGTCGTCCTCGAACGCGATGCCGTGCCGGTCCATCGCCTGGATCAGCTGCTCGCAGACCGGCTCGGAGGGGCCGGCTATCTCGATCGGCACGGGGCCCTTGTCGCCGCGGAAGTAGGTGCCTCCCAGCGAGTGCGCCTCGATCCCGCGGTACGCCTCAAGGAACCGCTGCCAGTTCCATCCCTTGTTGCCGGCCTCCTCCCACTGGTCGTAGTCGGGGGCCCAACCGCGGTTCCACACCATTCCGTTGATCGTGGTGGAGCCGCCGACGACCCGTCCGCGGTGCCAGACCTCGTGGGACCCGTCCGGGTAGGGCTCGGTCACGAAGTCCTTGGCGTATCTGGCGTCGGCGACCGTGTAGTAGAACCCCTTGGGCACCAGGTGGATCGGCGCACGGTCCGGGCCGCCCGCCTCGATCAACAGCACCGACACGTCCCGGTCGGCGCTCAGCCTCGCGGCGAGTACGGACCCCGCGGCGCCCGATCCGACGATGACGTAGTCGTAGGTACCGCTGCTCATGTCTGCCATGGCATCTCGCTTCTTTCCGCGCCCGACTCCCAATAATGGTGGAGCATAATTAGAAAACTACATGACTCATTCGGTCCCCGGCGACAGAGGCGGTGGAGGAGGGACTTCGCGGACACGGCTACGGCGTCGGGGAGTCCACGTTGAAGAGGGCCATGTTGCCGCCGTCGACGGCCAGTGACTCGCCCGTGATCTGGCGCGACAGCGGGGACAGGAAGAACAGCAGCGCGGCCGCGACATCGGCCGGGTAGGTGAGCCGTCCGGTGGGCGTCTTCGCGATGTTCGCGTCCAGCAGTTCCCGCGTCCACTTGGGGTTGGCCTGTGCGCGCGGGGTGCGCACCACGCCGGGCGCGACGGCGTTCACGCGGATGCCGAGCGGTCCCAGCTCGACGGCGGCGGTGCGCACCAGCGACATCAGCGCGGCCTTCATCGCCCCGTAGGCCGCCAGCTTCGGTGAGCTCTGCTTGCCCGCGACCGACGCCACGAAGGCCACCGAGCCGCCCGTCCCGGTCCGCCGCCAGTACCGCGTGGCGTACTCCAGGGCCAGGTAGGCGTGCTTGAGCACGACGTCGAGATGCCACTGCCAGTCGTCGTCGGTCAGTTCGGTGAGCGGCTTGTAGCGCGCCAGGCCGACGATGTCCACGACCCCGTCGAGTCTGCCCAGTTCCCGGCCGACATGGTCGAACAGCTCGGCCATCGAGTCCCGTTCGGTCAGTTCGCCGACCCACGGCACGCCGCCGACCTCCTTGGCCACCTCGTCCGCCCGGTCCTGTTCACGGTCGACGCACACGACCTTCGCGCCGTACGCGGCGAGTGCGTGCGCGCTCTGATGGCCGATCCCCTGACCGGCGCCCAGGACGACATGGACCTGGCCGTCCAGCCGCATCAGGGACGCGTAGTCGGGGACGATGTTCGCGTCGGGCTCGACAGGCATGTGACGCCTTCCTATTTGACTGCGATCGGGTTGAGGGGGGAGCCGACGGCACCGGTGATCCGCAGCGGGGGCGCGGAGAGGAAGAACTCGTACACGCCGTCGGCCGCGCAGGCCAGCGCGAGCGCGTCGAGATCCCAGATCTCACCGATGAGCACGCCGGCGTTGACGAGCATCACGACATGCATGCCGAAGGGCACGTCGGGCAGTGACTCGCACGGGACGACTTCGAGTCCCCAGGTGTCCGAGGCGACGGCCGCCACCTTGCGCGGCAGCAGGTAGTCGCAGGCGCTCAGTCCGAGGCCGGGCGCGGGTCCCGCCGCGTAGTCGCCCCAGAACTCCTCCTGGCGACGGCGCTCCATGTGCCCGGTGCGCACCAGGACGATGTCGCCCTCGCCGATCACCACGCCCTGATGCTCGGCGCACGCGGCGAGGTCGTCGTCCTGGACGGCCTGTTCCGGTTCGAGCCAGTCCACGCCGTAGAAGCGCGGGAAGTCGAGGAGGACGCCACGGCCGGTGGTCGTCTCGCGGACCTCGGTGATGCTGTTGTGCGCGGCTCCCGCGCCGGTCACCGACTCGGGGCCGTGACCGTTGTAGGTGACGCCGTCGAAGAAGACGTGGCAGAAGGCGTCCCACTGCGTGGCCGCCTGAAGCGGCATGTAGACACCGTCGTCGGTCGAGCGCATCCCGTGCCGGGCGTTCTCCCAGTCCGCGAGCATGTCACCGCCGTGCCGGAACATGATGTGCTGCGGGTTGACCCGGGGACTGCCCGGACGTCCATGGTTGGGCCCAGCACGGTCGAAGGGTGTGGCGAGCGAGAACACCTGCCCGGTACGCACAAGGCCCGCGGCCTCGCGCACCTTGTCCCTGCTGACGTAGTTCGTCGAACCCCGCTCGTCGTCCGGTCCCCACCTGCCCCAGGTGCGGTGGCGCTCCGCCATCGCGAGGACATCGGCTCTCGTGTACTCGCGGCGGGGTGAGACGGCTCTGCGGGCGGCGATGACGGCCTCCTCAATACTGTTCGCGAGTATCTAATAATGTTCCAACATGTTAGCATCAGCTTTGTGACCACGACAGCCCCCTCCATCGCCCCCGACGCCGCCATGATCGAGAAGGTGGCCCGCGACGTCGTCACCGCGCACCCGCCACGCGACGTCCCGCTCACCGAACTCATGGGTGCCTGGTACGACGCCGGACTCACCTGGGTGCACTTCCCCGAAGGCCTCGGCGGGCTTCGGGCGCCGCGCAGTCTGCAGCCCGTGGCCAACCGGGTCATGCGCGAGGCGGGCGGCCCCGAACCCCGTACCGTGAACACCATTGGGTACGGGATCGTCGCCGGCACGATCCGCCGCTACGCGAGCCCGGAGCAGGCCTCCCGACTACTGCGGCCACTGGCCACGGGCGAGGAGAAGTGGTGCCAGCTCTTCAGCGAGCCCAGCGCCGGCTCCGACCTCGCGGGGCTCGCCACCCGGGCGGTCCAGGAGACCGGAGACGCCGTGACGCCGGGTGGGGGCGACTGGATCGTCAACGGCCAGAAGGTGTGGACCAGCCTGGCGCACACCTCCCGCTGGGCCGTGCTCCTCGCGCGGACCGACCCGGACGTCCCCAAGCACAAGGGCCTGACCTACTTCATCCTCGACATGACCACCCCCGGTGTGGAGGTCCGCCCCCTGCGGCAGCTCACCGGGCGGGCCCAGTTCAACGAGGTCTTCCTCGACAACGTCCGCATCCCCGACGCCCAGCGCTTCGGCGCGGTCGGCGAGGGCTGGATCGTCGCCAACAGCACCCTGGGCGACGAGCGCACCTCCCTGGGCGACCGGGTGCCGGCGCGCGGCAGCGGCGTGATCGCCGACGCGCTCGCACTGTGGCAGGCCCATCCCGAACGTCACACCCCGGTCCTGCGGGAGCGGCTCACCCGGCTGTGGATCCGCGCCGAGACGCACCGGCTGACCTCCGACCGCACCCGGGTGGCGGCGGCCACGCAGGCCACCGCAGGGCCGGGCAGCGCCGTCACCAAACTGGTCGGCTCCGAACTGACCCAGCACGTCTACGAGTTCTGCATGGAGCTGCTGGGCCCGGCGGGCACGCTGATCGACACCTACTCCCCCGACGCCCCCGACGACGAGTCGGGACCCACCGCGATCCAGCGGAAGTACCTCCGCTCACGGGCCACCACGCTCGAAGGCGGCACGTCCGAGATCCAGCGCAACGTCATCGGGGAACGTGTGCTGAAGCTCCCGCAGGAACCGCGTGCCGACAAGAAGATCCCGTGGCGCGACGTCCCGCGCTGACACCGACGCCCACCCGCGAGACACCCATTGGTTGCCATGACACAGGAATTCGAGTTCACGGACGAACTGGCCGAGCTGCGCACCATGGTGCGCGACTTCTGCGCCGAGGTCTCGCCGGAATCCACGGTCCGCGAAACGATGATCACGGACACCGGAAGCGACAGTGCGCTCTGGCGCCGCCTCGCGGCCGAGCTGGGCGTACTGGGACTGGCCGTACCGGAGGCCTACGGCGGTGAGGGGGCCGGCCTCGTCTATCAGGCCGTCGTCGTCGAGGAACTCGGCGCCGCGCTGGTGTGCGGGCCGGTGCTCGGGACGGTCTGCCTGGCGATGCCCGCCCTGGCCGCGCTGTCCGACGCCGCGGTGCGGGCCGACTACCTTCCCGCGCTGGCCAAGGGCGAACGCGTCGCGACACTCGCGGTCCCGACGCACGGTGGCACCTTCTCCCCTGACCGGGTGACGGTCACCGCGACTCCCGCGGAGAGCGGCTGGACCCTGTCGGGTGCGCTGGCCCAGGTCCCCGACGGGACGACGGCGGACCTCCTGCTCGTCGCGGCCCGCACCGGGTCCGGGGTCGCGCTGTTCGCGGTGGAGGGTGACACGGAAGGCGTCGCCCGGACCGCGCTGTCCACCCTCGACCTCACCCGGCGGCAGGCCGACATCGTGCTCCACGACGTCGCGGCGCGACGCGTCGCGGACGAGAGCGAGTGCCCGTCCGTCTGCGAACGGGCGCTGCTCGTCGCCTCCGCCCTGCTGGCGGTCGAGCAGGTCGGCGGCGCGCAGCGGATGCTCGACGCGACCGTCGCCCATGTACGTGACCGCCTGCAGTTCGGCCGGCCCATCGGCTCCTTCCAGGCGGTGAAACACCGGTGCGCCGACATGCTGGTCTCGCTGGAGCAGGCCCGGTCCGTGGCCTATCACGCGGTGTGGGCCCTGGAGGACGGCACGGACGACGCCCGGCTGGCGGTGAGCCTCGCCAGGGCCGTGGCCTCGGAGTCGTATCTGTGGATCAGTACGAGTGCCATCCAGTTGCACGGCGGACTGGGGTTCACCTGGGAGGGCTCGCCCCATCTGTACTTGAAGCGGGCGACCACCGACGCCCTGCTCCTCGGCACGGCCGGGGAACACATCGAGCACGTGGCGGCACGCACGGTGGATCTCGCCTCCGCCGCCGACTGACGGGAGGCCACCAGCATGGTGCAGCAGAAGGAACAGGTCGTGCCCGAAGGCGCCGAGGAGTCGCAGGCCACTGCCCCCGGAGCCGTCGAGGAGTCGCGGGCCACCGCCTCGCCGGTCCACGGCCTGCGCTGGGCGATCAAGACCAGCTTCGTCGCGTACGTCGCCCGTATGCAGGACGGACGGGCCCATCTCGGCAACGGCGTCGCGGTGAACGAGCGCAACGAGTTGATCTTTCCGCTGGAGGAGGACGCCGCTTCCGTCGCGGAGACGTTCGCGTTCGGTGGTGACGTCCGGTTCGTCGGCCACTTCGGCATGCTGTCCGTGCACATCGCCCTGCCGCGCGTCGTCGTACGCGCGGGCGGCCGGGGCGAGTTGACCGTCCTGGATCCGGCGTCGCGGGACGGCGGACGGCTGCGGCTGGTGACGTTCGACCTCACCGGCCGGCGGACGGAGGGCGGGATCGAGGAGTGGCACGCCACCGACGTCCGCCTGGCGCCCGAGGGCGTGGAGCTCTTCGGTGACGTCTACGAGGCGGGCGAGCCCTTCGCCCCGCTGACCATCACGGTTCCCCGACCGGAACGACCCGAACACCCCGGACGACCTGAAGGAAACCATGGCTGAGGACATCGAGGCGCTGCGCGACCGCATCGGCATCGAGGCGGCTCTCCGCAACTACGCCTACGGGCTCGACGAACGCCGCTGGGAGGCCTGGGAGCTGGCGTTCACCGCCGACGCGGTCATCGACTTCACGCCGATGGGCGGCAAGCGCGAGACCCCCGCCGGGATGCGTGCCCGGCTGAGCAAGCCGGACCCCGCCTGGCTGTTCGCGCAGCATCCGCTGGTGAACACGGTCGTCGAGCTGGACGGGGACCGGGCGACGGCGTACTCGGACTACCAGGTGGAGACCGGGCGCCGCGGCGCCGAGGAGGGCGAGATCGTCCGCGTCTCGGGCGGCGGCTCGTACGTGGATCTCCTGAAGCGCACGCAGGACGGCTGGCGGATCACCGAACGCCGGGTCTCGATGAAGTGGCGCGAGACCCGCACCGTACGGGACGAGATCACTCGCTGAACGACGCTGAGCGATGACGGGTGGGTGCCGGGTACTTCAGTGAAGTACCCGGCACCCACCCGTCTTTTCGCTCGTCTACCGGTCCCAGCCGATCCAGTCGGCCAGCGCCCCGCCGAGCACCGCCGTTCGCTCACTCTCACTGAGCAGAGGGGTGTGATGCACGAAGGCGTCCACCAACTGCGGGTACGGGACGGGCAGTCGGGAAAGGTCCGAACCGAAGAAGACCCGGTCCGCGCCGAAGGCGTCGACGAGCAGGTGGACCGTCTCGGTGACGGACGGGAAGGGGTGATCCTCCCGTACGAAGCACGGCAGCGCGGAGGCCTTGACCGCGATTCCGGGGTACTTCGCGAGGGCGAGCAGCGGCTGGACGGCCTCGGCCAGTGGCGCCGCGGCGGACTCGACGGCCGCGTGGTCGACGGTGATCCTGAGCCCCGGGTACCGCTGGGCGAGCCGCTCGTAGAGCGCGTGGCGGCCGGGTGCGTAGATGTTCAGCGGCACCCCGAACCGCTGGGCTGCGGACCAGAATCCGCTGGCCTCTGCCGCCGCGACCGTCCCGTCGACATCGCCGCGGTTGAGGGACATGCGGATTCCGTACATGCCGGCGGTCTCGCGCCAGTGCGCCAGCTTCTCGACCTCCGCCGGATCGCCCGTCGCGTAGCGGCAGATGGCGCCGAACCGTCGCGGGTGCGCCGCCGCGGCGGCGAGGGTGTAGTCGTTGCGCGAGCCCTCCCAGGTCGGCCCGAGCAGCAGTGCTCCTGAGACGCCGGCCCCGGCCATGAGGGCGCTGACCTCCGGCACCTCCAACGGGACCGCGCGGTGCGGCTCTATGGCGTCCGGCGGCCACGGCCGATCGGCGGTCGGAGCCTTCCACACATGGATCTGCGCGTCGATGATCATCGGTGCCGGTGCTCCGTCGCCGCCGGGGACGGATCCGCCACCGGGGACGGGTCCGCCGCGGGGGACGGTTCCGCCGCGGGGTAGGCGTCGAAGTCGCTCATCTGCAGCTCGGCGTACTGCTCCTCGTGTCGGGCCCGCGTGAACGGCCAGATGATCGGGACACCGACTTCCTGGCTGTACCAGTTGTCGCCCTCGGAGTACGTCGTGCCGGGCAGCGCCTCGCGCACCTCGTCGACGAAGGCCTTGGTCGCCGCCTCCGAGGGCGCGTACCCCTGGCCGGTCCGCGCTATGACGTCGAACAGGCGCATGAGGTAGCCGACCTCGTGGGCCAGCGTGGTGGGGATGGTCAGCGAGTTGACCGGGGCGAACGGGCCGCACAGCAGGAAGAAGTTGGGGAAACGCGGCACACCGATGCCGCGGAACGCGGTGACGCCGTCGCGCCACGCCGCGTCCATCGTCAGCCCTTCGGGGCCCGTGACGCGCATCGGCCGCATGTACGCGTGCGCGTCGAAGCCGGTCGCCCAGACGATGACGTCGTGCCGGTGGAGCGTGCCCCGATCGTCCACGATCCCGTGCGGCTCCACGCGCCGGATCCCGCCGAAGACCGGGTGGACGTTGTCCTGCTGCGCCACGCGGTAGTAGTCGGGTGTCTTCGCGATGCGCTTGACGCCGAGCGGTTCGGTCGGCGTGAACTTGGCGCGCAGCTCCGGATCCGGGATCTCGTCCTCCAGCATCTTCAGGAAGCGCCGCTTCATCTCCTCGCGGTCGGGTCCCGGTACGAGGCGCCAGGTCTCGTTGCCGTCCGTTTTCACCCGCAGCTCGGCCATCTTCCGGTCGTAGCGTCTGGCCAGCGGCGGGATGCGCAGGACGAGTTTCTCGGTGAGCGTGTACCTGGGGTTGTCCTTGACCTGCATCCACTGCGGCGTGCGGATGTAGTGGGTGACGTCGGCGCCCGTCTTGCCGAGCGCGCTGACGATCTGTACGCCGCTGGAGCCGGTGCCCACCACGCCGTACCGGACGCTCTTGTCCTTGAGGTCGAGGGAGTGGTCCCACCGGGAGGAATGGAACTGCTTGCCGAGGAAGGTGTCCGCTCCCGGGACCTTCGGTATCGCGGGCGTACGCAGGAAGCCGGTGGCGGTGACGACGATGTCGGCCGTGCTCGTCGAGCCGTCGGCCAGGGTGAGCGTCCAGACGCCGTTCTCCCACGCCGCCGACGTCACCTCGGTGTCGAACTCGATGTGCGGCAGCAGGTTCCGGGTCTCGGCGAAGTCCGCGAGGTAGCGCCGGACCTCCTCACCGGGCGCATACCGTTTGGTCCAGTGGTGTCCGCGCGCGAACGGGAACTCGTAGTTGCGCGTCAGGACGTCGACATGCAGGCCCGGGTACGTGTTGGTGTCCCACGTCCCACCTGCGGCGGAGCGCTTCTCGTAGATCGTGAAGCGCATCCCGGCGTTCTTGAGGTGGTGCCCCATGAAAAGTCCGGACATGCCGGCGCCGACCACGGCAACCTTCAGCGGCTGCTTCATCCAGCTCTCCGATCCTGTCGCCACATCAAGTTGTCTCTTAATAATGTTCCAACAAGATTAGCATGCACTGGATCAGCGATTGTGGTGTACATGTCATGTCTGACCGGTGAGCGGCACCCGCGGAGCGGTCGGGAGCTTCTCAGCCCTTCGAGGCGGACGCCGGCAGGTCGCGCAAGGCGGGGCCGAGCAGTTCGTCCAGCTGGGACCGGGCCGCTTCGAGGCGCCGGGTGTACTCGTCGCGCTGCGGATCGGACTGGACCTGACCGGCCTGCTCCGGGCCGCCCTGCTCCGAACCGGCCTTCACGCCCTGCCGCGCTTCGGGCGACTTCGCGGCCGACCACAATTGCCGCAGGATGGCCGCGGCCAGCGCGTCGTAGTCGATCTCCAGGCCCGCCACCGGGCTCGCGTCCTGCGAAGTGGCAGCCTCGACGGCTTCGGACTGCGCACGGAAGCTCTCAGCGGTCTCCTCGGACGCGGCGATCCCGTAGGTACGCTTCCCGCGGATCTCCCGGACGATCTCGCCGTCCCGCTCCATGGCCGCGATCAGCTGGATGAAGGCGACGGCCGAACCCCGGTAGCCGACCGCCTCCTTGAGTACGGCGGACGTGTACCCGGACGGGTCCCTGACCGGGCCCGAGGTCACCAGCAACTGTCGGACCCGGGCTCGGGCGCTTCCGTCGCGTGCCATCGGGCGTACCTCCACATGGTCGCCAAACCTGCTCAACAAGAGTAACGACAAGCATAGAGCACGCCCCCGACGCCGCCGGGCCGTCGACACCCGGCGCCGATCCGGGCGGATACGCGGATTAAGGCGACGTAACCAAAAGATGTCAATGGCATCCCTTGACGCCCGAGTGTTGTGCTCCTTACTGTCCTGAGAAGTTCGCCGCAGCATCCAAAGGAGGACGGCCGTGGACATCAAGGGCATCTGGGAGCTGGCAGAGCGGGCCGCGGATCTGCTGCCGGGCGCCCCCTCCCCCGATGATGTTCTCGGCTGGCTCAGCTGGCGCGAGCTCGTCTGGGACACCGCGCACCGGATCGGCGAGATCGCCACTCCCGTGCTCAGCGACCTCGGACTCACCGGCATGGACGACGCGAACACGACTTCGGTCTCGGCAACACAACTACTGCGCCTCGCGGTCCTGGTCCACACGAACTCGGGCGAGGTGTACGCGTCCGGCCTCCCGACGCCCTGACCCGCCCGCGTCCTCCACCACCCCTGCTCACACGTCCTCAAGGAGGGCCCATCGTGACCAGCACTACCGTCGACGCCGGCCAGTACCGCACGCTGAATCCCGCGACAGGCGAACTGGTGCGCTCGTGGAACGCGCTCGACGACAAGAGCGCCGAGGAGCTGCTGTCGCGCGGCCACGAGGCGTACCTGGCCTGGCGGCAGGTGCCGATCGAGGAGCGGGTGCGGCTGTTCCGGCGGGTGGCCGAACTGATCGGCTCGCACGCCGAGGAGCTGGGCCGTCTGACGACGCTCGAAATGGGCAAGCCGCTCAGCCAGGCGATACCGGAAGCGCACGGCGCGGCCGAGATGTTCACCTACTACGCGGACCGGGGCCCCGAGCTGCTGGCCGACGAGGTGGTCCCGGTGCCGGGCATCTCCCGTGCCGTCGTACGCCGCGAACCGGTCGGTGTCGTCCTCGGCATCGAACCGTGGAACGCCCCGATGTACCAGGCGATGCGCGCGACGGCGCCCAACCTCATGCTCGGCAACACGGTGATCGTCAAGCCCGCCGCCATCTGCGCCGGGTCCACGCTGCTGTTCGACGACATCTTCCGCGAGGCCGGGTTCCCGGACGGCGTCTACCAGACCGGGCTCCTGTCCAGGGACCAGGTCTCGACGTTCATCGCCGACTCCCGGGTCCGCGGGGTGACACTGACCGGTTCGGACCAGGCCGGGGCGATCGTGGGCGCGCAGGCGAGCCGCCACATCAAGCCGGTCGTCCTGGAGCTGGGCGGGTCGGACGCGTTCGTGGTGCTGGACTCGGCCGATCTGGACAAGGCCGCGGCGACCGCCGCGACCTGCCGGCTGATCATCGGCGGGCAGGCCTGTGCCCTGCCCAAGCGGGTGATCGTGACGGAGGGCGTCGCTGACGAGTTCATCGCGAAGTTCGTGCCGCTCTTCACCGACCAGCACATCGGGGACCCGTTCGACCCGCAGACGACGCTCGGTCCCATGTCCAGCAGGTCGGCCGCCGAGCTGCTGGAGGAGCAGTACCAGGACGCGGTCGACAAGGGCGCCACCGTGCTTGCCCCGGGCGGCCTCATCGACGGTCCCGGCACGTACTTCCGTCCGGCGGTGCTGACCGATGTGACCCCCGACATGCGCCTGTACCACGAGGAGGCGTTCGGGCCGATGGGGCTGGTGTTCCGGGTGCCCGACGCCGACGCGGCGATCGCCCTGGGCAACGACACCAAGTACGGCCTCGGCGGTTCGGTGTTCGCGGAGGACCTCGACGAGGCGCAGCGCGTCGCCGCGGGACTCGACACCGGCGCCGTGGGCATCAACCAGTTCCTGCCGGCGCGCGTCGAACTTCCCTTCGGCGGCACCAAGTTCTCCGGCGTGGGCCGCGAACTCGGCCGGACGGGCATGGACCAGTTCGCCAACCTGAAGACGTACGCGCTGCCGTAGGGCACCGTCGTGACGCACGCCTGACGGGCGCCGTCACCGACGTGGGACGCAGAGAACTCCCTCCTCTCCGGGGTGATCCGGGGAGGAGGGAGTTCTCGTCGTGTGCGGTCCGGGTTACGGGCCGCCGGTCAGGCGCGGTCGGTCGAGGTCAGTACCTCGGCCGTGTCGGGGCTGCCCACCGCGCGGCGCCTGCGCAGCGCGATCCGCCAGCCGTCCGCGGCCCTGACCAGGTGCCACTCGTTCGTCGACGCGCTGAGCAGCTTCAGGCGCGGTCCGTCCTGGTGGAAGATGAAGGAGTATCCGGCGGCCACCGCGGTGTCGCCGCGCACCGTGACGGTCAGGTTGTTGCCCTGGAGGTGCAGGCTCCGGCCGGCGAATCCGTCGCCGTGCACTGCGGTCCGGTCGGTGAGGAACGTCCGCATCGCCTCCTGGCCCTCCCACCGCAGCACCGCGTACGGGTCCTCGCTCCCGCCCTGGGAGACGTCCATCGCGCCGTCCTCGGTGAACAGCGCGAGATAGTCGTCGTCGAGGCAGGCGTCGGCGTAGTAGCCGTAGCGGGAGAGCAGTTCGCGGATCTCGCGCTCGTCCCGGAGTTCGCGGACCTGCTCCTCCAGTGCCGCCAGGCGGCTCTCGATGTCGCTCACGACACGTTTCCTTCCGCTGTTCCTGCCGCCGGGGCGAATGTTCCTGTCGCCGGGGCGAACACCGGGACCGGGCCGTCGCCCGTGTCCTCGAAGCGTGCTGTGACGGCCGCGCCGACCGGGTCGGCGGTACCGAACCCGGTCAGCCGGGTCAACAGGCGCACCCCGCAGGTCAGTTCCACCAGCGCCACGTTGTAGGGGATCCGCTCGCGCAGTGAGGTGTCGTACGCGCGGTGGTAGACCACCTGGCTCCATACGGTTCCGGTGGGTGCCACCGGCTTCCAGGTGAATCCGCGGCCCAGGCACTCGGGGCACACGCCCGCCGCGGGCCAGCGGACGAACGCGCAGTCGTCGCAGTGCTGGAAGACGAGTTCGCCCTGTGCCGCCCGGTCCCAGAACAGCGAGGCATCAGCCGTGGTGGTGTCCATATCAGCTCCTGTCCACACTGAGGATCGTGCTGGCGGCTTTCATGAAGCCGAACGTCGAGCAGTACTGCGCGGTGCGCGGCCCGTCCAGCTGACGCCCGCCCGCCTCGCCGCGCAGTTGCCGTACCGCCTCGCACAGGTGCAGGAAGCCCCACATGTAGGCCTCGGACAGCTGTCCGCCGTTGGTGTTGAGCGGCAGCTTCCCGCCGAACCCGACAGCGCCGTCCCGGAACGCCTCGCCCACCCCGCCGGGTGGCACGAAGCCGTACATCTCCAGCATCTGCAGCACCCATACGCTGGTGGGGTCCTGGATGTAGAGCGCGTCGACGTCCTCGCGGTCGATCCCGGCGGCGGGGTAGATGCGTTCGGCGACCCGCTCGATCCACGGGCGCATCCATTGGTCGGCGTTCTGCCGGTCGCGCAGTCCGCTCTGCTGGGCGATGCCCATGACGTGCACCGGTTTGTCGGTGAAGTCGTCCGCGCGGTCGGCGCGGGTGACGATCAGACAGGCGCCCCCGTCGGAGATCATGCAGAGGTCCGAGCGGCGCAGCGGTTCCACGAGGTAGGGCTGGGCCAGGTAGTCGTCCAGGGTCAGTGGTTCGCGGAAGACGGCGAGCGGGTTGTCCCGCGCGTACCGGCGCTGCGAGACCGCGATCCGGCCGAGGTCCTCCTCCGTGGTGCCGTAGAGGTGCTGATGTCTGCGGAAGGCCATGCCCGCGGGTCCCGCGACGTTCAGGAACCCGTACACCGAGGCCTCGTCCTGGCGGCCCAGCGGGTGGCCGAACCGGTTGCCGGCGCTGCGCTGGTTGGTTCCGTAGACGATCGCGACGGTCGTCGCGAGTCCCGCGTCGATCACGGCGCAGGCCAGGTGGAGGGAGAAGTTGCAGGTGCCGTAGTCGAGGGTGGCGCTGTAGTCGGGGTTGAGGCCGGCCAGGCGGCCGATCTCGGTGTCGATGCCGAAGCCGCCGTAGGACTTGCAGGTGATCAGTCCGTCGACCTCGGACTTGGCGATGCCGTGTTCGGCGAGGGTGCGGCGCAGGGCTTCGACGGCGATCTCGTCGGCGGAGATGCCGGGGACGGTGCCCTGTTCGGTGTTCCCGGCCGCGACGATCGCCGATCGGCCGCGGATCGCTCCGCGGGGTTGGCTCGTCATGTGCGTGCTCCCTCAGATGATGCCGTCGGCGGCGAGTTCGTCGACCTCGTCGGCGGACAGGCCGAGCAGTCGTCCGTAGACGTCGTGGTTGTGCTCGCCGTAGGTGGGCGCGCCCGCGTCGACCGGTCCGCCGGCGTACTGCGGGGTGTCGCTGAGCTTCACCGACGGCGCGGCCACCGGCCAGCGGCCGAAGTCGGTGGCGTCCAGCTCGGTCAGCCAGTCCAGCGCGGCGAGTTGGGGGTCGTGTTCGACGCGGTCCTCGGCGGTCTGCGCGGTGCCCGCCGGGACGCCGGCCGTCTGCAGTTGCTCCATGAGTGCGAAGGCGTCCAGCTCGCTCGTCCACGCGCCGATCAGCTTGTCGAGTTCCGCCCGGTGCCTGCCGCGGGCCTCCAGGGTCGCGAACTCCGGCTGCTCCAGCCATTCCGGGTGCCCGGCCTCCTTGGCGAGCGCGACCCACTCGTCCTCGGTCTCGCAGGTGATCGCTATCCACCGGTCGGTTCCGGCGCACCGGTAGATGCCTTCGGGGGCGGCGGTCCCGTACGGCGAACGGTTGCCCGCGCGCTGCCACTCACGGCCGTTGACCTGGAAGTCCAGGGTGGGTACGGCGGTCATGAACAGGCCCACCTCGCACTGCGAGGCGTCGATCGCCTGTCCCTGTCCGGTCTGCTGGTGGTGGTAGAGCGCGCTCAGGATCGCCAGGGCGAAGCTGTAGGCGCCGAACCAGTCGAGGTAGGAGTATCCCCAGCCGGCGGGCGGGAACGGGTCGGGCAGGCCGCTCATCTCCGAGGTGCCGGCGAAGGCCTGCGCGATGGGGCCGATGGTGCGGAAGCGTCCGTAGATCCCCTTGGTGCCCATGCCTGACTGCTTGGCGTAGATGATGTCCGGTCTGATGTCCCGCAGTACGTCGTAGCCGAGCCCCCAGCTCTCCATCACCCCGGGTGAGAAGCCCTCGGAGACGACCGTGCTCTGCGCGACGAGCCGCTTGGCGAGGGCGAGCCCTTCGGGGTGCTTGACGTTGAGCGAGATGCCGCGCTTGCCGGGATTCTTGTTGTTGTACTGGGCGCCGACGGGGCCGCCGAGGTCGGCGGGCCAGCGGGAGGGGACCGGTGCGACGGCCCGCTCGCGCGCCTCGCGGCCGCCGACCGGCGCGCCGCCCCGGCGGGGGTCGAGGTTCTTGTGCCACTCGACCTTGATCACCTCCGCGCCCAGGGAGGCGAGGAACCGGGTCGCTCCGGCGGAGGCCAGCATCCAGGTGAAGTCGAGGATGCGTACGCCCTGCAACGGGAACGGGCGGCCGTGCACGGACAGTTGGTCGGGGCCCGGGCGCGGCACTTCCCTGATCCGGGTGCGCGGTCTCGTGGTGAGGACCGGCTCGCGGTCCTCGTCGAGGCGCGGCGCGCGGCGGCCGGCCGCCCAACCGGTCCCGGTGCTGACCCACTTGCTCACCGGGTAGCGCAGGCTGCGGCCGAGTTCCGGGTGCTCAACCTCGGCGTAGGTGCCGCGTTGCAGCCAGTGCTCGTCGTAGGCGTTCTCGTGCGGCTTGCGCACCGGCACCCACATCAGGCCCGCCTCCTGCGCCTGCCGCCAGGGCACGTCCTCGTGCAGGTAGCGGCGCACGGTGTGCTCGACCGCGTCCATGTTGCGTGCGGCGCCGCCCTCCATGCCGGGCAGTACGCGGGAGTCCTGTTCCTTCTCGTCGCTGCCGTCGCTGACGTCGTGGGCGCCGATGCCGTGCTCCTCGATGAAGGGCTTGAGCAGCTTGGCGTTGCGGGTGCTGGCGAGGGTGTAGCGGCCGTCCTTGCTGGCGAAGACGGAGCGGTGGACGGAGACGGCGGGCGCCGAGTGACGGCAGGTCTGGCGGTTGAAGGGTGTGCGCAGGCAGGCCCACGACATGAGGTCGCCCTCGGTGTTCTTCGCGACCGCCTCGTGCAGCGCGCAGGACAGGTACTGGCCCTCGCCCGTGGTGGCCCGGCGCATCAGCGCGGCGACGATGGTGAACGCCATCTGCTCGCCGCCGATGGCGTAGGTGTGGCCGAGCTGGGGGGCGATCGGGGGCAGGTCGTAGCGTCCGGCGGGGTCGGGGTCGTAGCCGCAGTTCATCACCGGTCCGCCGAGCGCCAGGTGCACCAGGTCGGAGGCCTTCCAGTGCCGCCAGGGGCCGGTGTCGCCGAACGGGGTGATACGTGCGTAGATCAGCTTCGGGTAGCGGGACCGCAGCGCGTCGCTGCCCAGTCCGCGCTCTTCGAGGTGGTCGATGTCTCCGGCGTCGAGCACGACGTCGGCGTCGCCGGCGAGTTCCGCGAACCGCGCCACGTCGGCGGGGTCGTCCAGGTCGAGGACGACCGACTTCTTCCCGCGGTTGTGGGCCCAGAAGTGCAGCGAGCGGTCGGGGCCCGGCACATCGTCGACGAACGGTCCCATGCGACGGCTCGCGGCACCCGCCGGTGGTTCGATTCTGATCACTTCGGCGCCGAGTCCGGCGAGCGCGAGCCCGCAGTACTCGCCCTTCTGGTCGCCGAACTCAAGGACTCGGATCCCGGCGAGACTTCCCGGGTTCGCACTGTCGGTCACGGGAGGGCCTTCCATCACGGTCACTTATCTTGAACAATATTAGACCATGATTGGCAGCGCGGGCGAGATCGAGTCAACAAGCCTTCCACCACGTCAGCAACGGCTCGTACGTGACTGGTCCAGCGCTTCTTATTATGCTGCTAGTTGTATATGGTCCGGCTACTACCTATGGTTGGGGCTACTATGGCTCATACATCATCCGCCCGGCCGCTCGCCGGACTACGCGTTCTCGATTTCTCCCGGGTGGTGTCGGGACCCTTCTCCTCCCAACTGCTCGCGGATCTCGGTGCCGAGGTCGTCCGCGTGCAGGCACTCCCGGCCGACACCGCCGCAGCCGACGCAGATCCCGGACCGCTGACCGAGGCGGAACTCTTCACCTGGGGTATCGGCCGCAACAAACACTCGGTGTGCGTCGACCTGAAGAACCCGCGCGGACGGGAACTGGTCGAGCGCCTGGTCGCGGTCTCCGACATCGTCTTCGACAACTTCCGCCCCGGCGTCATGCGCAGGCTCGGCCTCGACCGGGAGTCCCTGGTCCGGCACAACCCTTCGATCATCACCTGCTCGCTCACCGGGTTCGGCGAGAGCGGCCCCTGGGCGACGATGCCCGCCTACGACCCGATCGTGCAGGCGATGTCGGGCGCCATGAACTACACACGGCTCGACGCCGACGGCGCTCCGGTCCGGTGGGGCATCCCCATCGGCGACCTGTTCGCCGGTCTGTTCTGCGGCATCGGCATCGTGGCGGCCGTCCTGCACCGCGACCGGTGCGGCGTCGGACAGCACGTCGACGTGTCGATGCTCGACGTGATGCTCGCGCTCAACACCTACCGGGTGCCGCAGGCGCTGAGCTTCGGCGAGGAGCCCGACCCCGCGCCCTTCGAGGGCGGCCAGGGCACCGTGCCGTTCGGCAACTTCGCCTGCCGGGACGGCTGGCTCGCGATCTGCATCAGCCAGCGCGCCTGGAGCGCGGCCTGCGACATCCTCGGCAGGCCCGACCTCGCGACCGACGAACGGTTCGGTACGCAGGCCGCCCGGCACGCCCACCGCGACGAGCTGGTGGAGATCCTGCAGAAGGTGTTCCTCGAACACAGCGCCGACGACCTCCAGGCCCGGTTCATGGCGGCGGGAGTGGTCGGCGGGAAGGTCCTGCGCGTCGCGGAGGTCTTCGACCACCCCCAGGTGCTCGCCCGCGGCATGGCGGTCGAGATCGGCGACAGGCACGGCCGCACCGCCGTCGTGGCCGGCGACCCGCTGAAGTTCAGCGACTCCCGGGACTGGCGGTCACCGAGCCGGGAGGGCACCGACACCAGGGCCGTACTGGCCGCGCTGCTCGGTACGACCGACGCCGAGCTGACGGAGCTGTGCGACGCGGGGGCCGTGTACGCGGCCCGGACGGCGGAGGGCCGCTTCACGGAGTCGACGTACACACCGCAGCCCCGCACGGCCGCCGAACCGTCCGCGCACTCCGGCGGCGACCACGGCCGGGCGCTCGACGGCACCGTCGTGCTGGAGCTGAACGGCGACGAACCGAGCAAGGCGTTCGCCGCGCAGTTGCTCGCCGACCTCGGTGCCAGTGTGATCCGGGTCGACCGTCCGGCGGGCCAGCACCTTGAGCCCTATCCCGACTCCACCAGGGAGGCCGCGTTCCGCTGCGGTCTCAACCGCGGCAAGGCGAGTGTGTTCGCCGACCTCAAGACCGATGACGGCCTCGGCTTCTTCGGCCGGCTGGTGGGCGAGGCGGACGTGGTGCTCGACAACTACCGCCCGGGGGTGCTCCAACGGCTCGGCATCGGGCCGGAAGCCCTGCGCGCACTCAATCCGCGGACGATCTCGTGCTCCATCACCGGCTTCGGGCACAGCGGCCCATGGAGCAGGTACCCGGCGTTCGACAACGCCGTCCAGGCGCTCGGCGGCGGCATGAGTGTGACCGTCGACCACACACGACCCGACGTCCCGGTGCGCTGGGGCAACCCCATCGGCGGTCTCACCGGCTCGCTGTACGCGACGCTGGGCATGCTCGCCGCACTGCGGCTGCGGAACCTGACCGGCGAGGCCAGGCGCCTCGACGTCAGTCTGCTCGACGCCCAGGTGGCCCTGCTGTCCTACCGGGTGCCGCAGGCCGTCACGCTCGGCAAGCCCTTCCTGCCGGAGCCCCGGCGCGGTGGGAGCGGCTCCCTGCCCTTCGGCGTCTTCCGGTGCGCGGACGGGCGGTGGTTCACCCTGTGCATCACGCCGCAGTTCTGGGGCCGCTTCTGCGAGATCGCCGACGTACCCCGGTGGCGTGACGATCCGCGGTTCGTGACGGAGCCGCTGCGGCGGGAGAACGAGACCGCCCTCAACGCCTTGCTGGAGCAGCAGATGCTCACCAAGGAGTCCTGGCAATGGGAGCAGTTGTTCTTCGAGCACAAGCTCCCCGGCGCGGTGGTGGTCGACCTGAACACCGCGTTCCGGCACGAGCAGACCCGGCACCGGGGGATGCGCGTGACACTGCCCGACTCCGGGCATCCCCAGGGCGTCCAGGTCGCCGGGTTCCCCATCAAGTTCTCCGCCGCGGCGCCGGTCCCCGCCGCCCCCGCGCCGCAGCACGGTGCGGACACCGAACGGCTGTCCCGGGAGGTCGGTTTCGGGGCGAAGGCGGCCAGTTGACCTGACGGACCGAAGACAGCGTTGGGGGCCGGGAAAGGAATCCCGGCCCCCAACGCTGTGCGCAGTGCGTCAGGCGCTGACCTGCTTCTCCTGCTGCTGTTCCTGCTGGGGCACTCCCAGCAGTTCGTCGAGCTTGACGCGGGCCAGCCGCAGGCGCTGGGCGTACTCGTCGCGCTCCTCGATCATCCGGTCCCGCTCCGCGCGCAGGGCTTCGGCGTCGCCCGCACCCGGTGCCGCGACCGGCTCCGTGCGCGGCTCCTCCGCCGCCTTGGCCGGTTCCGCCGCGGCGGTCACCGTGAAGTCCCACAGCTGCCTGACGAGGGCGCGCGCCAGCTTGTCGTAGTCGATCCTGATGACACCGTCCGACTCGACGGTCGCCTGCGAGACCGGGACCGTCAGCGCCTCGGGGGCGCCCGGTGCCGCCACCGGGCCGAGGGCGCGCTCCGCGGCCCGCGTGGCGGAGATGCGGTACGTGCGCTTGCCCCGGATCTTCCGGACGATCTCCCCGTCCCGGTCCATCGCCGCGATCAGCTGGATGAACGCCACCGGTGAACCGTCGTAGGAGACGAGGTCCTTGAGCACGCCGGTCGCACGCCCGGACGGGTCGTCCACCGGTCCGTGCGCGACCAGATAGTTCCGGATGCGGGTCCGGGCCGTGCGATCGCGAGTCACGATGTCCAACCACCCTCGGCGTCGTAGTCCGGCCCCAAGGGCCAATTATGGTCAAAGCCGCTCGGAAACCTGCCAGTATTACCTGGGCATAGTAACGCAACAGGGTTGAGACAATATAGTCCACGCGGCGAACGGGCAGGTACGAGGCCCATTCGGGGGTCTGACGGCAGCCTTGCAGTGACCCTTTTGTCAAGTGACACCGTTGACATACTCGTGTAGCGTGCCGCGGATGGACGGTAACGCGAAAGAGTCGATCTCCGAGGCGTTGGAACGGCTCGCGCTCGCCCTCGGCGAGAACGGTGCCGTGCCGGTCGCCGAGCTGGTCCGGGCACTGGAGCGCGCCGCCGAACGGCTGCGGACCCGCTCGGTGTCCACCGAGCTTCCGCACGACCTCATCACCCAGGCGGAGGCCTCCCGCGCGGTCGGCGTCAGCCGCCAGGCCGTCAACCAGTGGGTGCGCAACGGCGTCGTCCGCTCCTTCGTGCGCGGCGGCAGCGGCCGGCACGCGCCCGAGGTGTCGATGTCCGAGGTCGCCATCGCCGCGAACCGCCACACCCGCGAGGTCCCCTTCTCCACTCCGATGCGCAAGGAACTCATCGAGTTCCTGCTGCTGCTCGGGCGCGGCTCCACCGGGCCGCTGGTCCGTGCGCTGCGGGAGTGCATCGAGGACGACAACTTCCCCGGCGAGGCAGGGGAACAGATCCGGGTGCTGCGGGAGTTCGTGCTCGCGTCCATGGGCGACGGCGAGAACCAGCACGAGTTCACCGCCGCCGGCGTCAAGATGCTGGCCGAGATGTCGCCGCGTTTCGAGGTGGACCGGCAGCAGCCCCTGGGCCGCCTCCTCGACTCGCTCGGGCTTCTCGTGCACTCGGCGGACGGCACCGACGGTTTCGACTCCCCCGCGACAGCGATCCTCGGGCTGCTGGGCGCGGCCACCATCGGCGCGCAGTACCCGGAGAGCGACGCCGACGCGGGCCGCGCGATCGCCGCCGCGGCCGAGAAGGTCTGGGGCGCCGAGTGGACCGCGCGCCTGTACGACGCCGCGTTCCACATCGGCGAGCTGAGGCCCTCCCCGCTGACACGGTACACGGCGTCCCTGACCTACCTGGACAACAACCGGTTCCTCCGCCAGGCCCAGGCGTCGGGCGTCAGCATCACCTACGTACGCGGACCGGGCCCGATCCTGCCGGAACGCTTCTACGGCGCCCACATCCTGGCCGACCTCCTGGCCGGTGTCCGCGACGAGACGACGGTGTGGAAGTGGTCGGCGGACCGCGGGCCGCGGACCCGGCCGGCACAACTGCCCAGTACCGACAACCCGTTCCGCGGCTTCCACTACGAGTACGGGCTGCTCGACGCGAGCATCTACGGCATCCGCCGGTACTGCTTCTCCGCGGCCGACGCGCGCGACGACCTGCAGACCCAGCTGGCCCGGCTGCCCGAAGGGCAACGGCCCGCCTATCTCGAACTCGCCATCGACACCCTGGCCCGGACCCTCCGTCAGCCCTACGTCGAACTCGTCTCGATCGCGCGCCGGGAGGACTTCGACTGGTGGAAGGACCACATCATCCGGGCGTCCGAGCGCGAGATCCTGATCGGGCTGCGCGACGAGCGCGCCCGCAGCACCGCGCACGGCCTGCTGGTGCAGACCAGTCTGCTGCCCAAGGTCGTGGAAGCGGCGGACTCGGACGGACAGCTCCGTGAACGGCTGCGGATCTACGTCAAGAACCTTGAGTTCAACGTGGTGGACGTGCGCTACCACGACGACCTCCGGCGCGGGGTCGGCCGCATCGTGAAGGCTGGCGGTCGCAGGCTCGGCGAGGACGAGGCACGCACCCTGGCCGAGACGGAGATCCGGTCACTGCTGGCCTGACGCCGGTCTCAACACGCCGCTCCGCCCCATCCCATACGTGCCACCGCCTTCGCCCCGCCGCTTCCCCGCCGTCGTCCGGCGGCTCGGAGGCGGCGGCGGACGACGGCGTAGGGCGTGAGCGTCACGTGCTCCGCTTCCAGTCGACGGCGCCCTCGTCGGCCTCCGCGTGGGCGACCCGGCCACCGTAGATCTCGGCCCAGTGCGCGTGATTGAGCTGGTGCAGCGAAAACGCCGACTGCAGCGCGTTGTGATGGCCCTGGATGTCCCGCGTCTGGTTGACCGACTCCTTGATCATCAGCGCCGTCATCGTCGGGCGGGCCGCGATCCGCCGCGCGTACTCCAGGGTCCGCTCGGCCAGCTCGGCCACCGGGTAGATCTTGTTGACCATGCCGAGCTGCCTGGCCTCCTCGGCGTCGATGCTGTCCCCGAGCAGCAGCATCTCCTTGGCGCGCCGTGGGCCGAACTCCCAGGGGTGCCCGAAGTACTCCATGCCGCACATGCCCAGCCGGACGCCGACCGGGTCGGTGAACGTGGCGTCGTCCGCCGCGACGATCAGATCGCACGCCCAGATCAGGGTCAGCCCGGCGGCGAAGATCGGCCCCTGGGCCTGCGCGACCACGATCTTGCGCAGATTCCGCCAGCGCACGGCGTTCTGGTAGTAGTAGTGGTACTCCCCCAGCATGCGCTTCTCGACACTGCGCCGGGTCCCGCCGTTGACGGTGAAGGTCGGATGGTGGTCGGGGCTCTCGGGGTCGCGTTCGGCCGCCCTGTCGGGTGTCCCCATGTCGTGGCCCGAGGAGAAGGTGCGGCCCTCGCCGGCGAGGATCACCACGCGCACGGTGTCGTCCCGCTCGGCGCGGACGAACGCCTCGTCGAGCTCGACCAGCAGGCCACGGTTCTGGGCATTGCGGTAGCGCGGACGGTTCAGCGTGATCCGGGCGATCGTGCCCTCGTCGAACGTCTCATACGTGATGTAGCGGTACGCGGACATGGTTCCTCTCCGACTCACCCTGGGTCCTGCACTGGCAGAGCACGGCATCGCGACTCAACACAACTATAAGACAAGTACGATCCAATAGTTATCCACCTGGAGCTTGTGGCTTGCATCTCACCCTCCTATGCTCCTACACCTGTGTTCAATCATTATTGAGAGGAATCGCATGGGAGCAGGCACGGCCGGCGGGCGGCCCGAGTCCTTCGCCATCGGGTTCCCGGACAGCGCCCTGGAGGACCTGGCACGGCGACTGGAACTGACCCGCTTCGCACCGGACCTGGACAACGAGTCGGGCAGATACGGCTTGAGCACGGCCCACCTTCGACGACTGGTGTCGTACTGGCGGGACGGCTACGACTGGCGCGCGCAGGAGAAGCTGCTCAACACCCTGCCGCACGCCCGGGTGGAGCTCGACGGGATCCCGGTGCACTTCGTCCATGTCCGGGGCCGTGGACCTGCTCCCCGACCGCTGCTGATGAGCCATGGATTCCCGTGGACGTTCTGGGACTTCCAACGCGTGCTCGGCCCGCTGACGGACCCGGCGGCGCACGGCGGCGATCCGGCCGACGCGTTCGACGTCGTCGTCCCGTCACTGCCGGGGTTCGTCCTGTCCACGCCGATGCCCCGCGCCGGGGTGTCCTTCCTGGACACCGCCGACCTGTGGGTGCGGCTCATGCGGGACGTACTGGGTTACGACCGGTTCGGCGCGCAGGGCGGCGACTGGGGTGCGCTGGTGACCGCCCAGCTCGGCCACAAGTACGCGGAGCACCTCACCGGCGTGCACTTCACCAGCGTGGGCTCGCTGCCCGGGGCATGGTCCCGACCGCGGCCGTGGAACCTGCTGCAGCGCGCGGTCGACGCGGCGGCCCCCGAGCACCGGGACGCGGTGGTGGCCTGGGAACGGCGCCGCATCGGGCACATCGCCCCGCAGGTGGCGCACCCGCAGACCCTGGCGCACGCCCTGCACGACTCGCCCGCAGGCCTCCTGGCCTGGCTCACCGAACGCCGGATGAGCTGGGCCGATCCCGCGCTGGAGCCGGCCGACGTCTTCGACGACGACTTCCTGATCACCAGCACCATGCTCTATTGGCTGACCGGTTCCTACGTCAACGCCGCCCGCTTCTACCACGAGGCGGCCGCACGGCCCTGGCAGCCCTCGCACGACCGGACCCCGCTGATCGAGGTGCCGACCGGGCTGTCGATCTTCCCGGACGACAACCCGCCCGGCGCGACCTACGACCACCTGGACGAGCTCTACCCCCTCGTCCACGTCGGCCGGCACGAATCCGGCGGCCACTTCGGCCCGATGGAACGGCCGGACGAGGTCGTGGCGGACATCCGGGCCACGTTCCGTTCTTCGCGCTGAGACCAATCCCCCGTCAGGGTAGGGAGTACAGAGAAATGACCGACACCGACCAGTTGTCGCTGGAAGAGCTGCGCGCCGCGTACCGCCAGGACTACGACCCGTACGCCGCGTCCACCATCTCGGAGCACCTGGGCGAACTGGCCGAGCGCCGGGAGAAGCTCCCCGTGAGCTACTCCGCCCGCGGCAACGGCTGCTGGGTGCTGACCGACTACGACGACATCTCCGCCCTGCTTCGCCGCAACAACCGCGGAGTCGTCAGCTTCCCGAACGAGCCGGACGGCGTGAACGCCGTCGGTACCCGCGACGCGCAGATCCCGATCGAGGTCGACGGGCTCGCGCACCGCCAGTACCGGCAGGTGCTGGACCCGATCTTCGCCCCCAAACGGGTCGCGCAGCTCGCCGACGAACTCACGGTGCAGGCGAACAAGCTGATCGACGAGTTCATCGAGGCCGGGACCTGCGACTTCGTGGACGGCTTCGCGCTGCCGTTCCCCGGCGCCACGGTGATGGCGATCATGGGCTGGCCCATGGAGGACCTCCACCGTATGAACGGCTGGGTCGACGTCCTGGCCCACGGTGTGCCCGGTGGCACGCTGGAGGAGAACGCCCAGGCACGCGGCGTCGCACACGGCGAGTTCACCGCCTACATGGCGGAGAAGATCCCGCAGTGGCGTGCCGCGCCCCGCCGCGAGGACGTCACCTCCGTCATCCTCGACGCGGAGATCGAGGGCAAGAAGCTGACCGACGACCAGCTGTTCGACTTCTTCGTGCTGATGATGATCGCGGGTCTCGACACCGTGCAGAGCGTGCTGGCCCAGAGCATGGCCTATTTCGCCCGCAACCCCGAGCAATGGGACCGGATGTTCGAGAAGCCGGAGACGCTCGCGCCCGCGATCGAGGAACTGCTGCGGTGGACCACCCCGCCGGTGCCGACCCGCACGGTCACCGACGAGTCTCTGGAGATCCACGGCGTACGCATTCCGCGTGGCGAACGGATCCACGCGCCGCTGTCCGCGGGCAACCGCGATCCGAAGTACTACCCCGACCCCGACGAGATCAAGTTCGACCGCGCGCCCAAGCCGCACCTGGCGTTCGGCGTCGGCCCGCACCGCTGTGTCGGCCTGCATCTCGCCCGGGTGGAGCTGAAGATCGCCTTCACCGAACTGCGCCGCAGGATGCCGCAGTTCGACCTCGATCCCGCCAAGCCCGCGCCGCACGAGCACCTCGGGCTGGCCTGGGGCATCGACGACGTCCACCTCCGGTTCGCCCCGGGTGAGCGTGAGTTCTGACGCCATGACGAAGACGAACTCGGACGACGTCCTGGTCACGCATTTCGACCACCACTCCCGGCAGTTCGCAGGGAACGCGATCACCACGGTGAACGAGTTGCGCGAACAGGCCCCGGTCGCACGGTCCGACGCCTATGACGGCTTCTGGGTCGTGACACGCCACGACCTGGTCGCGGAGGCCTTCCGCGACTTCGAGTCGTTCTCCTCGAAGAACGGCGCGTCGATCCCCGCGCTGTCCTTCGGCAGCACGCACATCCCCACGTCGATGGACCCGCCGGACCACCAGATCTACCGGCGCGTGCTGACTCCGTGGTTCAGCCAGTCCTCGATCAGGAAGCTGGAGCCGTGGATCCGCGAGACGGTGGCCGCTCTCGTGGCGAAGCTCGCCGAGCGGGGCACCTGGGACTTCGTCCCCGACCTCGCGGACATCACCCCGGGCACCGTCACCCTGACCATCCTCGGCATGGCTGCCGACCGGCAGGGCGAGTTCCTCGCGGCGATGGCCCGTGGCATGGAGAACCAGGGCACCACCGACGAGGAACTCCTGGCGGAGATGGCGCGGGACAAGGAGTGGCTCGTCGCGCAGATCCTCCGCGAGGCGGCCGACCGCCGGGCCGCTCCGCGTGACGACCTGATGTCCGTACTGGCGAACGACGAACTGCCGGGCGGCGGCAAGGTCACCGACGCGCAGATCGTCGACATCGTCATGGTGCTGCTGCTCGCCGGCTTCCACACCACCAGTGGCGCGCTCACCGCGATGCTCGTACACCTGGAGCGCCACCCGGAACTGCGCGAGCGGCTGCGGGCCGAACCCGAACGGATCCCCGACGCCATCGAGGAGATCGTACGGCTGTACGCCCCGGCCACCGGCATGGCCCGGCAGGTGACGCGCGACCGGGAGTTCGGCGGTGTGCAGCTACGCGAGGGTGACATGGCCTTCATGCTCATCATGGCCGCGAGCCGCGATCCCCGGCAGTTCGAGAACCCCGACGAACTCGACCTGGACCGCTCGAACAGCAAGAGCGTCGCCTTCGGCTGGGGTGTGCACCGGTGTCTCGGTCTGCACCTCGCCCGGACGGTGCTGCGGATCGAGATGGAGCTGGTCTTCGAGTTGCTGCCGGACTACGAGATCGACCTGGAGCGGGTACGGCTGTCGCACACGATGGGCATCGGCTATCTGCACGAGTCGGTGCCGGCCCGGCTGGGCGGGAGGGCCTCGTGAAGATCCACGTGGACCGCGAGCTCTGCGAGGGCAACTCCGTGTGCGTGGCGCTCGCCCCCGCGCTGTTCGACCTCGACGACGACAACATGGCCGTACCGCTGGCCGAGAATCCGGAGGGCGAAGCGCTGGCGGAGGCGGAACGCGCCGCCAACGGCTGCCCGCGCGAGGCGATCGTCCTCGACGGCTGAGGGAGTGCGTGCACGCGTGTTGGAGCGGCCCCCGAGTGTTCCGCGCGAGGGCCGCTTCTGCGCTTCTCACCTGCGGGTCCGCGTGCCTCAGGGTCCGTCGTCATCACGCGCTGCCGACAAGCCCTGTGATCACGGTACGTCTGCCGTTCACCGGCTGTCCTCCTGGTACGGGAGAACTGTTGGGTCTGGGCCGGGACGATCGGGCCGCCCTTCCCATGACCATGTCAGGACGGAATCCGTGAACAGATCGATCGCCCGCCGTGGGCGTCGTGTTCTTGCCCGTTTCCTTGTCGTCGGCCCGCTGTTGGCCACAGGCGCGCTGAGCGGTGTCCCGGTGGCGCACGCCGCCGCCACCGACGACATCCGCATCAACGAGGTGGTGACCACGGGAGACGTCGACGACTCCATCGAACTGGTCAACAAGGGCACCGCCACGATCGACGTCTCGGGCTGGATCCTCAAGGACGACGACACGAGTCACTCGTACAAGATCGCCTCGGGGACCACTCTGGCGGCGGGCGGGTATCGGGCGTTCGACGTCCACGACACGTTCGGCCTGGGCTCCGCCGACGAGGCCCGCCTCTACCTCGCCGACGGCAAGACCCTGGTCGACGGCTTCTCCTGGAGCAGTCACTCCGCCCCGTCCTGGTCGCGCTGCCCCGACGGCACCGGCGACTTCCAGCAGGCGTTGGCAGTGACCTTGAGCGGACCGAACAGCTGCCGCACCTCCGGGGGCGGCGACGGGGGTTCGACCAGCCCGGTGGCGTGGCCGGGCAGCGGCAGCGTGGCGACCGCGGATGCCTCCAACGTGTTCGGTCAGGACCTGAGCGGCCTCTACCAGGAGGGCGACGTGCTGTGGGGCGCGCAGAACAGCGGCAAGCTGTGGCGCCTGGTGCGGGACGGCTCCACCGGCTGGAAGCCGGACACGAGCAACGGATGGTCCTCCGGCAGGACCCTGCGCTTCACCGGTGGTTCCGGCACTCCCGACAGCGAGGGCGTCACCCTGACCGGCTCCGGCTCGGCCGGCGGAGTGTTCGTCGCCAGTGAGCGCAACGGCGACGCCTCCGGCACCAGCCGCCTGTCGGTGTTGAAGTACGACGTCACCACGTCCGGCTCGTCGCTGACCGCTGCCAAGGAGTGGAACCTCACCTCCGATCTGCCCGCGACGGGTTCCAACCTGGGCCTGGAGGGGATCACCTGGGTTCCCGACACCCACCTCGTCGGGGCCGCCTTCAAGGACTCCTCCACCGGGGCGGCCTATGATCCGGCCCGCTACGGCGCCCACGGTGGCGGCGTGTTCTTCGTCGGCGTCGAGGGCTCCGGGACGATCTACGGCTATGTCCTCACCGACTCCGGCGGCTACACCCGGGTCGCCTCCTTCACCAGCGGCATGGCCGGGGTGATGGAACTTCAGTGGGAACCCCAGGCCGCGCGCCTGTGGGCGGTCTGCGACGACACCTGCGACGGACAGCACCGCACTCTGAAGATCGACACCACCGGCGGCTTCACCGCCACCGCCGTCTTCAACCGCCCCACCGGCATGCCCAACTACAACAACGAGGGCTTCTCCCTCGCGGGCTCCGGCGAATGTGCGGCCGGCTCCAAGCCCGTCTACTGGGCCGACGACACCAACGACGGCGGCCACGCCCTGCGTAAGGGCACCATCACCTGCTGACCTGTTTGTTCGTCGCGTGCGGATGTGCGCGAACCGGGAGCCCCGGGCCGTACGGCCCGGGGCTCCTGCGTTCCCTGCGACGTCGCCGCGCAGCGGAACACACCGCGCACGCCGGCCGCGACCGCTCAGAGGCCGAGTTCGCTCAGCCGTGTCTCGTAGTCGAGGGTCGTGTCCTCCTCGTCGCCGCTGGGCTGGTCCCACATCCGGGTGAGTTCCGACTTCACCGTGGAGGGGAGAGCCTCGTAGCGGTCGCCCCAGGTCTCGGAGCCCGGCATCCAGTAGCCGACCACCTTGAACCGGTCGGCGGGCAGGCCGAGTTCCTTGCGCAGGTAGCGGCGCACGTCGCGCAGTGCGTTGGTCTGCCCGGCGACCCACACGTACCCGCCGGTGAGGTCCGTGCCCGGCGGCACCTGCGCGGCCACCAGCTCCGCCAGTCGGCAGGGGCCGTGTCCGTTGCCGCCGTACTTCCAGGTCAGATGGTCCCCGGGGCGCACTGACAGGTCCTGACGTGAGCCGGCGCCCGGCACCTCCACCGCGATCCGGCTGCGCACCCCTTCCGGTGTCTGCTCCAACAGGCGTGCCAGCGCGGGCAGTCCGGTCAGGTCGGAGACGAGCACCTGTCGTTCGAGGTCGGCGGGCGGCCGGTAGAGGCCGGTCGGCGACGTGAGGCCGACCGGGTCGCCGGGGCGTGCCCCGAGCGCCCACTCCGACGCCACCCCGTGGTCGTGGCGCACGAAGTCGATGTCGATCTCCCCGGCGTCCGGGCGGACCGCGCGGATCGTGTAGGTCCGCATCGGCGCGGTGGGACGATCCTCGGGCGTCCGCCAGCCGCCGTCCGCCAGGGCCTGCGGCAGCGAGAGGTCGTGGCGGTCCGCGCCGTGCGGCAGGAAGAGCCGTACGTATTCGTCACCGACGCCGGTCGAGACGAAGTCGGCGAGGTCGCCGCCGCTCAGGGTGACTCGCACCATGCTCTCGGAGAGCGTGGCGACCCGGGCGACTTCGGCGTGGTGGATGGTCATGGGGTTCCTTCGTGTGGGACGTGTGGGGCAGCGGAGGCGGGGACGACGACGGGTGTGGCGGGCGACGGCGGAGGCGGTACCCGTCCGGTGACGGCCGACCAGCGGCCGCGGCGGTGACGTAGGTGTAGCAGCCGATGCCGCCCGGTTCGACGGAGGAGGCGTGCGCCGTGCCGGGCGGGAGCCACAGGCCCTGGCCGAGGACGAGCCGTCGCATCGCGTCGCGGGTGTGGACCAGGACGGTCCCCGAGTGCGACCAGGCCACCATCGGATCGGCGTGGGTGTGCACGTCCCGCAGGGAGGGCCCGTTCGGCGCCGATCCGTCGAGGATGGCGGTGGTCAGGAGGTAGGGGGCGCCGACGACAGGGCCTCCGTCGACCGGCTCGTCCCAGTCGGAAGCGGCCGGTGGATGCGCGTCCCGCCGGGCGGGGAGAAGGAGTGCCGACGACATTGGATTAGGTTAGCCTCACCTAATTTCCAAATGTCTCCGGGTCCGGCCGCAGGAAGCCCTCCCGCTCCAGCTCTCTTCGCGCAGGTCAGGCAAGGAGCGCCGAGAGCAGGGCTTTCAGGGCGACCGGATAGTCGTCGCGCCCCTCGCGCCGGTCCAGTTCACGTACGCGGGCCAGGGCGGGCAGGCGCGCCGGGTCGATGCCCTCGATGGTGAGCCGGCGCTGGCTCGGCTCCCGGGGCGGGGTGAGCGGGTGCTCGTCGAGGAGTTCACCGATGGTCAGGTGCCAGCAGGCACGGAAGGCCGTCGACGCCCGGCGCGGATCGAGTCCCGCCGCCAGGAAGTCGGCCAGACATGCGTCACTGAAAGCCAGGGCGTTACGGGCGACCAGCTCACCCCGGATCAGGATGTGCAGCACCCACACGTGTGCCGCCATGTGATCGTGTGCGGCGACGAGCCGGGCGAAGAGCCGCTCCCCGGGCGTCCCGCCGGAAACCTCCACGGGCAGCCCCGCGGCGATGCCCTCCAGGATCGCCACGAGCAGGGCGTCCCGGTCGGCCACGTGCCGGTAGAGCGAGGTGGCGGCCGTCCCCAGTTCCGCGGCCACGGCCCGCATGGTCAGCGCGTCCAGCCCGTCCCGCTCGATGAGTTGCCGCCCGGCCCGTGCGATGACCTCGGGACTCAGGCCCGGCCGCGGATGAGCTCGCGGCACCCCCTTCGATCGCCGGGAGGGGTCCGGTGCGGCGGCCGACGGGCGTGTGCTCATAGGGCGATCCTCCCATTCCGACACCTACACCGTGGAAGTTAGGTTTGCCTTATGCGTACAGTGTTCGCATCGCGCCGTCGGGGCGCGCTTCCGAGCTGAACAGGAGCCAGGCACCATGACCGAGAAGGAACCAGCCCCCGTGGAGACGAGCCCGCCGAGCGGGACGGCGGCCCGCGGCCGAGCGGGCCTGGTGCTGGCCGCGGCCTGTATCGCGCAGGTGATGGTGGTGCTGGACGTCAGCGTCGTGAACGTGGCCCTGCCCTCGATGGCGTCGGACCTCGGCTTCGCACCCGGGTCCCTGTCGTGGGTGGTGAACGCCTACACCCTCGCGTTCGGCGGACTGCTGCTCCTGGGCGGCCGTTTCGCCGACTTCGTCGGGCACCGTACGGCGATGCTCCTCGGGCTGACGGTCTTCGGCCTCGCCTCCGTCGCGGGCGGACTGGCGCAGAACCCCGGCCAGTTGATCGCGGCCCGCGCCGGCCAGGGCCTGGCCGGGGCCCTGCTGGCGCCGCTGAGTCTCGCGGTCATCATGCTGGCGTTCCCGGAGGGCAAGGAACGGTCCCGAGCGGTCGGGACCTGGGCGATGGTCGCGGCGGCCGGCAGCGCGCTCGGGGTGCTGCTCGGCGGACTGCTGACCGAGTGGCTCTCCTGGCGCTGGGTGCTGTACGTCAACCTGCCCATCGTCGCGGTCGGCCTCCTGCTGGCCGGGCCGTCCTTGACCAACGGGCGCACCACCCGCCTCCGGCGCCTCGACCTGGTCGGCGCCGTCCTGGTCACCACCTCGGTCACGGCCCTGGTCAACGGCCTGATCAGGGCCGGCGAGCACGGCTGGGGCACGTCCGGGGCGCTGCTGTCCTTCGCCGTGGCGGTGTTGGCGGGTGGCGCGTTCGCGGGGTGGGAACTGCGGGCCGCCGCCGAACCCCTCGTCCGTTTCGGGGTGTTCCGCGCCCGCTCGGTGTGGGTGGCCAACCTCGTGGTCGTCTTCATCGGAGCGGCCACGGTCGCCGGGTTCTACTTCGCCTCACTGTTCCTGCAGAACGTGCTGCACTACTCGCCCCTGAAGGCGGGCGCCGCCTTCGTGCCGTTCTGCCTCGGCACGATCGCCGGCTCACTGCTCTCGGGCCGGCTCACGACCCGCTTCGGTGTCCGCGCGGTCCTGACCGCGGGGCTGACGCTCGGTGCGGCCGGGATGCTCCTGTTCGGCCGGATGGGGGCGGACTCCACCTTCCTCGGCGGCTTCCTGCTCCCCTCGCTGGTGGCCTCCGTCGGTGTCGGTCTGTGCATGGTGGCCAACACCTCGCTCGCCACCACGGGTGCCGCCGCGCACGAGGCCGGGCTGATCAGCGGGCTCATCAACGCGGCCCGGCAGATCGGCGGCAGCCTCGGCCTGGCCGTCCTCACCACGGTGGCGGCGTCCGGGAACTCCTCGTCCGGGGCCGATGACACCGTCGGACGACTGGTGAACGGCTACAGCCACGCGTTCTTCGTCACCGCCGGGTTCTGCGCCGTCGCCGCGGTCGTCGCGGCACTGTTCGCCCCCGGTACCCCCAAGGCCCCTGCCGGTCGCCGCCCCGGGATCGACGACCCGGCGCGGAATGCCGTGGACGCGCGCACCGGCGCCACAGGGGACACGGCCGCACCGGCGTGAGGGGCACCGGCTGCCACGACCCGGTCGCCACAGCCGTCGATCTCCCCTGCTCAAGGGCTGGTCGGGTAGCCGGATCACGTTTCCCTGACACTGCCGTCGCACTCGAACGGCCGATCAGAGCACCGGCGGCCCCGCCTCGATGCGGCGCAGTACCGGGAGGAGGCGGTCCAGGTCGGGGCCGGTCTGGATCTGTCGCTCGTCCCACCAGGTGGCACCGGCGTCACGCAGGGGACCGACCACGTCCCTGGCCTTCGCCGCGTCCGGGGGCGTGGCTCCGCCGAGCACGAACTCGAAGGGGCGCTCGGCCCCGGCCGTACGGTGCTCGCGCACGTAGTCGACCAGTTCGCGTACCTCCGCCACGTCCGGCACATGGCCATGGCGGGCCGACTCGAAGAGCGGAACCGCGCCGTCCCACCGCGCTGCCCGCCGCATGGGCGCACGACGCGGCCAGAACCCGCCGATCCACACCGGCGGACCGGGCCGTTGCACGGTGGCGGGCAACAGCGCCACGTCCCGGACCTCGTAGTGCCGGCCGTGATGGTTCACCGGCTCGCCGGACCAGAAGCGGCCCAACAGCTCCAGTCCTTCGTCCAGCCGCTCGGCGAGTACGCGTGGCTCGGCGACGTCGCCGAAGCTGTGGTACTCGTCCTCGACGGGACCGCCCAGGCCGGCGGCGAAGATCACCCGGCCGCCGCTGAGGTGGTCCAGGGTGGCCACCTGGCGGGCCAGTTGCTGCGGACGGTAGCGCGGGACCGGCGTCAGCAGGGGGCCCAGCCGGATCCGGGAGGTCGCCAGCGCGGCCGCGGTCAGCAGCATCCAGGGATCCCCGAAAGGACGCCCTTGGTGGCGACGGTGCAGGACATGGTCCCAGACGAAGAGCCCGTCCCAGCCTGCCTGTTCGGCAGCGGCAGCCGCCGTCGCTACGTTGCGGGGGTCGGCGAAGTCACCGAAGTTCGGGATGTTGACGGAGAAGCGCATCCCAGCAGGATGCGCAGCCGATCACGAAG
The DNA here is from genome assembly GCF_018070025.1 of Streptomyces liliiviolaceus. Lineage (NCBI taxonomy): Bacteria > Bacillati > Actinomycetota > Actinomycetes > Kitasatosporales > Streptomycetaceae > Streptomyces > Streptomyces liliiviolaceus. The sequence continues at coordinate 4,962,767 of NZ_JAGPYQ010000001.1, forward strand.
CGGCAACCGGATTCGGATACATGGGATACAGGTGTCTTCACGGTAGGCCGCGGACCGGCTCACCGCCGCTCCCAGTTCTCGTCCTCCCACAGGGTCACGCCATGGGCCGCCAGCCGTTCGGGCAGGTCCGCCAGGACGTCCAGCTGCTCGATGTGGTGCACCCCGGCGCTCACCCGGCCGGTGTACACCGCGCGGGCGGCATGCGCCGCCACCAGCCCGGACACTCGGCCCTGTCCCTGCCCGGTGAGCGCCCGTACCGCGTGCCGGTCGCCGTTATGGGCGTCGGCGCGCAGCGCGAAACCGTCGCCGCCCAGGTGGACCATGCCGAAGGCCCGGGTGAACAACCGCTGCTGGGCGGGCCGTCGAGTGCCGCGCAGCGCTCCCAGCCGGCGCAGACCGAAGAGCGCGGCCGTCAGCGGCCGGGAGTCCAGGCACAGCCGGGTCGTCGCCCGCGGGATGCCCAGGGTCTGCCGCACGGTGTGCTGGTCGGAGAAGGCGAACGGATGGGCGGTGCGCGTTCCGTACCCGGGCAGGGCCACCCGCTGCGGGCGGGCGGTGACCGGCTCGCTCAGCCCGGCGACGGTCCAGCGCACCGCGTCGGCCCCGTGTCGCTCCCCGGTCCCCAGCAACACCGTCAGATCAAGACTCCGGGCCCCGCCGACCGCCTCGTGGGCACGGCGGGCGAGCAGGCTGGTGAGGCCCGGCGCCACGCCGACGCTCAGCACGGCCGCGGCCCCGGCACGGGCGGCAGGACCGTCGAGTTCGGCGACCAGGGAGAGCAGCCGGTGGCTCGCCCCTACGTCCACGAGGTGGATGCCGCGCTCCAGGCAGAGCCGCGCCGGACCGGCGTCCCGGGGCTCGACGCAGAGCACCACCACGCGAACGTCGGCCAGTTCGTCCAGGACCCTCCCGAGACCGGGCACATCGCCGATGTCGACGCCTATGCCGCCGAGTCGGCGAGCGCGGGCCACGTCGCGTCCGGCGGGCACGACCCGCCCCGGGAACCACTCCTCCAGCGTGCCGGTCACGGTCGCGCCGACGGCTCCGTACCCGCCGATGACGAGGATCCGGCCGGGCGGCACCTCTCGATTCACTGTAGTCATGCTCCAGTGAATAACACTGTAGTGTCACTACAGTCAAAATCACCCCCCGTCCCCTCGGAATCCGTCTCCTCAGCATCCGTACGCTCGGAATCCGTTCTCTCAGAGCCAGAAAGGCAGGAAACGAGGTGGCAGCGTCCCTGACGCGGGCCGAGAAGGCCCGCCGCACCCGGTCGCGCATGACCGACACGGCCGCCCGGCTGTTCACCGAACACGGCTGGACGGCGACCACCGTCGAGGACATCGCCCGCGCCGCCGAAGTCGGCGTCCAGACCGTCTACTTCACGTTCGGCACCAAACGCGCCCTGCTCAAAGAGGTCCTGGACATCGCCGTCGCCGGCGACCCGGACCCGCTGGCCACTCTTCAGCGTCCCTGGGCCCGCGCCGTCGTGGACGAGCCCGACCCGGCCGCGCAGCTCCGCCTCCAGGCCGCGGGCGCCTGCGACATCCTGCGCCGCGCCGCGCCGCTGCTGGAGGTGGTGCGCAGCGCGGCCCCCTCAGAGCCGGAACTCGCCCAGCTCTGGCAGACCAACCTCGAACAGCGGCACACGGTGCAACTCCGCTTCGCCGAGGCCCTCGTGCCCAAGACCGCGGCCGGGCTGCGCGACGGCCACGACGCCGCGTCGGCCGCCGACATCGCGCTGACCGTGCTCGGCCCGGAGACCTACACCCCGCTCACGGCGGGGCGCGGCTGGACACCGGAACGCTGGCAGCACTGGTCCGCGGACTGCCTGGTGCGTCAACTGCTGCCCTGAGCAGCCGTGTTGAGACGCACCACCGGCGCGGGTCGAGTACGTTCACCCGACCCGCGCCGGAGGATGTTCGAAGGGGCCGCGCGCGGGCCCCGATACCGGCTCTCGTTACGCGGGGTCGAGGCGGAAGATGCTGCCGTTGCTGGCGAGCAGATACAGCTCCCTGTCTCCGCTCTGGACGAACGAGACCACTTCGCCGGCGTTGACTCCGAGGTCGCTCACACCGGTGACCTTGCCGTTCTCCAGCTGCAGCGTGCGGACGGTTCCGTCGCAGTAGTCGCTGAAGACGTACTGCCCCTTGAGGTCCGGGATCTCGTCGCCGCGATAGACGTATCCGCCGGTCACCGAGCAGCCCAGGCCGGTGCGGTCGTACTCGTGCACCGGCGGTACGTGGTTCGCGGGCTCCGTGCCGCCCCGGAAGGGGTGGTTGCCCTCCATCTGGGACCAGCCGTAGTTCTCGCCGCCGTCGCTGTCGGCCGGGGCCCAGTCGATCTCTTCCCAGTCACTCTGCCCGACGTCACCGATCAGCAGATCACCCGTGCCCTCGTCGAAGGAGAACCGCCACGGGTTGCGCAGCCCGTACGCCCAGATCTCGTCCTTCGCGTTCGGGTCGTCCACGAACGGGTTGTCCGGCGGAATCGCGTACGGCTCGCCGCCCTTCGGATCGATCCGCAGCAGCTTGCCGAGCAGTGTGTCGAGGTTCTGCCCGTTCTTGTGGGGGTCGCCGCCTGAGCCGCCGTCACCGAGCGCGATGTAGAGGTATCCGTCGGGGCCGAACTTGATGTCGCCGCCGTTGTGGTTCGCGTAGGGCTGGGTCTGGGTGAGGACCGTACGCCGGGTGTCCGGCTGGATCCTGCCGTCCTGGACGGCGAACTCGTCGACCGTGCTGGTGCCTTCGAGGTTCGTGAACGAGATGTAGAAGTGCGTGAACTCCTTGTCGAAGGCGATGCCCAGCAGGCCTCGTTCACCGTCGGTCGTGGTCTCGTCGGACACGTCGAGGACGGGTTCGCCGAGGCCCTGAGCACCCAACGTCCTTACGGTTCCGGCACGTTCGGCTATCCAGACCGTGCCGTCGGGGCCGGGAGCGCCGGCGGTCGGACTCTGGGCCGTGGTCAGTGCCGTGAGCACGACCGACCCGTCCCGACCTGGTGATACGGATTCATCGGCGGACGCTGTGGTCAGGGCCAGGGAGGCGACGAGGCAGAGGGTGCCGACGATAGCCGAGCTTCTGGTGCGAACTTTCACCGTGATCCTCCTGGAGGCGGCGAATCGGTAGGTCACGCAGTCGCCGGGCAGAAAGCGGTGGGGATCCGCCGTGACGGCACGCAACCTGAGTGGGGGGATTGTGCACTGCTGTCCACCCATGAGGATACTGGGGTATCTGTGAATTGCGGGAGCGAAAACCGCCTGCATTCAAACGGCCGAACAGCAGGTCCTTGACGCGAACCGCGCGCCGCGCACCGCATGCCACACACCGCGTACCGATAGATCCTCAGTACACGGTGAGGCCGAAGTGGGACATCACCTCCGCGACGGGCTGATGGTAAGAGACCCCGCCGGAGGTGCAGTTGCCGCCGGCTCCGACCAGGAAGCCGACAGCCAGGGTGCCGGAGTACGCCGGAGCCCCCGTGTCGCCGGCCTCCGCACACGTGGTGGACCGGACCAGACCGTAGACGGTGCCCTCGGAGTAGTTGACCGTGGCGTTGACCGCGGTCACCTTCCCGCAGTGGACCCCGCTGGTGCGACCGACATGGCAGAGCGACTGCCCGACCGCCGGGCTCGCCACCCCGGTGATGTCCTGGTAGACACCCCCGCCCAGCGCGATGTCACCGGGCAGGTTCAGCAGGCTCGATGTGTAACGGACCACTCCGTAGTCGTCGATGGGGAATGAGGCGCCGGCGGTGACTCCGACCTGCACGGTGCGGGCGGCATCGGCGTACCAGGTGGTGGTGTGGGTGCCCGAGCAGTGGCCGACCATCACGCCGTAGAAGACGCCGTTGCCCGTCGCGTTGAAGCCGACGACACACTGTGCGCCGGTGGCCGCGTAGAGGACGGTGCCGCCCCGGATCGTCGTCAGTTGCAGGGCGGTGGCGGACGGAACGGTGCCGAAGAGCAGGCTGACCACGGCCGTCATGGCTGTGGTCAGCATCGCCAGGCAGGTGTGCAGACGTCTCACGGCCCCTCCCAGGGTCATCGGTGGTCCGGTAACGCACAGTTCCCTCATGGTGAAGGCGCGACGGGCGCGGCGACAGACGTACTCCGGCCTGGCTGCACACGTGAGAAGCGACCGAGCCGATGCCCGTCTGGCCATCACCGTCAGGCAGGGGCTGTTGCCGAGATCGATCGGCGCTCTTCGCGAAGCCGGCCTACCGATCGCGGCGCCGAAGGAGCCCGGCGTAGCCGACGCGGGCACACACAAAGACGAGTACTATCGCGTTTCGAAAGAAACGCGTTAGTATCGCGTTCCGTTCGATGTCGGCCTTCAGCGCCCCACCGCATCGACGAGTTTCCGAGGAGTCCCATGGCCACCCTGCTCTCGCCCCTCCTGGACCTGCTGACGCTTCAGGGCACGGTCACCGAGACCGAACCCGTCGCCGCCCGGTTTCGTCGCCTTCGCATCGAGGGCGAGGCCCTGTCCGGGCTGACCGTCCGCCCCGGACAGCAGGTGAGGGTCATGGTCGGCGACGGGCTGACGCTGCGCACGTACTCGATCTGGCGCTACGACCCCGAGGGCGCCGTCGAGTTGTGCGTACTGGATCACTCTGGAGGCGGCCCCGGGGCACGGTGGGGAAGCAGCGCCACAGTCGGCGACCGGGTCCGACTGCGCAAGCCGGAAGGGACGTTCACGCTGCGGCCCGACGCCGCGCACCACGTGTTCGTCGGGGACGAGACGGCGTCGGTCGCCTTCGGCGCGATGCTGGGCGCACTGCCCGACGGGGCGCGCATCTCCGGCTGCGTCGAAACGGAGACGGCTGCCGACCGGCTCCCCCTGCCGTACGCGGACCGCCTCAACTGGATTACCAGGAGCGGCACTTCACTCCCGGACGCGGTGCGTGACCTCGCCCCTGAGCCGGGCGGGATCGCGTACGTCGCCGGGGAGGCACGGACCGTGCAGCACGTGCGGCAGGTGCTCGTGCGCGAGGCCGGCTGGGACCGACGGGCGGTACTCACCAAGCCGTTCTGGGCTCCGGGCAAGCGCGGACTGGAGTAGGCCAGAACCCTTTTGAACACGGACCCTGGCGCCCTCTGGCCCCCTGGTATCAGCGGTTACGACGGGGCTGGGATGTGCTCCGATGCCGGGTGGCGTGGATGGAACCGAGGAGGTCGAGGGACTGTGCGCTGGGACTGCCTGGTTCGGCGTGGTAGATGAGGAGTTGCTGGCCGGGTGCGTCACGTACGTCGAAAGCCTGGTAGGTCAGCGTGAGGGGACCGACGTCCGGATGCAGTAGGCGCTTGGCGTCCTGGGTCTTGCCGCGCACGGTATGGGTGTTCCAGAGGCGGGCGTAGTCCGCACTGTGTTCGCTGAGTGTACGGACGACTTGCTTCAGTCGCGCGTTGTCGGGGTCGAAGCCCGCCGCCTGGCGCAGGTTGGCGACGGTGGCCTGGGCCGCCCGGTCCCAGTCGGCGTAGAAGTGCCGGCCCGCGGGATCGATGAAGGTCATGCGGGCCAGGTTGTCGGCCGGTGCGAACGGCGAGAAGAGCGCGTCGGCCAGGGCGTTGGCGGCGAGGATGTCCAGTGCCCGGTTCATGACGAACGCCGGGGTGTTCGGGTAGCCGTCCATCAACTGGCGCAGCGCCGGGCTGACCCGTTCGGGGGTGCGCTCGGCGGGCGGGTCGTTCGGCACGGCCCCAGCCAGCTGGAACAGGTGCCCTCGGGCATCCGTGTCGAGGCACAGTGCACGGCTGAGGGCGTCGAGTACCTGGGGCGAGGGGTTGCGCTCCCGTCCCTGCTCCAGGCGGGTGTAGTAGTCGGCATTCACCCCGGCCAGGACGGCGACCTCTTCGCGGCGCAGTCCGGCGACTTTGCGGACTCCGTGGCTCGCCATTCCGACATCCTGCGGTTGCAGGCCGGCGCGGCGTGCGCGCAGGAATTCTCCCAGGTGGTTGTCGTCCATGCGTTCAGGCTAGGCGGTGGTCCGGTGTGCTGCCTGGGTGTGTCCCACCCAGGCAGCACACGGCCTGGTCAAGGGTGACCGACCTGAACAGACTCAGAGCCGGGCTCGAACGTGGCGGCCGAAGAAGAAGAGCGTGGCGCCATGACCGCCGTCGCATACCCCGTCGGTGGATCAGGAAGTCCCGACACTCCGGTCAGCAACAACGAAGTAAGGACCACAGCCATGGCAGGGGCAGGGAAACGACTCGACGGCAAGGTCGCGCTGATCACCGGCGCGACCGGCGGCATCGGTACGGCGACCGCCGAACTCTTCGCCCGGGAAGGTGCCCGGACAGTGATCACCGATGTCGCGGACGGCCCGTTGCACAACCTGGGCGACCGGCTCAAGGCACTCGGCGCGGAGGTCGTCGCCGTCCGCCTGGACGTCTCGCGCGCACAGGAGTGGGACGAGGTGATCACTGTGGTGCGCGACCGGTTCGGAAAGCTGGACGTGCTGGTGAATCTCGCCGGCATCGTGGACTGGCCGGGCATCGAGGACACCCGGGAAGAGGACTGGGACCGCGTCATCGACGTGAATCAGAAAGGCACCTGGCTCGGAATGAAGGCGGCGTTGCCGCTCCTGCGCGCGAGCGGCAACGCATCCGTCATCAATACGTCCTCCGTGCTCGGCCTTGTGGGAAGCGGCGCGGCAGCGGCCTACCAGGCGTCCAAGGGCGCGGTGCGGCTGTTGAGCAAGACCGCCGCGGTCGAGTACGCCCGCCAGGGAGTACGGATCAACTCGGTGCATCCCGGTGTGATCGCCACGCCGATGATCCAGGAACTCCTGGACGAACAGGGCGACCAACAGCCGGACATCCAGCGAACCCCCATGCGCCGAGCCGGCCGCGCCGACGAGATCGCCCCCGCGATCCTCTTCCTCGCCTGCGATGAATCTTCGTTCGTCACCGGTTCGGAACTGGTGGTCGACGGCGGACTCACCGCGCACTGACCGCTCTGTCCGGCGGCCCTCACCGCGCAGCCGCACGCCACCGCACGTGCCCTCACTGCGGCACGCACCCCTCCATGGAGCACGCCTTGTCACCTGCATCGCCGTCCATCGAATCCGCCGAGTTCACAGGTAGGACCGCCCTCGTCACCGGGGCCGCACGCGGCGTGGGCAAGGAGACTGTGGCACTCCTGCACGCCAGAGGGGCTCACGTCGTTGCCACCGACCAGCGCCTTGAGGTCGAGACTCTTCCGGAAGAATTTCCCGGTGTCCTCGCGATGTGCGCAGACATCACGCAGGAAGCGACTGCGATCCGCGCGGTGAAGTCGGCTCTGGACGCTTTCGGCGGACTGGACATCCTGGTGAACAACGCCGGACGCGCTCTGAACAAACCCATCACTGAGACCACGGCCGAGGACTGGGACGCGGTGATGGCAGTCAACACCCGCGGCGCCTTTTTCTGCGCCCGCGAGGCCTTCCGGGCCATGAAGGCCGGAGGCGGCGGAGCCATCGTCAGTACCGGCTCCTACACGAGCACCGTCGCACTGCCCGAGGGCGCCGCCTACAGCGCGTCGAAGGGTGCGCTGGCCCAGTTGACCAAGGTGCTCGCTGTCGAGGGCGGGCCATTGGGCATCCGCGCCAACCTGGTTGCCGCAGGCGTCATAGAGACTGACTTTCTGGACACGTTTCGCTCCGACAGTCGCTCGTACCTCGCCTCGTTTGCCAATGCGCAACCCCTGGGCCGAGTGGCGCAGCCCGAAGAAATCGCCGAGGTCCTGTGCTTCCTCGCCTCACCACGCTCCAGCTTCGTCACGGGAGCCGTGGTCGCGGCCGACGGAGGCTACACCGCGGTCTAGCGAGCAGCGACACCTCATGGCCGCGCGGACGCGCCAGGTCGGCCTTGGACGGACTGACCGGCTCCCGAGTCCAACTCGGCTCAGGCAGACACCTTCTGATGAGTCGTCGAGCGTCACGTGACGGGCGGGTTGAACCGGGAGTAGTCCTGGAGTTCCCATCGCAGCGGGCTGGCGTTGTCGATCTGCACCACGCTGTCGATGTCGAACTCCACGACGCGCAGAGCCCCTGGGTACGCCGCCGCACTGCGCGGGTCCCAGTCGATCCGGCCGGTGCCGGTCAGTTGCAGGGTGTGGCCGCGCTCCCAGTCGAGAAACAGCAGGCCGCACTCGGGGGCGAGGTGCAGATTGCCCAGCGTCATGTAGAACTGATTGCCTGTGTAGTCGGGCCAGCGCAGTGTGCGGGGCCCCACTACGGTGACGAAGCCCGGCATGCCGCCGCGGTGTGACGCGTCGGCGCCGTGCTCAGCGGTGTGGCTGGCGATGAAGAAGGTGTCGGCCTGCTCGATCCAGCGCCGCTGGACGTCGCTGAGTTCCTTGCTTGTACGGGCTTCCCCGGGCGGCGTGGCCTGCGCGGACTCTGTGATGACGCGCTTCTGCAGGTACTTCGGGCAGTTGCCGAAGACTTGCCCGGTGGTCATCCGCAGGCCGTCGCCTTCGCGTCGGGCCACACCGTTCGCGCGGATACGGCGCTGAGTCTGCGGATGCAGGGCGAGCACGCCGACGGCGCGTTCCCCGTCGAAGGCATGGTGGAGCGGATCGCCCGGAGCGGGCAGCCCGTGGATGTCGAGGGTTCGGCTGTCCACCGGTTGGGCGAAACCGGGAGGTCCCGTCACGATCGTCGACCAGACGGCGCCGGCGTCGTCGGCGGCTCCGACGATCAGCATCTGCTGGGCGCGGAGGAAGGGGTGGAACCCGTGCGGGATCTCCGGGCCGAACATCGGCGATCCCCATCCGGGGCCGCCCTCCTCAGCCCTTTGCTGGACCGCCTGCTCACCGGGGTGTTCTGCGCGCACTGCCATGAGGTGCCTCCTTGATCAGCCTTGATCAGCGTGCGAGCAGGTCGGGCAACTCACCGAGGACCTGCTCGAAAACGGAAGGGTCGTCCAGGACGCGCGCCACCACCAAGGCGCCCTCGATACGGACGAGGGCAGCGCGCGCCCGACGCTCCGCGTCCTGTTCGGCCGCACCTGCCCTGACAGCGGCACCGGCCATGGCCTGGAGCCACGCTCGGGCGAGCCGGGCGGCGTGGGCCCTGATCTCCGGCGGTGCCCCGATCAGTGTCATCGTGTCGAGGACGCAGGCCATCCGACCGTCCCGGTAGACGAGCGCCATGCGCCGTGCCATCTCGGCAACACCCTCGGCGGTATCCGGCTCCGAGGCGAGCAGCTCGAAGATCTCGCCGAAGTGGGACTCCATGCTCGTGAGGACGGCGGCTGCCATGGCGGGCTTGCCGTCCGGGAAGCGGTGGTAGAGGCTCGCGCGTTGCAGCCCGGTCGCCCGGGACAGGTCGGAGAGTGACGCTCCGGCGTACCCGTTGGCCCGGAAGACCTCGGCGAGCCGGGCGTGCATCAGCTCATCGTCGACGTTCGGTGTCCGTCCCATGCTGATACTGTACCGAACGTTCGGTAAAAGAGAAAGTGCGAGGTTTCCTCGTTAGCGCACGGTCACCGCGCCCCGTGCCGACGGCCTGATTCACGACCGACAGGACCAGCCCCGCGGCGAGGACCGGTTTGTGACACCGGTGACACAACAGCGACACAACGGCCCACAACCCTGCCGGGGCCTCCCAGGTCTCATATGCGTGGGGCGGCAACGACCAGTCATCCCCACGGCATTCGACGACACGGCACCTCGCCGAACACACCACCAGGGGGAAACACCATGAAGCTGTCCCGCCGCGCCACCACCGCAGCCGCCCTGACCGGGCTGGCCCTCGCAGGCACTCTCGCCGCAACCACTCCCGCCACGGCAGCCACCACGTCCGAGACCACGGCCAAGGCGGCTGCGGCAACGTACAACGGAGCCTGCGGCAGCGGCTACGGCGTCATCGACTCCACGCCGGTCGGCAACTCCGGCACGGTGTTCCTCACCTGGAACGCGGCGACCGGCAAGAACTGCGCCGTGACCATCCGCAACACTGCGGGCGCGAAGATCTACATGGCCGTCGAACTCAACGCCCTGGTCGGCCACGAGTCCACGCCGGTCCGGGACGACGGCCAGTACACGTCCTACGCCGGCCCGGTCTACGTCGACGGCCGCGGCTACTGCATCGAGTGGTACGGCGTCATCGGCAACGCGTCCGGCGGCGACTCCGGCCACTGCGGCTGATCCAGGCCTCCCGGGGGCGGGCCGACCACCCGCCCCCGGTTCCATCCGGGCCCGGCATGTCGGTGCAGCGACCGGGGAGGTCTGTCCTCGACCAGCTACCCATGGCTGAACGCGTACAGGTCACACATCGAGGCGATGGACGCTGACCGCGTAACCGCCGCCGTCGTAGGGAGCGCCGTCCCAGGTGGCGAAGCGGTCGACGGGAACGAGGCCGGCCGCGGCACAGCAGGCGTCGTACTCCGGCAGCGTAGTGGTGGGCGGCACGGGCAGGTGGGCCGCGTCCAGCCCGAAGCCCGCGACCAGCAGGCCGCCCGGACGCAGGGTCGCGGCCAGGCGGTCGACCACCGCGGCCTCCGTCCCGGGAGCGAGCAGCGGCAGGACGTTACCGGCGGCGACCACGAGGTCGAAGTCCGCGGCGATACCGAACCGCGCCGGATCGAACTCCGCGAGATCGGCCTGCAACCAGGGAAGTTCGGGCGCCTGGGCCCGCGCCACTTCCAGCATCGAGGCATCCAGGTCGACGCCGACGCAGTCGTACCCGAGCTCCGACAGTCGGATCATGACCCTTCCGGTGCCGCACCCCGCGTCGAGCACACGGGCCGCCGCCGGCACGAGAGCAGCACAGAACGCGGCCTCCCCGTGCATGTCCTTCCCGCTCCGGGCCAACGCCTCGAATCGCGCGGCGTACTCGCCACCGGACACTCCACCGGTCAGGTCCCGCCAACGACTCATGAGATCGACTATAGGCCGCCGAACCGACCTGCTTCTGCCACGTCGTGAGCCCGGACGTGCCCAACCAGCTGAGCGTCGAGTACAACGCCCATGTCATCGAAAGCATCTTGACCCACGTCGCTCCCGAACTCGGCTGGCGCTGACGGCAGCTGGACGCACCACCTCCGCCGAGGCCGTGGCGGGCGACCTGCGTTGGGTGGAGACCCGCCTGACCCAGCGGGGACCGACCGTCCCCTGGACAGACCTCACCCGCATCGACCAGCACACACCCACCTGCTGACCTGCAGCCTCGCCCAGACCGCCCCCCCTCCTCACCCCCACCAACCCGCCCCACGTCCTAACCTGTGTCCTTCACACCCGCCTCGATACGCACCCGCAATGGCAGCCCCAGACCACCGCACGCCAACACCACCCCGCCCAACGCCCCTGCCTCACCAACCAATGACACTTGCCCGTCGCCCCCGCCCCAGCACTGCACCGCCCCCCTCGCCGGCCACCGCGACTCGGTGTTGTCGGTGGCGAGCCCACTGGACGGAACCTGGCTCGGCACCACCAGCACCGACACAGCGGTGCGGATCTGGGACGTCTCGAATGTGCGCACCGTGCCTGTAGCACGATCCCAAGGCCTGCTGGCCCCATGTTCCTGAGGTCCTGCTGGCGAACTTGCTGTGGGGGGGGCGCAAGGGCTTGTTCCTCCTCGTCCTCCTCCCTTGAGGCACAGCTAGTGGCAGTCCACAGCCAGGCTGTAGTTACGTAATGCCGGAAGCGGGGCGGGCCGGCTTCCTGTAACTCCGCATGATGATCAATCGAAGAAGCACTACGGCTTCTTACCGCGTATCGGCGTCGGGCCGGGGCCCTGCGCCGATACGCGGCACTGACTTCGCGTAGCTGCGGTGGCCGTACCCGCCGGGCGGATGAGGAAGAGGGCTTGGTGCCGGGCGCCGTCTCGCCCCCTGCCCAACGGGTGGACGCGCCCCTGCGCCCAGGGCAGTTCCGGTTCGGTGGCAGGTTCAGCCAAGCGGTCCCGCGGCCAGAAGCCTGCGGGACTCATCCGCAGATCAGCGGCTCACACCTCGGTAGTGCGCGGCGTCCTCGTAGACCAGCCTGCGTGTGTCCGTTGAGATCCCCTTGACCGGTTGTCCTTCGGGCAGGGCAGGTGCCAACGCGTGGAAGACCTTCCGTACTCGTTCCTGGTCGTAGTCCCACACGTGCTCGGCCGCCCGTAGTGAGGCCCCTCCCCCCGGCAGCAGTTCCACGTCGTGGAAGGCGCCGCCGGCACGGAGGGACTCGACGCCGCCGAGTGCCGCTACGACTCCCGGAGAGCAGACCGTCCACCACGCGTATCCCCGCAGGACGGTGTCCAGGTGGGGGAACGTGTCCTCAAGCAGCAGTCCGAGGTCGGCCTCCAGCGCGGTTCTTCCCATCACGCTCTCGGCGTCGTCGGCGATGCTTCCGTACAGGATGTCCTCGTAACGGTGCACCTGCGTACGGAAGAAGTCGGTCCAGCGGGCCTGCGCCTCGCTCCGGGCGTCCGGGTCGGTGAATTCCTCCGTGGTGCGCGAAGCCACGAGCGAGACGACTTCCGGGGAGTCGCGGTCCCTGACCACGGAGACGTCGAGCCACGGCAGGTCGGGGTGGCCGTCGGCGCCGATGGTCCTGAGGACCACCGACGCCTGACCGGGCATGCTCTCCACGTCGCGGAGGAAGGTGCTCCAGTTCTTCGGCGACCAGGGGACCTCGTACGGTCTCTGCCGGCGCCTGACCGGTTCCAGCACCGCCAGGGTCGCCCACAGTTCCCCGGGTGCCGCTTCTCCGCGGCTCAGCGCGACACCACGGCCCGAGAAGTCCATGTCCGGCGTGAACCCCGCCCGCAGCGGTCCCGCGAGAGCGCTGAGCGCAGCCGTGAACCAGGGTTCGGCCAATTCGCGGTAGGCGCTGCCGTCGTCCGGCGACGGCAGGTCGATCTCCGCGCGCAGCGTCCCGTTGAGTTCCGTCCCGCCGCGCATCGCGTCTTGTCCAGCCATGGCCCGCTGCCCCACTTCCCCGGGCGCCAGTCAGCCTGGCCCCCCTCCGCACAGGTTCCTGAGCCATCGCCTCACGCGACGGTCGTGTACCTGTAGACCTTCGACGACCGCTCCCCACAGCTCTTCGGGCCGCCGCTGGGGACAGTACGGCAGACCTCGCCGTCTTCACATCCCGAGCCGGGACGTGCTTGAGCAGAGGTCGTGTTACGCAATGATCGCCCGCCTGGGCAAGGACTCGATGGGGTAGAACACTTGGAAACCAGCGAGAGGGGCGCGCCGAGTGGACGCTGGCGTTGCGGCGATACTTGGTGCGGCCATCGGTGCTGTCGGAGGTGTGGGCGGCGGGCTGCTCACCCTCAGCACGCAGTTGCGGAGTCTCGATGCTCAGCATCGTGCAGAGGAGAAGCGTTGGCTCGCGGATGTACGGCGCGAGACCTATACAAGCTTTATCGCCTGCGCGAAGCAGCTTTCCAACGCCGTCTGGAAAGCGTCTGATCTGCTTCACGGTGAAGCCGGTGTCGAAGACTGGGAGCGTGCCCGCTCCAACGTGCACGACGCCTGGACACAACTCAGTGCCGCGTCAGCGGCGGTCACGATGGCCGGCCCGCACACTGTGGCTGCGGCCGCTGAGGATCTACGAGAGGCCTTGAGGCAGTGGGAGCTGTTGACCGGCACCTGGATTCGAGCTGCGATCCAGCAGGGTACTGGGCAACTCGCGGAGCACGACCGGCGATTCATGGCTGGGTTCGACGCCAAGAAGCCCCTGGAGGTCGCGTTCCAGGTCGCCGCACGGCGGGCGTTGGGAACCGATACGTGACCGGCCGCTGCCCCCATGACGTCCCCCTCCCCCGACCGACCGGCCGAGTTCGGGCCTCGCCTCGTCCCGCCCAGGGCGGGACGGGACGGTCGCAACGGCGGGACCGTGCCGGGACCCCCGTCCCCGGCACGGTCGACGTCAGTCGGTCAGCAGCCGTCGGTCCAGGCGTGCGACGAGATGTTGTCGTTGACCGACTGGTTCTTCCCCTCCCACCACGGCAGGCCGTTGTTGAAGATGTAGTCCCCTCTCGAAAGGTCCTGCCACGCGTCACCGTGGCCGAGGCAGGCGTACACCCCGCTCTGGTCCTGGTTGTAGTAGAGGTCGACGTCGTCGTAACCGCCCGCGAAGCCGCGGTTCTCCAGCGACGAGGCGAGGTTGCGCATCGGCTGGCAGTTGCCCGTCACACCGTCGTCGCCGTAGTCCCAGTCACGCTTGTTCCCCGACCAGGAACAGTGGGCGCCCTGCTGGTAGGGGTCCGCCCACGCGTGCAGCCTGCCGTCCTCCGCGGCGGCGGCCGCTCGCGGCGCGGCGGCCGGTCCGTCCGCGGCCTGGGCGGCGGCGACCGGGCCGACTGTCGCGAAGAGCATCGCGGCACCGGTGGCGAGCAGAGTGAGTCGCTTCATGTCCTCATACCTCTCAGATTCTCTGGTTCTCAGATGGGGAGTCAGCCGGTCTTGACGATGTCCCGGGCGCGGTTCAGCGCCCCGGACTCCAGCGTCTTCCTGTTGATGAACTCGGTGGAATGGTCAGACTCGGTCCGAGCCCGTTCAGCGCGCGCGAGCGCGCGGGCCGTCTTCGCGAGACCCGAGGCGCCCGCGCACTGGGCCTCCGCCGTCGCGGTCGCGATCTCGTCGGCGCGGGACTTACCCGCCTGACGTATGAACCGCTGACGTGCCTCCAGCGGGGAGCTGTACGAGTGGCCCTTGGTCCGCATGCAGGCCGACCACCGTGAGACCGCCGCCGTGAAGCGCTCGTCCCGGGCGACCGCGGGCGGTACGGAGCGTTCCAGAGCGTCCGTCACCTTCCAGGCGCTGTACCACTTGCGCAGGTCCGAGTAGAGGGACCGTTGTGCCTCGGACTCGCACCCCTGATCGCTGTGCCGGATGGTGCCCATGCCGGGAACCCGCGCTTCCAGACCCGTCGGCTCCGGGCCGTTGAGCGCGTCCACGGCGGCGTCCTTGCGCTTCGCGGAGAGGCTCCGGAAGTAGAGCTGGTTCGGGTTCTTCGCGGCGAGGGTGTCCCGCTTCCGCTGGATGTCGCTGCCGTAGCCGTGCTCGGCGGCCCAGGTCTCGTCGTCGATGACGTACGGGAAGAGCCGGTCGACCCCGGTCGGCAGGTCTTCGACGACGTGGAAGGAGAATCCCCGCTCCCGCATGCAGTTCCGCGTCAGGAGCGCCTCGGCCTTGGCCAGGGTCTGCCGTTCGGCGGGCGTGAGTGCGCGGGCGGCGACGGTCGGCTCCGGGACGGTGGTCCTGGGAGACGGGGGTGATGGTGCCGTCGTGCAGGCCGACAGCCCCGGCGCTGCCAGACAGAGCAGCAGTACGGCCATGGCCTTGCCCTGCCCCCGCCCTCGCCCCCGCCCTGGACAGGACCCGGTACGTCCGGCCATGTTCATCCCTCTTCCCCCGAAACGCTGCGACACCTCGAACGTTAGGAGGACCGGCTCGCCAGTGGTCCTGACATCTGTCAGGGCCTGGCGCCCTGGCCGCCGTAGTAGTCCCTGCGCCAGAACGAACCGCTGATCACTGACGCTGCCATGGCGGAAGGACGGTATTTCGTTGGTTGCCCGAGCAGAAACGCCGCCCGGACCTACGCGGGGATCTCGACGACGGCTGACGCCAGCCGGGGCTGCTGACGGGCGGACTCGGTCGTCCGTCTGTGAGAAGACGACCCGAAGTCACGTAGGGGCGAGATGTGTTGAGTCTGGGTACGGGGCCGCCCACCCCTCACCAGTTCTGACACACCCTCACTCTCCGAGGAAGCTCACGGTTTCCGTCACGTCCGCCCGTCCGGTGCGCAGCCGTGGCACACCTTCTTTTTCGAATCCCACCGAGACACCGCAGAACAGCACGCGCCCGTCATCGGCTCCGACCATCCGGCTGACGGTCTTGCGGTACATCGTCCACATCACCTGGGGGCAGCTGTGCAGCCCTTCCGCCCTCAGCAACAGCATGACCGTCTGCAGGTACATCCCCGCGTCCGCCCACTGTCCGGGTCCCATCGTGCGGTCGAGATAGCAGAACAGCACGACCGGCGCCCCGAACGCCCCTGTGTTCAGCGCGGCGATCTTGAGGGAGCCCGCGTCGCCGCCGCCAGCACGCGCTCAAGTACTGTCTTGAACACGGGCATTGAGTTGAACGCCCGCGCAGCCCTGCGACTGTCCACGGCTTCATACACATCCACGTCTTCTCGTCCTCTCACTCCACGGCAGGTAGGCGGGCAGGCAGGCAGCGGAGACACCGGTGTCGAGCTCGCGATCACTTCCCTGGTGACAGGTCGACCTTCTTGCAGTGGAGGTCGTCGGTGACGCCCGCCGGACGTTGACACAGACGCCTCGCCTTTCCGGAGTCCGGGATCTCCGTCAGCCGGATGCTGTGGCCCGTACGGCCGCCGAAGGGCTCGGCAGTCGTGAAATCGATGTCGCCCGTGGCCTGGTTCGCGATTCTCAACTGCCAGAGGTTCGCCGCGGTGGCGGCCCTGGTCTGAGGTTTCTCGCCGGAGGCATCGGATCCCGTCCCGTTGCTCGCGGCCTCGAAGAGCGCCCTGGTGGCGTCGTGCGAGAGCGGCGTCTGGCCGCTGGCGAAGCTGTCCGGTGTGGCGTCGATCCTCAGATACTTCTTGGCGGCAGCGTAGAACCGCGTACTGTCCTTGGACTCGTCCAGAGCGGTCAGTCCGACGGTGTACAGGGTGACTTTCGAGGCCAGTCCGTGCCCGTGGTCCATGTTGCCGCCCTTGGAGAGGTCGTCACCGGTGAGGATGGCCATGGCGCGTTCCGAACAGTTATGTGTGTTGTTGAGCAACTCCGCCAACCGCTGCAAGTCCTCGACCCTGCCGGCGAAGTAGATGACCGACGGCCCGTCTTTGACACAGATCTCGTCGACGGAGTCCCTCATCCTCAAGTCATCACGTTCCGGCAGGTCGTACTTGAGCAACCCGCCCTGTCCCGCAAGCTGGAAATCCTTCTTCTTCAGCATCGCCAACCCGTACTTGGCCTGTTCCCTGGTGTATTTGTCGTCGGTGTCGTCGGTGTTGCGGACGAGCACCACGGCCTTCTTCCCGGTGCCGTCCAGTTGGTCCGCGATCCGGCCCAGTTGCTCGGCCTGCCATTCGTCGGTGGCCGCGAGGCTGAACCAGTGCATGTACCGCTCCGGCAGATACGTCGCCGAGTTCGTTCCGGAGACCACGGGAAGTCCCGCGTCCCGTAGCTTCGCGACCACCGTGTCGCTGGATTCGAGGTCACGGCCGAGACCGACGACTCCCACCACGGTCGGGTCCGTGGCGGCGTAATCGGCGATGTGACCGGCCATGTCCACCTGGCCCTGCAGGTCCACACCGCCGTTGGCGGCCAGCACACGAAGCTTCACGGGCGTACCCACGCTGTTGATGACTCGTTGGGCGAGGTACACACCCTTCAGTTCTTCAACACCCTTGACCGGGGACGTGCCTTCGTCGTCCGGGCTCAGAGGTCCCGCGTACACGATGGTGACGTAGTGGCCACGGTGGTTCTTCAGCACCTCGGCGTTCGCGGCGCCGATGTCCTTCTCCAGTTGCTTCAGGCCCGGCGTGTCCTTGCTCTTCGGGCCCTGTCCGCTGAAGCGGAAGCCATCCGTCGCGATGCCGATGCACTCGATCTCACCGCCGGCCTTCTCCTTCCGTGCGGTGTACTGGTTGACGCTGAGCAGGCCGTTCGAGCAGTGGTCGCCGTACCTGTCGTCGTACCACGTCGTACCGGTGGCCCCCAGCAGCGCCATCGACGCGGTCAGCGAGTACACGGACCACAGCGCACGGGCGACCGGGAGCCGGGAGCGGGCCTTCATGCACCGCCATTCGTGTTCCCGCAGTTCCGACAGGTCACGTGCGGGCAGCGGGATCTTCAGCACCCAGGGCAGCGTCTGCTCCTGACTCGGTGACTGGCCGGATCGCAGGTTTCCCGCCCACTCGACGTACCAGCGGCTGAGCCGACGCCGCAGCCGCTCCGAGTCTTCACGGTCGGAGCCCGTATGACGGACGATGCTGCGTTCGAGCCGGGGTACGTCGGCGGCGGCGACACCGGCCACGATCAGCAGCGGGTCGATCTCGCTTCGCCTGCTGCGGACGTCGCTGACGGCCTTGATGAGTTCGATGCCGCCGTTCTCGTTGCCGATTCCCCGCAGGAAGAGCATCGGGGGCCGGTTCCTCTTGAAGCCGCGCAGGTCCCAGCTCCAGCGGCGGTGGTTGTCGCGCAGATCCTCCAGGAGGGCCAGTACATACAGCCGGAGCGGGAACTCCCCGCTGCCCCGCAGCTCTTCGGCCACGTCGAAGGCACGGGCCGCGATGGTTCGCCAGGAACGGACCGGATGCAGCAGGCGCACGTCGGTCGGCTGCTGGCGCATGCCCGCCCGGAGAAAGGTCGTCGTCAGGAACCAGCGGCTCTCCCTGCGCAGCCACAGAAGGAGTGGGGCGCGGCCGGGCACCTGGTTGAGCATGGCCAGCAGCACGACCACCAGCGCGAGGCTCGCGGGGACGAAGACGAACCACTCTGCACGGGTGAGGAGCGCGGTCAGCCCACCGAGCATGCTCGTGAGAACGATCTGCTGCATGGCCGGCGGCAGCAGTTGATAGCGCCCGCCGGAAGGCCTCCTCGGGCGCCAGTGCTGTTTGGCCAGCACCCGCAGCAGCTGTTGCTGCGCTCCTGCCCTGGCCACTGGACCGGGTCGCCGGTCCAAGGTGTCCGAGGGGTCGTCGGCGGGTTCCGGAGACCAGTGCGTCCGCATCTCCGGAGCCTCCACCGCGTCGTGGATGGCACGCACCAGGTTCAGGCGGGGAAAGGAGTACCGACGGTAGCTCGCCGACCGCTCACCCCATCCGCGGGGATCGCCGAGGTGACGGACCAGGTGGACGGCGCGCTCCGTCGGACTGCCGACACCGTCCGGGCGCGCGGGACCGCCGCCGACCGCCGACGCGTCGAGGGCCACGGCGTGACGGGTGCCGTGGTGCCGCTGCCCTTCGCGCAGTTCGTCGACGAGAGCTGTCACGCGGTCGTCGGCGTCGGTGTCCTCGGCATGCAGCACGACGACCGGCATCGGTGGATCCCCGGTCTGGAAACTCTGGATCAGCGTCTCCAGCTGCTGCTGGACATCGATTCCGGCGAGGGTGGACATCCCGTCGTGATGACCCTCGCAGCTCGACGGGCGTTTCTGATCGCCTCTGGGCATGGCATCCCCCTGTTCGCTCTCAGTACACGGCGATGACAGGAAGCTAGCGACGGCCGGTGCAGCGGTCCGCGGCTTCGGCGGACAACGCCTCTGATGAGTGAATGCTTCTGCCGTCGAATTGCGGCGGCCTCTCGGCTCCATATCGACATCAGGTCCGGAGACGGCCTGCTTCTGTTGATGCCCAGGAGCCGGGCGGGCAATCGCGGTGAGGGCGAGGTCGCGCTTCAGGCCGCCCGACGGTGGCGGCGCAGCGGACCGCCCTCTTCCATCCTCACGCGGAATGCAATGCACCCTGCCCGAAAGGACGGCTGGAGGTGACGCCCCTCAACTCCTTTCCGGCCGTTGCCGCAGTCCGTTGAAGACGGTGCACGACGGACAAAGAAGCCTGCACGTATGACAAAGGCCGTGTCCCGCGCCGCCGTTAGTGTCCATGGCCGAGCCCCGGGAAACAGCGCTGTGAGCCGTCCTGGGCAGTCGCGGAAACGACACGGAGAGGAACGACAGGCATGCGCAGGACAGGCAGGAGCAGGGCACTTCTGGCGACCGGGACCTTGCTGGGGGCCCTGATGGGAGTGGCGACCGCCGCCGTCCCGGCCCATGCCGCGGACGGAGTGTGCACGGGAGCGGCATCGGTGCAGGCCGGCTCGACGGGCCGGTACTTCCTGTACCCGATCAACGTCGCCGACAACACCATCTACTGCTACCTGCAGTCCGGGCACACCGGTCCGGGAGTCAGGGCCCTGCAGAAGAACATGAACAACTGTTACGGCAAGAAGCTCGAACTCGACAGCGTCTTCGGGGCGGACACCAGGAGCGCTCTGCGTGACGTCCAGAACAGGATCGGTGCGGTGGTCGACGGCGTCTACGGCCGGGAGACCCTGGCCAAGATGCAGTGGGCCCGCTACGGCAACGAAACCGGCGCCAAGTACGACTGCGTCTGAGTCCGGCGTTCGACCTCGCAGGTCACCCAACTTGCCGATCTCACAGTGTGATCGAGACTCTCACGCCTGCCCGATACCTTCTGTTAGGAGCACGATGTCCTACCGTACGTCCCGCAACAAGCCGCGCGCCCTTGCCGCTCTGGGTGCCCTGGCTGCCGTACTCACCTGCGGTGTCACTGTCTCCCCCGCCGCGAGCGCGGCCGCCATCTACCCGACCTGCAACAAGACCAAGTCCGTCTCCGTCGCCTCGGGTCACTCCGTCACTGTTCCCGCCTACGGCAGCGCGAATACGCTGACCTGCAAACTGACTCTCGACCAGGACAAGTCGAACCCGGCCGTGAAGGCGCTGCAGCGGAGCCTGAAGAGTTGCGAGGGCTACGTCTGGCTTGACGTGGATGGTTTCTACGGCCCGCAGACGTTCCTCGCCGTTGACGCCCTCCAGGGGAGCTATGGGCTCTCCAGGGACGGCATCTACGGCCCGAACACCCGGGACAGCATGAAGCACTACAGTCCTACGCTGGGCTGCGCCCGCCTCTGACACGGCGTTTCAGCGCCCGCCGCTCCGACCGGACCCCGGCCGGAGCGGCTTCGACCTCTCCCTTGGGGCGTGGTTCACTCCGCCACGGAGACGTAGCGCTCAACGGTGCCGCCGTCGCCGTCCGGCTTGGCGTCGCCCCGGTCGAGGTCCACCTCCACGCCCGCGGGTTCGAGCGTGTCGCGTATCCGTTGCCGCAGGGGCTCGCTCAGGAAGTTGTGGTGCAGGTCCAGCTTCTTGAGGTGGGTGAGTGGCTGGCCTCCGAGGAGCGCGGCGGCGCCGTCGTCGCTCAGCGTGCCCATGGACAGGTCGAGTACTTCGAGCCGGGCGGTGACCGGGGCGGAGGCGATGGCGGCGGCGATCTCGTCCTGGATCTCGCTGTTGCGCAGGGCCAGGTGACGCAGGCGGGGCAACCGGTCGCCGTACAGGATCGGCTCCAGGTCCTCGACCGTGCAGTCACCTCCGTACTCGGAGACACCCAGCCACAGGTCGAGGTGCTCCAGCGCGGGCAGTTCGCTGGCCCCGACCCCGCGGACGACATCCGCGGGCAGGCCTCCGCTCTGCACGGTCAGCCTGCGCAGCGCGTCGTGGCGCAGGGCGGGGAACTCCAATCGCTGTACGTCTCCCATGGATGTGCTCTCTCCCGCCCGCACGCCGAAATCCTCCAGCGCGGGAAAGCCGGTCAGCAGCGGTGTCACATCGGTCTGGCTGATCATGGAGATCTCGCACTCCTCGGCCACGATGTCCCCGAGGAACAGCGACCGCAGGGCAGGCAGCCGGTCACGCGCGGCCAACAGTGCTTCCATGGCCTCAGAGGGATCCATGTCGAGGGGGTCGTTCCAACAGCCGACGATGAGGGCACGGACCCGAGTGGTGTCGACCTCTGCGCAGAAGCGCTCGAAGACCTCCTCCCAGCCCTCCTCCTCGGCTAAGGGCTCCCCCACGGTGCTCCGCCAGACCACGGCGTCGGGCTGGCCGGTGATCAGCCAGGCCACGGTGTCGGGTTCGGGCAGGGGCGTCGGCGTCTCCTGCGCGGGAAACGTGAAGGCGGGGAGCCCGTACAGCTCCTGCATCCGGTCATAGAAACTCATCCGGTCTGCTCCTGTCCTGCGGTGCGAATCGAAGCGCCATGACTGTCGAAGCGACATGGCTGAGGGCACATCTGCCGGGGCCTACTCTGGCAGGGGTGTCGGTCCACGTACTGACGGGCCCTTCGTACAGGGGGAGTTCCCGCACCGGCCGTGCTCCGCCACTGTCGTTGCGGGACTTCGACCGTGGCCGATGGGTGGGGCGGTCAGGAGGCGCGGCGGAAGGTGGCGGCCGGGCCGATCGCGCCGGGTCCGAACTTCCTGCGGATGCGATCGCTGACCGCTTCCGCGACCAGCCGGTCCTCGCGCGCCCCGTCCAGGCTGACCTGCTCGGCGACCTGGTCGGCGTCGACCAGGTCCTCCCCCTTGAGGACGAGCCCGGTCAGCCGGCCGCGCTGCAGGCCCGCGGCGTCGATGAGCCGGTACGCCATCGTGCGCAGGTCGTCCTCGTGCGCGGAGGCCTCCGGCAGGCGGCGCGTCTTCTCCCACGCGGTACCGCCGGCGAACCGCAGCGCGAGGGTGAGGCCGCGTGCCACCTGACCGCGGTCGCGCAGTTGGAGTCCGAGCCGGACGACCAGTTCGAGCAGGGCGCCGCGGACGACGGCGCCGTCCAGGGTGTGCTGGGCGAAGGTGTGCCGCACGCTCGTGGAGGCGGGCAGCGCGCGCGGGGTGACGGGGCAGGGGTCGATACCGCGGGCCCGGTCCACAGCCAGCCGTCCGGCTCTGCCGCCCAGCAGGCGCTGCACGGTGGCCGGTGGGACGGCTGCGAGCAGGCCGACGCAGTGCACGCCGTACTCGCGCAGCGCCGCCGCCTGCTTCGGACCGATGCCGTGCAGGGCCTCCACCGGCAGCGGCCCGAGCCAGTCGAGGACCTGGTCCCGCTCCACGGCGAGGACTCCCCCGGGTGCGTCGAGCTGCGCGGAGGCGGTGGCCGCGACCGTGACGGTGGGTCCGATGCCCACCCGCACGTCCACGCCCAGCCGGGACAGTGTGCGCACCCGCAGCACCTCGCCCAGGCGCCGGGCGTCCGTGCCGTGATACCGCAGGGCGCCCTTCAGCTCCACCAGGGCGGCCGACGGCGGGAGGGCCTGAACGGTCGGAGAGAGTTCCGCGCACTGCTCCAGGACCTGCCGGAACACCTCCTCCGGCAGCCGTTCCGGACAGCGCACATGCATCACGCTCGATGTCCGTACCTGGTCTTTCGCTGCCGCCATGGCACGCCACCTCCTCCAGACGTAGAGTATCGAACTAATATTCGAACATGCGAATGGCGAGCCCACCGGGCCGCGCGTTCAGGAGCGAGAGACCATGCTCGACGATCTACCGCCCGACCTGGCACGACTGCTCACCACGGGCGTACGTGCCCGCGCTCACCGCCGGTCCGACCGCACCCATGGAGTCGATGGAGTCATCGACTTATCCGCCCGCCCGGCCCCCGGCCCACACCGCCGCGGCGCGCTGATCGGCCCCGCCCCTTCCGGCCCCACGCGCCGCGTCCGCGGTGATCCACCCGCCCCTCACCCGGAACAGGACACCCCCGATGACCGCCACTCCCCCGCCCCCGGTCAGCGAACCGGACCCCTCCACCTTCACCATCTCCAGCAGCTACGTCGGCCCCTGCTCCGGCTGCCAGCGCAGCACCCACAAGTACGGCAGCGGCGGACTGCCCCTGTGCCAGTGGTGCCTGTCACCCGTACGGGAGAACTGGGGTCCCGCCGTCCGTTTCACCAGCACCCGCACCCGGGCGAGCTGACGGGCGGGACCGGCGCGGCGACCGGTCCGAGGCTGAGTGCACGGTGCGCGTGCCGGTCCGGGAAGCTCCTCGTACGCTGAAGGCCTCGGGGCCGTACAGGAGGTTCGTCGTGCCCCGAACTGTCTGGTCAGGTGCCATCTCGTTCGGCCTGGTGACCGTGCCCATCCACGTGGTGTCCGCGACCGAGAACCACGCGATCCGCTTCCACCAGTACCACCTCGAAGACATGAGCCGCGTACGCGTCCGCAAGATCTGTGAGATCGAGGACCGCGAGGTCTCCCAGGACGAGATCGGCAAGGCGTACGAGATCAGCAAGGACACCCTCGTCCCGATATCCGACGAGGAGCTGCGGGAGATCCCGCTGCCCACCGCGAAGGCCATCGAGATCGCCGCGTTCGTCCCCGCCGCCTCGATCGACCCCCTGCAGGTGGGCGACGGCTACTACCTCCAGGCCGACGGCCCGGTCGCCGCCAAGCCGTACAAGCTGCTGCGGATGGCGCTGGAACGCAGCGCCAAGGTCGCCATCGCCAAATACGCGTGGAGCGGCCGCGAACGCCTCGGGCTGCTGCGGGTGCGCGATGACGCGATCGTGCTGCACGCCATGCGCTGGCCCGACGAGATCCGCTCCCCCAAGGAACTCTCACCCGGCGCCGTGGAGGTGTCGGACGACGAGATCGAGGGCGCACAGGTCCTCATCGACCACATGACCCGCGACGACCTCTCAGGCAGCGAGTTCGAGGACCACTACACCGACGCCCTCGCCGAAGTCATCAAAGCCAAGCGCGAAGGCCACGCCCCTCCCGAAGCACCGGCGCCCGAAGCACCGGACGGGAAGGTCGTCGACCTGATGGCCGCGCTGGAAGCCTCGGTGAAGAAGGCCCGGGACTCCCGCGGCGAGGGCGACGCCGACGTCCACGAACTGCGTCCGAAGAAGAAGACCGCTGCCAAGAAGACGGCGAAGAAGACGGCCGCCAAGAAGTCCACCACGACGAAGACCGCCGCGAAGAAGGCGGCCAAGAAGACGGCTGCGAAGCCGAAACGCAGTGCATGACGTGCCGGGTCAGGGTCAGGGCCCGCGCCCACCCGGGCCGGGCCGGGGAAGCGGAAGCGGTAACCCTCTGCTGCACCGGCCCGGCCACCATCGCGTCGTCACCGAAACGGAGTCCGCAAGGCCTTCCACACCACCTGTCAAGTGCCGCAGGGCGGCGCGTAGGGAAGGTCGGGGACGTACTGTGCCCATTCCGCCCGGGTGATCGCCATGCCCGCCCGCGCGCAGACGTAGTTCTCCGCTTTCGCGAGGTCCAAGGCGGACAGGATGACGTGGCCGTATCCGTCGGCGGTGGCGAGGGTGTCGCCCTTCGGGCTGAAGCGGACGTCGTACGCGTAAGCGGTCCCTGTGCTGATGACCGCCCGGAGTGTGGGTTCCGACGGTTCCGCGATGTTCCACAGCCGTACCGAGGAGTCCAGGGAGGCGGTCGCGAGCGTTGCCCCGTCGGGGCTGAAGTCGATGCCGTGGACCGTGTTGCTGTGACCGCGCAGCGTCGCGACAGGGTCCGGCCGGGTGGGCCGGGCGAGGTTCCACAGACGGGTCGTGCCGTCGTTGGAGGAGGTCGCGAGCAGCTTGCCCGTGGGATCGAATTTCGCGTCGGTCAGGGCGTTGTCGTGCGCGCGCAGCACTGCCAGACGTTCTGGCTTCGTCGTGTCGGCGATGTCCCAGATGCTGACGGCTCCGGTGCCCGAGCCGACGGCGATCGTCCGGCCGTCCGGGGTGAATGCCGTGGCGTTGATCCAGTTGTCGCGCGGCCCCAGGCGCGACGCCTCGCGCGGGTGGCGTGGCTGCGACAGGTCCCACAGGATCGTCCATCCGTCGCGTCCGGTGGTGGCCGCCAGCCGGCCGTCCGGGCCGAATGTCACGGACTGGACGGCGTTGGCATGGCCGCGCAGGCGCGAGAGAACGGTGGGGTGCCTCGGGTCGGCGATGTCCCACAGCACCGCGGTGGAGTCCGAGGAGGAGGTGATGAGGCGCCGCCCGTTCGGCGCGAACGCGATGCCGCTGACCTCCTCCCGATGTCCCTTCAACGTGGCCAGCGACAGGGCGCGGGCGGGATCGGAGGCGTCCCACAGCATGGCGGTGCCGTCGTCCCCGGTGGAAGCCAGCAACTGCCCGTCGGGCGAGTAGGCGACACGACTGACATAGCGTGAGGAGGTCGTGAGCAGTGCCCGGTCGGCGACGTGCGCCGGTGAGGAGACGTTCCACGCCCTGACGGTGCCGTCGGCCGACGACGTGGCGAGGACCTGTCCGTCGGGCCTGAAAGCCACGCCCGTGACGGTGTTGGTGAACCCGGTCAGGTCCGACAGGGGTCGCGGCGACCGGGGGGCGGCGATGTTCCACAGTCTTGCCGTCTGGTCGGCCGACGCCGTGGCCAGGGTCCGGTTGTCCGGGCTGAACGCCGCGTCGTAGACGAGGGCCGTGTGCCCCCGTACCGTCCCCAGGCGGCGTGCGTGCCCGTCGGCGGTCGCGTCCCACAGCCTGACGGTCGTGTCCACCGAAGCCGTGGCGAGGATCCGTCCGTCCGAGGAGAAGGCGACGCTTGTGACCGAGCCGGAGTGCCCGTCCAGGACAGCCTTCCTCCTGGGGTGCTCCGGTGTGCGGAGGTCCCACAGTTCGGCGCGGCCGGCACGCGAGGAGACGGCCATCGTCCGGCTGTCCGGACCGAACCTCACCGTGGGGAAGCCCGCGTCCGCGGTGACCTTGGCGAGGAAGCGCGGTCGGGTGCGATCGGAGAGGTCCCAGATGCCGGTCGTCCCGTCGTCCGACGCGGTGGCGAGGAGAGCGCCGTCGGGGGCGAACGCCACCGAGCGCACCCGCTCACGGTGTTTCCTCAGCACTGCCACGGTCCGTGGTGCGGTGGGTTCGGAGACGTCCCACAGGCGGGCTGTCGCGTCGTTCGACGCCGTCGCCACGGTGCGGCCGTCCGGGCTGAAGGCCACCCCGATCAAACTGCCCTTGTGTCCCCTCAGGACGCCGAGCGTCTTCGGGCGGGCCGGGTCGCTGACGTCCCACAGGCGGGCCGTCGAGTCACTGGCGGCGCTCGCGAGCACCCGCCCGTCACGTCGGAAGGCGACCAGCTCGACGGGTCCGGTGTGCCCGATCATGCGGGCGCCCACCGGTCGGGACAGCGCCGACAGCAGTGCGCCGCGCGCCTCGGGTGTCGGGGCGATCCGGTAGGCCGCGAGACTGAGCTGCGCCGCGAGTGAGGAGTCGGCGACCTTGTCCGAGGCGTCGGCGGCCTGCCGGGAGATGGCTGTGTCGCGCTGGCGGGTCACCTGCTGGTTCTGCAGGACGGCGACGACGCCTGCGGCCGCGGCGAGCAGGAAGAGCGCCGTCAGCGTGGCGATGACCGCGCGGACCACGCGGGTGCGGCGCCGGGCACGGTGGGTGGCCGCGGTGACGAAGCCGCGCTCGGTGGACGTCAGTTCCGCGCCCTTCGGGCCGCGCTCCAGCTCGGTGGCCGCGGCGAGCCGGCTGTCGATGTACAGGTAGGCGGTGTCCTCGCCGCTGGCGCGCCAGGTGGCGGCGTCCTCGGCGAGGCGCTGGCGGACGAGCAGTTCGGCGCGGTCCGTCTCGACCCACACCTGCAACGTCGGCCAGCCCCGGATGAGCGCCTCGTGGGTGATCTCGACGTCGTCCCTGTGCCCGTCCTGCTCACGGGCGAGCAGCCGCTCCCCGGTGAACGCGTCGATCACCGCGTCCGCCGCCCGCTGTGGGAGGCCGGTGCCGACAAGGTCGTCGAGGGCCAGTCGTCGACAGCTGTCCGGGGTGTTCTCGCCCACCCTGACCAACCGCAGGAACAGGGCCCGGGCGATGGTCCGGCCGCGCTCGTCGAGCCCTCGGTAGATCCGCTCGGCCGTGTCGGCGATGGCCGACTCGATGCCGCCGGTGCTCTCGTAGCCCTCGACGGTGAGGGTCGAGCCGTGCCGCACCTGCCAGCTGCGCCGCAGGGCGTAGGCGAGGTGCGGTAGCCGCCCCGCCAGATACCCTGCCCGGCCGCCGCCCTCCGCCCCGAGGTCGCGGAGGAGGATCTCGACCAGGCCGGGCTCGATCTCCAGGCCGACGTCCTGCGCCGGGTGGACGATCGCCTCGCGCAGCTGATCGGCCGTCATGGCCGTGACGACCAACGCGTGGTTGACGGACTCGGCGAGCTGCGGGTACTCCAGGCAGGCGGCGTAGAAGTCGGCACGCACCCCCACCACGACCAGGGCGGAGGGCGGCCCGTCGGTTGCGGCGGCCAGCCGGGAGAGCCGGTCGATGAAGACCTGCCGCTCCGC
Organism: Streptomyces liliiviolaceus; assembly: GCF_018070025.1. NCBI lineage: Bacteria > Bacillati > Actinomycetota > Actinomycetes > Kitasatosporales > Streptomycetaceae > Streptomyces > Streptomyces liliiviolaceus. Next base: position 4,990,536 of record NZ_JAGPYQ010000001.1, read on the forward strand.
CTTGTCGGGACACAGTGTGAACAGCTCCTCGAACTGGTCCACCACGACGACGGCCCGTACGTCGCCGCCCGCGTCGACGGTCATTACGTCGCCGCCTGGGTCCGGGCCCAGCGCCGCGTCGAGCGTGTCCGCCGGAGTGGCCGTCGGGGTGAGCAGGATCTGCCGCCACGGTGCCGAACCCGGCAGGGCCCCTCGCGCGAGCCGGGCGAGGAGCCCGGCACGGAGCAGTGACGACTTGCCCGCCCCTGAGGGACCGATCACGATCTGCACGCCGCCGGTACGCAGCCTGCGGTCGACCGTGTCGACGAGAGCGCTCGTCAACGCCTCCCGACCGCGGAACCAACGCGCCTGGTCGCGCCCGAAGGACGCCAGTCCCGGATAGGGGCACTCGGCGTCCTCACTGCCCTCGCTGTACGTCCGGGTGCGCGTCCCCTGCCCGTAGTGGACGTGCTGGTCGCGCCCCGCCTGGTAGACGCGTCCTTGGCCTGCCGCCTGCGCGTGGAGGTGTACGGGGCGCGCCTCGGCTTCGCCGGCGGGCGGTTCCCCCTGATCCTGTTCCTCTGTCATCGGACGTCATCCCCCGTGGATGTGCTGGTCCCTGCCCGCCTGGTAGATACGGGCGTGGTCGTGGGCCTCGGCCCGGCCCAACAGGGTGGTCGCCCGGTCGCGCTCGCCCGCGCCGAGGGTCGGGACAAGGTCGTCCTCCAGGACGCCGCGCAGCTCGCGGGCCAGGTCCGGGCGTTCGCGCAGGAGGTGGTCGAGTCGCATCCGCCAGAAGCCGATAAGGGCTTGCTCCGCGTCGGGGTCGACGGTTCGTCGTGACTCCAGCGCCACGGTCCGCGCCCGCTGCAGCTCGTTGCCGACGGCCTCGGCCTCCTCGGGTTTCCCCTTCCGCCAGAGGTCGACCAGTGCGCCCCGCGCCGCCTCCCAGGCGTCGCTCGCCATCGCCGCCACCAAGGCCGTACCTGCGGCCAACACCACCGGTTCCATGCTCGCCCCCCTTACCCGAACAAGGTTCAGGCAAGGTACTGCTGCCACTTGGTCGCATACAGCGAACGACAGAGACTGACATAAAAAGGGCAATGTGCAATCAAATCAATGGAATTTGAATGCCACGCTTGGTGAGATAGGAGTACGCGCTCCGGCCGAGACGGCTGACGGTGGTGAGCGACGGCCGGGCCGCTCGAAGCGGTACTTGGAGGCGATCGCCTCCTTCGCGCGGGAATCGGGCATCGACCGGCTGGAGATCCGCGAACTGGTGCCGGCAGGAGCGGCAGGACACGTTCACCGTGCACGTCGGGTGGGATCACTACGTGTACGTCGCCAGCGACCGGCCCTGCGCAGCAGTTCTGGCGGAGAGTCTTGACCGCTGGACCCGGAGCCGTGTCCCCCGTCGGGCCGATGTGGTCGGCGTGCCGGAAGCCGTGTGATCGCGGCGGTCACTGCCAGCCCGAGCGTGACACCGACAGCGGAGCCGACGCTCTGCGCCCAGGCGCCGTCGAGGGAGCCGGGCAGGACGGCTCTTGTGAGCCGACTGGCAACCGACAGGACTGTCAGCGCGGCCAGTGCGGCCGTCCAGCGGTACCGCACCCCGTCGATGATGTCGCCATAAAAGAGGAGCAGCAGTGCCAGGCCGAACTCCTCGTCCCAGCCGATCGCGATGAGCCCGGCCCCGAAGGCAAGCGCGAACAACCAGAGCCCCACCAGTTGCCGGGCGAACGTGGCCGGTTGCCGTCCTGCACCACGCGGGGGCCAGAAGAGCCGTGTGAGGTGCTGGATGATCGCGCACTTCTGCATGACTCGCGTCCTGATCCCCCGGGGTGGCCGACTTCTGCCGGCGCTCAGCAGTAGGACTCACAGGAGCAGGACACGGTTGTGGTGAAGTGCGTAGCCGCGCCATGCGCGGCATCCCCCATATGCACAACCTCCGTGTCAGCGAGTCACTGAAAGCTGCCGCGAACTCTCGGTGAGTGTCACGACCTGCCGAGCGCCCGGTACTCCCATCCGGCCGCGCGCCAGCGGGACGCGTCCAGGGTGTTCCGGCCGTCGATGATGTGTCGCCCGGTCACCGTGGCAGCCAGGGCGCGGGGATCGATGTGCTCGAACTCCGGCCACTCGGTGAGGTGCAGCAGGACATCGCTCCCGAGGGCCGCCTTGGTGACGGAGTCGGCGAAGGACAGCGACGGGAACACCTTGCGCGCGTTGTCCATCGCCATGGGGTCGTAGACGACCACCTCGGCGCCCTCCCGTTCGATAAGGTCGGCCACCGCGAGCGCCGGTGAGTCCCGTACGTCGTCGGAGCCGGGCTTGAAGGCAGCCCCCAGGACCGTGACCCGGCGCCCACACAGGTCGCCGCCGCTCAGCTCCCGTGCCAGGTCGACCACCGCGGTGCGCCGTCGCAGGTTGACCTCGTCGGCCTGGTGCAGGAACTCCACGGCCCGGCCGACGCCCAGCTCTTCGGCCCTGGCGGTGAAGGCGCGGATGTCCTTGGGCAGACAGCCTCCGCCGAAGCCGATCCCCGGGCGCAGGAAGCGGCCGCCGATCCTGGGGTCGTGGGAGAGCGCCCGCGCCAGCGGCAGGACGTCGGCCCCCGCCGCCTCGCAGACCTCGGCCATGGCGTTGATGAAGGAGATCTTCATGGCGAGGAAGGAGTTCGCCGCGACCTTCACCAGCTCCGCGGTCGCCAGGTCGGCGACCACCGACGGTACCGGCTCCTCCTCGTGCGCCGGTGCGAGCAGTGGTGCGTAGACCTGGCGCAGCAGCCGTTCCGCCCGGTCCGACGCGACACCGAAGACCAGCCGGTCGGGTCGCAGAGTGTCCTGCACCGCGAATCCCTCGCGCAGGAACTCCGGGTTCCACGCCACTTCCGCGTCCCGCCCCGCCGGTGCCAGCTGTGCGAGCCGTGCCCCCAGGCGGGCGGCCGTGCCGACCGGGACGGTGGACTTGCCGACCAGCAGGCAGGGGCGGGTCAGGTGTGGGCCGAGCGCCTCCACCGCGCCGTCCACGTACCGCAGGTCGGCGCCGGGCCCGTCGGTCCGCTGCGGGGTGCCGACGCACAGGAAGTGGACGTCGGCGAAGGCCGCGGCCTCTTCGTAGGACGTGGTGAACCGCAGTCGTCCGGTGGCGAGTTGGTCGCGCAGGAGGTCTTCGAGTCCGGGTTCGTAGAACGGGAGCCGGCCGGCCGAGAGGGCCGCGATCTTCTCGGCGTCCGTGTCCAGGCCCAGCGTCTCGAATCCGAGCGCGGCCATGCAGACCGCGTGGGTGGCTCCCAGGTATCCGGTGCCGATCACGGAGAGACGGAGGTCAGGGGATGTCGCAAGGGGTAAGGGGCGCGCGGCAGTGGCAGGGTTGGTCTTGCTCTGCACGGAGGACTCCATGTGTCGTCGGTTCGCCGGCGTGTCGTTCACTCTTCAGGGGTGCGCAGTTCCACCGGGACGGGCTGCGCGGCGGGCGCGCTCCTCGCGCGCCGCGCGCTCTGCCGGTCCTGCTCGCGCAGCGCGTCGGTGCTCAGCAGGGCCAGCGCGATCCAGATCAGGACGAAGCCGCTCCACCGCGAGGCCGGCATCTCCTCGTGGAACAGCACGACGCCGATGAGCAGTTGCAGCACCGGTGTCAGGTACTGGAGAAGCCCGATCGTGGCCAGCGGCAGCCGCCGGGCGGCCGCCGCGAACAGCAGGAGCGGGGCGACGACCGTCACACCGCCCGCGGCGAGGAGCATGGCGTGCCAGGGGGCGTCCTGGGTGAAGGTCCCGTGGCCGGTGGCCGTGTAGAAGGCCAGTCCGACCGCGGCCAGGGGGGCGAGGGTGAGGGCCTCGGTGGTGAGCCCGGCGAGCGCGTCGACGTCCCCGCCGACCTGCTTCTTGATCAGTCCGTAGAGCCCGAACGAGACCGCGAGGATCAGCGCGATCCAGGGCGGCCGGCCGTAGTCGACGGTGACGACCAGCACGGACAGGGCGCCCGTGGACACCGCCGCCCACTGGAGAGGGCGCAATTGTTCTCGTCGTACGAGCACGGCCAGTGCCACGGTCACCAGGGGGTTGATGAAGTAACCCAGCGACGCCTCGATGACGCGGTCGGTGTTGACGGCGTACACGTAGCAGCCCGAGTTCACCGCGAGCACGGCGGCCGCCCCCGCGAGCGCGGACACGCGCCGCCCCCGGCGCAGCAGCGCGCGCAGCCGGCCCGCGGCGCCGGTGGCCGCGACCACCAGCAGGCAGACCGGCAGCGTCCACAGGAGCCGCTGCAGGAGGATCTCCAGGGTGCTGGAGCTTTCCAGGAGCCGGAAGTACAGCGGGAACAGGCCCCACAGCACGTAGGCGGCGACCCCGTACAGGCCTCCTCGGCGTGCGTCGTTCACCGTCCCCCCAGCTGGCTTCTGTCCGCCTCCACGAGATCGCCCTCCACTAGATCGCTCTCCACGAGGTCGCCGCGGGGCCGGAAGCGCCGTATCCGCCGGCAGGCCTCCTCCACGACCGCGTCGTCCTTGGCGAAGCAGAACCGCAGCAGGTTCTCGCCGGTCGCCCCTTGGTAGAAGGCGCTGCCGGGGACCGAGGCCACACCGCCGTGCTCCAGCAACGCCATCGCCGCGCCCCGGGAGGTGCCGAAGCCCCACTGGGAGACGTCGGCCAGGACGTAGTACGCCCCCTTCGGGACGATGGGCGACATGCCGGCCGCGGCCAGCGCGTCGCACAACCGGTCGCGTTTGCGCTGGTAGTCCCACCGCATCTCGTCGAAGTAGCCGGACGGCAGGGCGAAGCCGGCGAGGACGCCGTGCTGCAGCGGATTGGGCGCGCAGACGTAGTACAGGTCGTTGACGAGGGCGATCGCCCTGGCCAGCGGCTCGGGCGCGAGGGCGTAGCCGAGGCGCCAGCCGGTGATGCTGAACGTCTTCGACAGGCCAGTGATGGTGACCGAGCGGGGCCACAGGCCGCCCACCGTGGCCGGCGAGAGGTGCGGGCAGTCGTCGTAGCGGATGTACTCGTAGATCTCGTCGCTGATGACGAGCAGGTCCCGGTCGTGTGCGACGCGCGCGACCGCTTCCAGCTCGGTGCGGCTGAACATCTTGCCGCTGGGGTTGGACGGCGTGCACACCACGATGGCCCGGGTGGTGGGCCGCACCGCCGCCCGCAGCGCCTCCTCGGTGAGGGTGAACTCCGGTGCGGCGAGGGTGAGGAAGTGCGGTTCGAGGCCGGCGACGACCGCCGCGTTGACGTGGTAGCCGTAGTACGGCTCCATGATGAGGATGCCGTCGCCGGGGTCGAGCAACGCGTTGACCGCCGCGGTGTACGCGCCGGTGGCGCCGACGGTGACCACGACCTCCCCCTCGGGTGCGACCGTCAGGCCGTTGTACCGCTCCGCCTTCTCGGCGATGGCCCGGCGCAGCGCGAGGTGCCCCTCGGGGTAGGTGTAGATGCTCTCGTCGGCGTCTATCGCCGCTTTGGCCGCCTCGGCCACGACCGTGGGGGTCGGCAGGTCGCAGATCCCCTGTCCCAGGTTGATGGCCCCGAGCCGGTCGCTCTCCCGGCTCATGCGCCGTATGTCGGACTGGGCCAGGCCGCGCAGGCGTTTCGCTGCCGGGAAGGAGGCCGGCCCGGTGTCCGTCCTCCCTCTCATCGGCAGGCCTCCTGCCGCACCGGAACGGACTCGGGCCGCTGCCCGCTCGTGAGGGTCGTCATGGTCGTCCTGGCGGCGAAGTCGGCGATCGTCCGGCGCAGCCCGTCCTCCAGGTCGACCTTCGGCTCCCAGCCCAACAGGGTTTCGGCTCGGGAGATGTCGGGGCGGCGGCGGGTGGGGTCGTCCTCGGGCAGCGGCCGGAAGACCAGCTCGGACCGCGAGCCGGCGAGCCGTTTGATCTCCCGGGCGATCTGCTCGACGGTCGTCTCCCGCGGGTTGCCCAGGTTCACCGGCCGGAAGTCGGTCTCGGTCGCCATCAGGCGCACGACGGCCTCGACGAGGTCGTCGACGTAGCAGAAGGACCGGGTCTGGCTGCCGTCGCCGTAGATGGTCAGGGGCTCCTCGCGCAGCGCCTGCACCGCGAAGTTCGACACCACCCTGCCGTCGTTCTCGTGCATCCGTGGACCGTAGGTGTTGAAGATCCGGCCGAGCCTGACCTCCACTCCGTACTGCCGCGCGAAGCTCACCGCGAGCGCCTCCGCGCAGCGCTTGCCCTCGTCGTAACAGGCCCTGATCCCGATGGGGTTGACGTGCCCCCAGTAGTCCTCCTGCTGTGGGTGGACCTCGGGGTCGCCGTACACCTCGGAGGTGGAGGCGATGAACAGCCGGGCGCCGGTCTCACGGGCCAGTTCGAGGGCGTTCAGCGTGCCCTGTACACAGGTGCGGACGGTGCGCACGGGGTTGCGCTGGTAGTGGACCGGGGAGGCCGGGCAGGCTAAGTGGTAGATCTGGTCGACCTCGGCGTGGAAGGGCTCGGCCACGTCGTGCCGCTCGAACTCGAAGTGGGGATTTCCGAGCAGCTTCGCCATGTTGCTGCGCCGCCCGGTGAAGAGGTTGTCCAGGCAGATGACCTCGTGGCCATCGTCGATCAGCCGCTCGCACAGGTGTGATCCGATGAACCCGGCACCACCCGTGACAAGAACGCGTGTACGCATAGGGGTAAGACCTTCCATGGAACCGTGAGGAGGCGGGGGACGGCCACGACGTCGGCTACCGCATCGTGAGGCCGCCGTTGCAGTCGACCGTCTCCCCCGTGACGAAGGTGGCGCCGACCAGGTATTCGATGGTGCGGGCGACGTCCGCCACCCCTCCCGCGCGCTTCAGCGGGGTGCTCTCGACGAACTGCCGCATCTTGTCCGCGGACGTCACGCGCTCGTGGAAGCGGGTGTCGATGATGCCGGGTGCCACCGCGTTGACCCGGATGCCGGGCGCGAGTTCGGCCGCGGCGCCGCGGGTGAAGGAGTCCATGGCGGCCTTGGACGCGCCGTACGCCGTGGCGGTCGGCGCCCCGTGGCGCATCGCGATCGAGGTGACGTTCACGACGCAGGGGTCGTTGCCGCCCCGGCGCAGGAGCCCGGTGCACAGGCTGGTCAGCCGCATCGCGGAGAAGGTGTTCAGCGCGAACGTCGCGGCCAGGTGATCCCACGTCAGGTCCCCGACGGACTGGCGCTCGATCATGCCGCCCGCGTTGTTGACCAGGACGTCCAGCGCGTCCATGCGCCTGCCTATCTCCTCGGACAGCGCCTCGCAGCCCGTGTCCGTGGTCAGGTTGCCCTCGACCACCTCGACGCCGGCGCAGACCGGCGCCAGCTCCTCCCGCAGGGCCAGCGCGCCCTCCTTCGCCGAGTGGTAGTGCAGGACGAGCCGGTTTCCCGGGGCCAGCCGCCGTGCCGTCTCGGCCCCGATGCCGCTACCGGCACCCGTGATCACGATGTTCTTCCCGGACATGTGTGCCTCCCTTCCAGGCCGGATGTCACGGCCCACGCTCTTCGCCGGAACTCGCCGTGCCGGCCCGGCCGTGCTCACCGCGCGACCTGCCGCAGGCCGGGCTGGTCGACGGCGTCGCTGAACCGCAGGGCGAGGACCTCGGGCACGTTCATGTTCACCGCGTGCTTCTTCGCCCGGGCGGTCAGCAGCTCCGGCTTGCCGGCCCAGTCGGGCGGCGTCTCCCAGCAGGTGCGGGTCGCTCCGGCGAGGATCTCCTCGGCCTCGTCCGCGTCCACGTTGCCGGCGGCCTTGGAGTGCTCCAGGGCCAGGGCCAGCTCCTTGCGGCCGTTGACGGCACACATCGTCCACTTGGGCAGTACGGTCATCGTGGCGCCGGAGTCGACGCCGAAGACACCGATGTTCCGCCGCATCCGCGAGTCCGACACCGTGTTGATCGCGATCTTGAGGTACGTACCGAGGATCTGCGACCGGCGCAGCTCCGGATAGAAGTCACGCAGCCGGCTCACCGTCCGCTCGGCGCGTTCCCGCATCTCCGGGTGGCCTTCCGCGAGATAGCGCGCGTACGGGGCGGCGCCGGTGACCGGGTCCATCACCAGGTTCATCACGTGTCCGGCCGGCGGGTGATAGATCATCGCGACGTGCTCGTTGAGCGGACTGAGCATGCCCCCGTAGGAGTCCTCCAGCTTCAGGCAGGTGAAGTTCTTCTCCGTCCCGTCGGGGAGGTCGACGTAGAGGATCTCCCGCAGGGCCATGAACAGTTGCGGGAACTCGATGCGCGGATTGAGCGACTTGGCCAGGCCGAACGCCGCCGTCGCCGCGCACAGGCTCACCTGGTCCGCGACCAGAGTGCGCCTGACACCGGCGGCATCCGTGTGGACGACGTCGTACCGGCCGTCGGTGCGGCGCTCCACCGACTGCACCCTGCTGCCCTCGCGGAAGTCGACGCCGCACTGGCGCAGTTCCCAGTCGAGGACCGTGGACACGAGCGCGGGGTTCATCCCCCGCTGCGGGGTGAGGAACGCGGCGGCCACGTCTTCGACGCCGTCCACGGTGGGGACCTCGCGGCAGACCTCCGAGGGGTCGCCGAAGAGGGCGTTGGCCGGGTCCTCCTCGCAACGCAGTGCGTAATGGGCGCGGATGACGTCCATGTTCGTCCGGCACTGGCCGACGATGTCGTGGCCGTCGTCCATCATGCTCCGGGAGGCGATGATGCGGCTGTTCGTCTTGCCGCCGTAGATCGTCTCGGGGAAGAAGCGCTCGTTCTCGATCCGGCCGTCCAGGCAGTCACGCGCGCTCTGCGGGTCGAAAGGGTACTCGGCACCGCTGTGGTTCTCGCTGACGATGTTGCTGGTCTGCGTGCACACGGGGTACGTACCTTCGGAGCGCGCCTGCTGCCCCTCCAGGACGACGACGTCGTACCCCGCGCGGCTGCGGGTGATCGCGGCGACGCAGCCGGCGATTCCCGCGCCGATCACCACGTGCAGCTCCTTGTGCTTCATTCCCCGGCCTCCCCGTTCCCGTCGGTCCCGTACGTCGCGTAGGTCGCGTGGACCCGCTTCAGCGCGGCGGCGACACCCCGGATGTCGTCCTCGGTGTGGTTGGCCGCGATGCACAGCCGCAGCTGCGCGGACTTGCGGCGGACAATGGGGAAGAAGACCACCGACGCGTAGTAGCCCTCGGCCAGGAGCTCCTCGCCTGCTTTCAGGGCGTTCGCCTCGTCCCCGATCGGAACCATCCGGATGGGGCTGAACGGCAGTTGCTGCCCCATCAGTTCGTCGAAGAGCGCCACCCGCTCGCGCAGGGTCCTCTGCAGGGGGGCGATCGCTCCCTCCTCGTGCAGCTCGACGACCGCGCGGCAGGCGTAGACCGCCTGGAAGGTCTGCGCCGCGGAGAACGCGTACACCTGTCCGTAGGAGCGGATCAGCCGCTCGCGCCACTCGCCCTGGACGAGGAGGCCGCCGCCGTAGGCGCCGAAGCCCTTGGACAGCGAGTAGGTGAGGATGACGCGCTCGGGGATGTCGCCCTCGATCTGGCTGAGGAGCTGGCCCTCACCGCGCTCGCCGAAGATGCCCAGGCCGTGGGCATCGTCGATGTAGAGCCACAGATCCAGCTCCTCGGCCAGGTCGAGCAGTTCGCGGGCCGGACACAGACCGCCCATGGAGTAGATGCCGTCGGCCACGTAGACCGGCACCTCGCCGCGCGCCCGTGCGGCCGAGGCCTGCTTCCGCAGGTCCTCGAAGGAGTTGTGGGGAACAGTCTCCACCGTCGCCTCGGCGGCGAGCACCGGCTTGAGATAGGCCATGGACGAGTGGGCGAACTGGTCGAAGATCAGGCACGTCCTGTGCGCCGCGCCCTCCTCGAAGAGCACCCCGCTGGCGAGGAGCGGCATGAGCGAGATGTGCGCGGTGGTCGTCGAGGGGAAGGTGATGGCCCGTCCCCGGTACAGCGCCGAGAGCTCCTCTTCGAGGAGACGCTGTGGCTCGAAGGAGAATCGCGAACGGGCGCAGCAGAAGTTCATCCCCCACTCCTCCTCCACCGCCTTCGACGCCGCGATCACGCGGGGATGCAGGTCGAGTCCGAGGTAGGAGCAGTTGACGAACTCGACCACCCCGCGGCCGTCCGGCAGGAACACCTGCTTCCCTTTGCGACCGGTGATGCTCACCTGCATCAGACTGCTGTCGACAGCGCGCTCGTACTGGGCGGACGACTCCTTGATGACGAAGGGCGTATTCCTCAGCCGGACGGATGGAGAAGATGACGTCATGTCTACCTCGATAAAGTAGAAGCTGTTGACGGGATTTCGCGCACGCTCATCACACTTACCTGTTCGGGAACTGCCGACCCACGGCGGGCCGGGAACGGGAAGATTGTTTCTTGTTTTTCGGCGTCCTTTTCGGCATGCCGAAGAAACATATGCGGACGATCATCGAATCCGGCCGTTCGGACTCGTCATCAAACAGCGCTTGCCCCGGTCGATCGGCTGCACGAACAGACGGATTACACCGCCGGGGCAGCAGAAAGGCGATGGCCGGCCGACACCACTGGTGGACCGTCAGGCACCGCTCCCGCGCGGTGCCGCAATGAAGCGCAGTGAAGTCCTCGCGCGAAGCACGAGTGGCCGACAGCCCTTCTGTGGCCGACTCGGTCCCGAAGATAACAGAGCGCGTGTCTGACCTTGCTCACTATCGCCCCCAACTGCGGATGGCAGCAGGCCATTATGAAGCCCTTAACAAAGTCCGTCATTTTGACCGGTCACTGTTTGCCATCCATCCCCCGTGGATGGAATTAATACAACAGTCCACTACCGGCCCATGTCAACACCTGACGGCACCGTTTACCTTTCTCCGGCAGCCGGAAGGCGAAACGGAATGCCGGCGACACGGCGATGATGTGCGGACATCGCCCACGACGGAATCAAAACTGGCAGTGGCCCCATACCGGGTAAACAAAAGGGAAAACGGGGGGTGGGGTGCGGTGAGGACGACTCCGGCCCGCGATGGGAGACCCACGCCACACCTGCGGGCCGGTCCATGCTCAAGGGAGCGTTTCGTGGCTGGAGTGTCTTCTGGTTCCTGCGGGTCAGGTGTCGTCCGCGTCGCGGATCAGGAGCGCGATCTGTACCCGGTTCTCGACCGCCAGTTTCGCGAAGAGATTGCCGGTGTGGGCCTTCACCGTCGCGACGGTGATGTGCAGCCGCTCGGCGATCTGCGCGTTGCCCAGTCCGTCCGCGATGGCCCGGGCGGTCTCCCGTTCCCGTTCGGTCAGCGTCGACAGGCGGTCGCGCGCGGCGGCGCGGTGGCGGTCGCGGGTGTGCACGGAATCCGGGCCGGTGGCCGCGGCGATCACCCGTGCGGTGGCCGCCGGGGACAGCACCGGATTGCCGTCCGCGACGGTCCGCACCGCGTCGAGGATGCGGGCGGGCGGCGTGTCCTTGAGGACGAAGCCGAGCGCTCCGGCGCGCAGCGACCCGAGCACCAGGTCGTCGGAGTCGAAGGTCGTCAGCATCAGCACCCGGGGCGGCGCCGGCCGGCCGAGCAGTTCCCGGGCCGTGTCCAGACCGTCCCGGCCCGGCATCCGTACGTCCATCAGCACGACGTCGGGCCGCTGCTCGTGCACCACGGCGAGCGCCGCGTTCCCGTCGGCCGCCTCCCCCACGACGGTCAGGTCCGGTTCGCCGTCGATGACGAGCCGCAGGGCCATGCGGACCAGTTCTTCGTCATCGACGATGACGACCCGTACGGGATCGTGCCGGCTCTCCGTCGATGTGCTCTTGTCGTGGCTCATGCGCTCTTTTCGTGACTGTGAACGGGGCCGTCCGGCCAGGGCAGTCGTGCGGTGAGAACGTACCCGCCCTCGGACGTGGGACGGTGGTCGAGTTCGCCGCCCGCGAGGGTGATCCGTTCGCCGAGGCCCAGCAGGCCGAAGCCGGAGGCTGGTGGCCGTGCGACGCGCAGGGGGGCCGGTCCGTTGCGGACACTGATGTCGAGGGTGCCGCCCGTGCCGCCGTCGAGGGTGACGTGCACGACCGCGCCGGGTGCGTGTTTGGCGGCGTTGGTCAGCGCTTCCTGGACGATCCGGTAGCAGGTCCGTCCGACGCCACCGGGCGGGGTCGCGGTCACGGTGTCGGTCAGCCGGACGTCGAGTCCGGAGGTGCGGGCGTCGGCCACCAGTTCGGGAATGCGGTCGAGGGAGGGCTGCGGCGGTTCCGGGCGGCCGGGGTCGGCGCGGAGCACACCCAGGACCTCGCGCAGCTCTTCCAGGGCTTGGTGGGAGCCCTCGGCGATACCGCGGACCAGGACGCGGTTCTCGTCGGCCGGCAGGTCACGGCGGTGGTCGAGGACCCCGGCCTGCATGGCGACCAGGGAGATGCGGTGCGCGAGGACGTCGTGCATCTCGCGGGCGATGCGGTTGCGTTCCATGGCCCGTGCCTGCGCCGCCCGCGCGCTCTGCTCCCGCTCCGCGCTCTCCGCCCGCTCCCGCAGGGACCGTACCTCGACCCGCCGCGCCCCGACGGCCACGCCCGCGGCCACCGCGATCCCCGCGGTCAGTGACGGCACCACGACCTGGACCCACCACGACACGTCGGCCGAGCCCTGCACCGGGTACATCTTGACGGCGACCAGCGACGCGATCACATAGGCCAGGGCGACGGCACCCATCTCCACCGGGCGGCGGCGGGTGGAGATCGAGCACAGCGCCAGCAGGGCCGCGCCGGTGGCGAGCGCCGACGCGGTCGAGGCGACCGCGACCGCCAGGGCCACCGCGAGGGGCCACCGCCTCCGCCACAGCAGCAGCGTCAGACAGCCCAGGGCGATCAGCGGATCGGTGACGAGGACCCAGGCGTCCGAGCCGCCCGGCTCCTTCCGCGTCAGCACGAGGGTCGTCAGCCAGATCGGCAGGCTCACGACCACGGCCGCCGTCAGCCGCCAGGTCTGCTGCCACACTCCGAGCCGCGGCATAACATCCGTGTTCACCAGGCCATTGTCCCCACATCGTACGACCGGTGGATCACACCCACGGCGGATACGCCTTCGACCCAGGTCTAACCGGCTCCTCTCCCGCGGTCGGGGCCGGGGCGGTCCGTCGGGCCGATGTGCCCGCCGTTCCCGATCAACAGACTGGTTCGCGTGTCGGTAAAGCCCCCCACAGGAGGACACCTCATGCGCAGAAGTCTGCCCCTCGCCCTCGCCGCCGCGGCGTTGACACTGACCGCACTTCCGGGGTCCCCGTCGGTGTCCGCGGCGGCCACGACGGCACCGGCGCCCGGCGCCCTGCGATGGGGACCGTGCCCCGAGGGAGCCTCCGCGCCCCGCCTGGAGTGCTCGACGCTCGAAGTCCCGCTGGACTACCGCGATCCGGACGGCCGGCAGATCGAGGTCGCCGTCTCCCGGCTGGCGAGCGAGAAGCCGTCGAAGCGACGCGGCGTCCTGCTGACCAACCCGGGCGGCCCGGGCGGTTCCGGCCTGGTCTACCCGGCCGTCCTCGCCGCGTCGGGGCTGCCGCAGGAGGTGCTCGACTCCTACGACATCATCGGCTTCGACCCGCGCGGTGTCGGCCGCAGCACTCCGGTGACCTGCGACCTGACGAAGGAACAGCAGTGGCGCGGCAACTTCCCGAAGTACGCGCACACCGCGGCCGACGTGACCCGGGAGGCGGGGTACGCGCGGCAGATCGCCGGGCAGTGCGAGAACTCGAAGACTGCGTGGATGCTGCCGCACACCACCACCGCCAACACCGCACGCGACATGGACCGCCTGCGCAGCGCACTGGGCGAGCCGACGCTGTCGTACCTCGGTGCCTCCTACGGCAGTTACCTCGGCGCGGTCTACACGACACTGTTCCCGCGGCGCGACGACCGGATCGTGCTCGACAGCAATCTGGGTCCCGACGGCTACGACGTCACGGCCATGCGGTTGTTCGCCCGAGGACTGGAGGACCGCTTCCCCGACTTCGTCGCGTTCGCCGCCGCGCACCCCGAGTACGGTCTCGGCTCCACGTCGAAGCAGGTCACCGCGAAGTTCTACGAGCTCGTGGCGCGGCTGGACGCGAAGCCGGTCCAGGACGTCAACGGGACAGGGTTCCGCGCGTTCACCTTCGAGCAGTTGTACGCCGACGGCTCCATGAAGGGGCTCGCCGAGTTCTGGCAGGCGGTCGACACGGGCCGGGAACTGCCGCTCCCGGAGTCGCCCGCGGGCGTGGAGAATCTCATGGCCTCACGTTTCGCCGTGGTCTGCGCCGACACGCGCTGGCCGCGAACGGTCCGGGAGTACCAGCGCAATGCCGCCGTCGACCGGCTGAAGTACCCGATGCTGGGCGGCTCCACGGCAAGCATCAACCCGTGCGCGTACTGGTCGCGGGAGCGGACCGAACCGCCGGTGCGCATCACCGGCCGGGGCCCGTCGAACGTGCTGATGGTGCAGAACGAGCGCGACCCGGGCACTCCTCTGGTCGGCGCCCGTGAGCTGCGGCGGGCCTTCGGCGGACGGGCCACGATGGTGACGGCCGACCAGGGCGGTCACGGTGTCTACCCGTACGGCGGCAACACGTGCGCCAACGATGCCGCGACGACGTTCCTGACCACCGGGGAGCGCCCCGCACGGGACCTCGCCTGCGCGGCGGAGCCCGGAGAAGCGGCGCGTCCCGGAGAAACGGCAGGAGCCGGCGGAGCGGCGCGTCCCGGCGAACCGAGCAAGTGAGGCGGGCGCCCGAGATGTTCAAAGAGATGCGAAGCCGCCGGGCCGCCCGGCGGATCACCCCCGGGGACGGTCGGCCGCTCAAGCGGTTCCGCTGGTGGCAGCTGCCCTACCGCTCCCTGTTCTACCTGCCGCTGCCCGACGGCGCCGGCGGGAAGACGGTCTACGCCGTGGACGTCAAACGCGGTCAGGACCAGACGTCCTCGAAAGCGAAGGCCGACCTGTACCTCGACGGCAGGCACCACGCCCGGTCGAAACTCCCCGCCGCCTTCCCCGTCCCCGGCGGCACCGTCGAGGTGCGGCTGAGCAACTTCGGGCTGCGGCGCTGCCATTACGTCACCGGCGAGGGCACCGAACGCCTGCTCGTCCCGGACCGCGACTCCGCCGAGGGACGCCGCGCCCATCTCGACCGGGCGCATCCGGCACTGAGCCGCTGGATCGGCGCGATCTCGCTGGCCGTACTCGTCGTCGCCCTCGTTCTGCTGGTCACGCAGCTCGCCCAACAGATCACCGAGGTGCCCGCGGTGGCCGAGCGCGTCGGGGCCTTCACCGCGCCGGTCCGGCTACCCGCCTGGGGCAACGTCGTACTGACCGTGGTCACCCTGGCGGCCAGTACCGAGCGGGCACTGCGGTTGCGCTACAGCCGGCTGCTCGACGGCGCGGCGGGCTGACCCCGCGGGGTGGCCACCGCCCCGCTCACCGCGGCACAACTGAACACGGACGCAGCTGAACACGAACACGGCTGAATACGAACACAGCTGAATCACATGTCCATTCACCTGCGACTCGGCAAGCAGTGAGAGTCTGCGAGCACCTCGACGGCATGTCAACAGGCCGGACGAAAGCCGGTTACACGTGCCGGTCGCGGCCGAAGCCCCGGCCGCGACCGGCACGAAAACCATCGATGCAGAGGTCTTGACGTGCCTGACTCATGTTCGTAACTTGACCTGCATGTCGACTCAACCACGCATAGACATTCAGCAGCCAGGTCAGAACGAACCGATCTACGGCGCCGGTGTCTGGCACTTCGCGACCTACGTCGACCGATACGCCACGGACGGCTACGGCGAACCACGCACCATCCTCGACGCCATCAAGCTCGCCGGAGCGGTCGGCGATCTGTCCGTCCTCGACCTGAACTGGCCCTTCCCGCCCGGTGACATCAGCACCGCCGAGGTACGGGAGGCCCTGGCCGAGCAGAACCTGCGGGCCATCGCCGTGACGCCGGAGTTCTACACCGGCAGGTTCGCCAAGGGAGGCTTCACCAACCCCGACCCCGCCGTCCGCCGCCAGGCCATCGACCTGGTCGCCGCGTCGGCCGAGGTCGGACGCGAACTGGGCGTGGACTACATCAAGATCTGGCCCGGTCAGGACGGCTACGACTATCCCTTCCAGGCCGACTACACCGACCTGTGGACCAAGTCGGTCGACGCACTGCGCGAACTCGCCCAGTCCTTCCCCGACCTGAAGTTCGCCATCGAGTACAAGCCGCGCGAGCCCCGCAACCGGATGGTCTTCTCGTCCGTCGCACGAACCCTGCTCGCCATCCAGGACATGGGTGTGGACAACGTCGGCGTCCTGCTGGACTTCGGCCACTCCCTGTACGGCGGGGAGACTCCCGCCGAGGCCGCCCGGCTGGCCATCGCCCGGGACCGGCTCTTCGCGATCGACGTCAACGACAACTTCCGCGGCTGGGACGACGACATGGTCGTCGGCTCGGT
This sequence comes from Streptomyces liliiviolaceus, assembly GCF_018070025.1. Lineage (NCBI taxonomy): Bacteria > Bacillati > Actinomycetota > Actinomycetes > Kitasatosporales > Streptomycetaceae > Streptomyces > Streptomyces liliiviolaceus. The sequence continues at coordinate 5,006,851 of NZ_JAGPYQ010000001.1, forward strand.
ACACCTGCTGGAGACCTTCGAGTTCTTCTTCGCGCTCCAGGACGCCGGCTGGCAGGGAGTGTGGCAGCTCGACCAGTTCCCGTTCCGGGAGGACCCCGTCGAGGCGGCCCGCACCGGCATCCGCACCATGCGCGCCTTCCACCAGGCGCTGGGCTACCTCGACCGCGAGGAACTGGCCGCCGCGCAGTCCGCACAGGACGCCCTCGGCGCGCAACGCATCGCCAAGCGTGCCCTGTTCCGCGCCCTCGCCGAGAGCGAGTCCGCATGAGCACCGTCCTGTCGGCCCCCGCCCCCCTGCGGACCGACGACGTGGCCGCGCGCGCGTACGAACCGCGCAGCGCACGCCTTCGTGCCGCCTCCCCCGCCGAGGCCGCCGCGGAACTCGCCGACATCTCGACCTCCATCCGCCGCGACATCATCACCACCATCCAGTCGGCCGGCATGGGCCATGTGGGAGGTGACCTGTCCGTCACCGACCTGATGGTCACCGCCCTGTGGGGCACCCTGCGCATGCGTCCCGCACAGGCCGACCACCCGCAGCGCGACCGGTTCGTCCTCAGCAAGGGACACTGCGCCGCGGCCCTGTACTCGACCCTGGCGTCCTGCGGGTTCTTCCCGCGCAGCCGGCTCAGCGAGTTCATGGCTCCGCTGTCGCCGCTCAACGGCCACCCCGCCCGGCTCAAGGTCCCCGGGGTGGAGACCAACAGCGGACCCCTCGGGCACGGCTTCCCCGTGGCCACCGGCTGCGCCCTCGGAGCGAAGCTGCGCGGCGAGACCTGGCGCACCATCGTGGTGCTCGGCGACGGCGAGATGCAGGAAGGCAGCAACTGGGAAGCGGCCATGACCGCCGCCCACTACGAACTGGCGAACCTGACGGCCGTCGTCGACCGCAACCGCCTGCAGCAGGGCGCGCGCACCGAGGACACCAAGTCGCTGGAGCCGCTGGACGCCAAATGGGCGAGCTTCGGCTGGGAGGTCCGTGTCATCGACGGGCACGACCACCGGGCGATCAAGGAGGCGTACGCGCCGTCGACGACCGGGCGACCCGTCGCGGTGATCGCCAACACCACCAAGGGCAAGGGCGTGTCGTTCATGGAGGACCGCGTCGAATGGCACCACAAGGTGCCCACCGACGAGCAGGTGCGTCTCGCGCTGGAGGAGCTGAACCGATGACCTCCGTGGCCGAACAGGCACCCACCTTCGACTGCCGCGCCGACTTCGCCGACGAACTCGCCCTGCTGGCCCGCACCGACGAGCGGATCGTGGCGGTCTGCAACGACTCGGTCGGCTCCAGCAACCTCGTCAAGTTCCGCGAGGAGTTCCCCACCCGTCTCATCAACGTCGGCATCGCCGAACAGGACCTGGTCGGAGTGTCGGCCGGCCTCTCCAACGCCGGGTTCATCCCCTTCGCGTCCGCGGCGGCGCCCTTCCTGACCGGGCGCGCCCTGGAACAGATCAAGGCCGACATCGCCTACACCCACCGCCACGTCGTGCTCTGCGGCCAGAGCCCGGGCATGGCCTACGGAGAGCTGGGGCCCACCCACCACTCCATCGAGGACCTGTCCTGGATGCGCGCGATCCCGGGTCTGGACATCATCGTGCCGGCCGATCCGGCGCAGACCCGCAGCGCGGTGCGCTGGGCCGCCCGGTCGGGCAGACCCACCTACATCCGCGTACCCCGCTTCAAGGTGCCCGCCGTCACCCCCGACGACGCGCCCTTCGAAGCCGGCCGGGCCGTACGGCTGCGCGAGGGCTCCGACGTCACCCTGATAGCCGTGGGCACGATGGTCTCCCGCGCCCTGGACGCCGCGCACCTGCTCGCCCAGCAGGACATCTCCGCCCGCGTCCTCAACATGACCTTCGTCGAGCCCCTCGACGTCGCCGCCGTCATCGCCGCGGCACAGGAGACCCGGGCCGTCGTCACCGCCGAGGAAGGACTGCTCTCCGGCGGTCTGGGAGCCGCCGTTGCCAAGGTCGTGGCAGAGAACGACCCGGTCCCGGTACGCATGCTGGGTGTGCCCAGTTTCGCTCCGACCGGCAGTGCGGCCTTCCTGCTCGAACACTTCGGGCTGACCGCCGACGGTGTCGCCGGCGCCGCGCGCGAGGCACTGGGACGGGTGTGATGAGACCGCACGTTCTCGCCGTCGACCAGGGGACCAGTTCCACCAAGGCGCTGCTCCTCGACGCCGCGGGCGACATCGTCCGCCGGGCCGAAGCGCCCCTGTCCCAGACCCATCCGGGCCCCGGCCTGGTGGAACAGGACGCGACCGCGCTCCTCGACAGTGTGCGCGGCGCCGTCGCCGACTGCCTGACGGGGATCGACCCGCGCACGGTGGCCGGTGTGGCCCTGAGCACCCAGCGCGAGTCGGTCGTCCTGTGGGACGCGGCGACCGGCGAGCCGGTCGCACCGCTGGTCAGCTGGCAGGACCAGCGCGGCGGAGAACGTGCGGCCCGCCTCACCGGCGCCGGAGCGGCCGACGAGATCCGCCGTCGTACGGGTCTCCCGCTGGACCCGATGTTCTCCGCTCTGAAGATGGCCGCCCTGCTCGATGCGCACGACCCCTCGCGGGCCCGCAGCAAGGACGGCGCCCTGCGCCTGGGCACCGTCGACGCCTACCTGATCCACCGGCTCACCGGGCAGGCGGTCACCGAGATAGGCAACGCGTCCCGGACCCAGCTGCTCAACCTCGCCACCGGCGACTGGGACGAGCAACTGCTCGGCCTCTTCGACATCCCGCGTGCGGCGCTGAGCCGTGTCGTGCCCTCCACCGGGCCGTTCGGAACGCTGCACGGCCTCGGCCCACTGACCGACGGCACCCCGCTCCTGGCCGTCATGGGCGACTCGCACGCCGCCCTGTTCGCCCACGCCGGCTGGCGCCCCGGCACCGTGAAGGTCACCTACGGCACCGGGTCCTCCGTCATGACGGTGGCGGACTCCCCCGCACCGGCGGAACACGTCTGCGGCACCATCGCCTGGTCCACCGGGCATCCCGTCCACGCGCACGAGGCCAACATCCGCTCCACCGGGCGCACCCTCACCTGGCTGGCCGACCTGCTCGACACCGAGGCGGAGGAACTCATCCGGCTCGCCGCCGACGCGGACGCGGGCGACGTGACCCTCATACCGGCCTTCGGCGGCATCGGGGCGCCCTGGTGGGACGCCCGCGCCGTGCCCGTCCTCGCCGGCTTCGGGCTGGGCACCGGCCGCGCCCAACTGGCGCGCGCCGCACTGGAGTCGGTCGCCTTCCAGGTGGCCGACGTCCTCGCCGCCCTGCCCGGTCTGCGCCAGGTCGTGGCCGACGGCGGCCTCAGCCGAAGCGACGCGCTCATGCAACTGCAGGCCGACGTCTCCGACGTCACGGTGGCCCGTACCCGGCACCACGAACTGTCCGCCGCGGGCGCCGCGCACCTGGCGGGCCTGGGACTCGGCCTGTGGACGACCGCCGACCTGGAACAGCGCGCGGACGCCGGCCTGCGGACCTTCGCGGCCGGCTGGGACGACGCACGGCGCGGCGACACCGTCGCGCGCTGGCGTCACCGGGTCGCGGCCGCTCGCGACCTCGGGACACGCGGACAGCAAAGGACGTCATGACCACAGCAGACCTGCCCAGGACGGACAGGAAGACGGCACACCTCCGCGACCGGATCACCCTGGGCAGCGGTTCCCTCATCGCTCTCGTACTCCTGCTCGCCGCCGTCGCGGCCACCACCACCTACCGCTCGGACAGCGAGGACAAGGCGAGTGGCAAGCCCGCGTTCGACGCGGCCAAGTACGCCGCCGGCACGTACGAACCCAAGGTCGTCCCCGCGTTGGAGAAGAACGCCGTGGACATCGCCACCCTGCACAAGGCGATCGCCGCCGACCCCGAGGCGGCCGGCAAGAAGTACGGGCACCGGCCGGGCACCGGCCCGTACAGCTACGCCGTGACGGTGACCGGGACCGCGGGCGCCGCCGAGAACGGCCTCCTGCGGCTGACCGTGCCCGGTCTGGCCAAGACCCGCGTCTCCGTGCAGGTCGGGCCCGCCATCAACGGCACGGCACTGCGCGACGCGGCCGGCTTCATCGCCTTCGGCCAGTTCACCAACCAGGTCGAATACGCCGACGCCGCCACGGCGCTGAACACCGCGATGAAGGACAAGGTGCTGAAGGCCTTCGATCCCGCGGCGGTCCGCGGCAAGCAGGTCACCGTCGTCGGCGCCATGACACCGCTGACCGCCGACGTACTGACCCTCACCCCCGTCTCGATCGAGGCCGCCTCATGACCCCCACGACCGTGGAAGCGCCGGCCGCGCCCGTGCTGCGCGCAGCCGAGGTCACCAAGGTGTACGGCGGAACGCAGGCACTCAAAGGCGTGTCGCTGGACATCCCGGCGGGCCGCACCACTGTGCTCTTCGGCGAGAACGGGGCCGGCAAGTCGACCCTGATGAAGATCCTCAGCGCCGTCGAGTCCCCCAGCACCGGACACATCGAACTGGACGGCCGGGCCGTGCGGTTCAGCAGTGCGAGGGAGGCGTCCGACCACGGCGTCTCGATCATCCACCAGGAACTGAGCCTCTGTCCCAACCTGAGCATCCAGGACAACCTGTTCCTCGGCCGCGAGCGCACCCGGCAGGCCGGAACGCTGCTCGATCGCACGACCCAGCGGGCCATGGCACGACAGGTGCTGGGCCGGCTCGACGAGGGACTCGACCCCGACACCTCGGTCGGCGAGCTGCGGCTCGGCCAGCAGCAACTCGTCGAGATCGCCCGTGCGTTGCTGCAGAACGCCCGCGTGCTGATCATGGACGAACCGACCTCCGCGCTCAGCGCACCGGAGGTGGAGATCCTCTTCCAGGTCATCCGGGAGCTCAAGGCCGAGGGCGTCGCGATCGTCTACATCTCGCACCACCTGGAGGAAGCCCTCTCCGTCGCCGACGAGGTGGCGGTCCTGCGGGACGGCGCCATGGTCGCGACCGCACGGGCCGACGACATCGACCTCGCCTGGATCGTCCGCAAGATGGTGGGCCGCAGCCAGGACGATCTCTTCCCCGACCGGAACCCGACCCTGGGTCCCGTCGCGCTGGAGATCACCGAACTGTCCGTCGCGGACCCGTCCGTCCCCGGGCGGCTCGCGGTGAACAGCCTGTCCACGTCCGTCCGGGCGGGCGAGATGGTCGGCATCTACGGCCTGATGGGCAGTGGCCGTACCGAACTGCTGGAGTGTCTGGCCGGCCGGATGCCCGCCGCCTCGGGCGAACTGCGCCTGCACGGCGAACCGCTCACCGGCAGCGTTCGCGACCGCATCCACAACGGGCTGGCCCTCGTCCCCGAGGACCGCCAGCGGGACGGACTCGTGCAGTCCATGACGGTGGGTCAGAACCTGTCTCTGGCCTCCGTGACCAGGTTCGTACGCCGTCTGCTGCTCAACCGGCGGGCCGAGGACGAGGCGGTGACCTCGATGATCTCCGACGTGACGGTGAAGACCCCCGGATCCCGGGCGCCCATCGGCTCGCTCAGCGGCGGCAACCAGCAGAAGGTCGTCATCGGCAAGGCACTGATGACCGGTCCGCGCGTCCTGCTGCTGGACGAGCCGTCCCGCGGCGTGGACGTGGGAGCCAAGGCCGACGTCTTCGAACTGATGGCGCAGCAGGCCGAGCGCGGCCTCGCCGTGCTCTTCACCACCTCCGAGGCCGAGGAGGCGCTGCACATGCCCGACCGGCTCCTGGTCCTGGCGCGCGGCCGTCTCGTCGCCGACCTGAAAGCCGGAGAGATCACCCGGGACCGGCTGATGAGCCTGGCCGACGGAGCCGACACCACCGAGAAGGCACACCATGAGTGACACCCTGACCAAGGACCACGAGGTAGTGCTCCAGCAGCGTCGCGCCGCGGCTGCCCAGGCACGTCGCCTCAAGACGGTCGACTCGATCTTCGAACTGCGTGCCTTCATCGCACTCGGAGTGCTGATCGTCGTCTTCAGCCTGCTGTCGGACTCCTTCCTCACCGTCGACAACGTGATCACGATGACCAAGCACGTCGCCATCAACGCGATCCTCGCGCTGGGCATGCTGCTGGTCATCCTGAAGGGCGGGATCGACCTCTCCGTCGGCTCGACCGTCGGCCTGTCCGGGGTGATCGCCGGCGAGCTGCTCCAGGGCCTGCACCTGAGCGTCCTCGACGTCGTCGCCTATCCGCAGGTCTGGGCCGTCATCGTCCTGTGCATCGGCGTCGGCGCGGTGGTCGGCACCGTCAACGGCATCCTCGTCACTCGCCTCAACGTGGCCCCGTTCATCGCCACCCTCGGCATGCTGTACGTGGCCCGCGCCACCGCCCTGCTCATCTCCGACGGCACCACCTACCCCGACCTGGCCGGCGACCCGGGGACCCACAACACCGGCTTCGACTGGCTCGGCGGGGGCCGTCCCCTGGGTCTGCCCGTGGCGGTCTGGATCATGATCGTGGTGGCGGGACTCGTCGCCGTCCTGCTCCGCTCGACCCCCTTCGGCCGCTGGCTCTACGCCACCGGCGGCAACGAGCGCGCCACGGAACTCAGCGGAGTCCCCGTCAAGCGCGTCAAGCTCCTCGTGTACGTGATCTCCGGCGCCTGCGCCGCGATGTCCGGCCTGATCATCGCCTCGGAACTCACCTCCGCCGCACCCCAGGCCGGTGAGACGTTCGAGCTCAACGCCATCGCGGCCGTCGTCATCGGCGGCGCCGCCCTCTCCGGCGGCCGGGGCAACGTACGCGGCACCCTCGTCGGGGCCTTCGTCATCGGCTTCCTCGCCGACGGCCTCGTCATCCTCGGCGTCTCGACGTTCTGGCAGATGCTCATCAAGGGCGCCGTCATCATCATCGCCGTCATCCTCGACCAGAGCCAGCAGCGCTTCCAGCGCCGCCGCGCGGCGGCGTCCGCGGTCGCCGTGAAGACCGATCCCGTCCCGGCCGGAGCGGGCCGCGCGGGCGGCGCCACGCGAGGCGACTCCGGCAGGCCGGCGGACGACTGAAGTCCGCACGCCTCCCCCTGATCCCCCCTCATGCCCCACTCGCAGTACCGAACCCCTACTGACGCAAGTCCGCACATCGTTGTGAGGAGACCAGAATGTTCCACCGCAAGGCCCGTCGCACCGTCACCACCACCGCGGCCCTCGCCGCGGGTGCCCTGCTCCTGAGCGCGTGCGGGAGCTCCGACGACTCGTCCTCCGGGTCGAGCTCGTCCAAGAGCGGATCGAAGAGCAACCTGGTCGCCATCATCACCCCCTCCGCGGACAACCCCTTCTTCAAGGCGGAGGCGGACGCGGCGAAGAAGAAGGCCGTGAGCCTCGGCTACAAGACCTCGGTCGCCTCGCACGACGACGACCCGAACAAGCAGAGCGAACTCATCGACGCCGCCATCTCCCGCAAGGCCGCGGCGATCATCCTGGACAACGCGGGCGCCGACGCGTCGATCGGCCCCGTCCGCAAGGCCACCAAGGCCGGCATCCCCGTCTTCCTCATCGACCGCGAGATCAACGAGACCGGTATCGCCAAGGCCCAGATCGTGTCCAACAACGCCCAGGGCGCGCAGCTCGCGGCGCAGGAGTTCGTCACCGCGACGAAGGGCAAGGGCGAGTACGTCGAGCTGACCGGCAAGGAGTCAGACACCAACGCCAGCGTCCGCTCCAAGGGCTTCGCCGACGTCATCTCGCAGTACCCGGACCTCAAGCAGGTCGCCAAGCAGACGGCCAACTGGGACCAGCAGGAGGCCTTCAGCAAGATGGAGACCATCCTCCAGCGCAACCCGAAGATCAGCGGTGTCATCGCGGGCAACGACACCATGGCCCTGGGCGCGGTGGCCGCGATCAAGTCGGCCAAGCGCAAGAACATCGTCGTGGTCGGCTTCGACGGCAGTCCGGACGCCATCGCCCAGATCAAGGCGGGCACCATGCGGGCGACGGCACTCCAGCCCGCCGCGCTGGGGGCCGAGCGGGCGGTCGAGCAGGCCGACAAGTACGTGAAGACGGGCAAGACCGGACAGCCCGAGAAGCAGTCCATCGACTGCGAACTGATCACCGTGAAGAACGCCGACGAGTACGGGGTCTTCGCCAAACTCTGATGCCGGCGACCCCGCACCGCGGCCAGCCGTGGCGGAACCCCGACGATAAGGTGTGGTGTTCCGCAGCGGTGACAGGCTCTGGCGCCAGGCCGCCAGGGACGACAAGGATGGAGACATGGTGGCGGCAGCGTCCACTCCCACCCCTGACCATATGCGGCTGCTGATCAAGGTGGCCCGCATGTATCACGAGCGCGGAGTGCGTCAGCCCGAGATCGCGGCACACCTCAACATGTCGCAGCCCCGCGTCTCCCGCCTGCTGAAGGAGGCGGTCGACCGAGGAGTGGTCCGTACCGTGGTCGTGTCACCGGAAGGTGTGCACGCCGAGCTCGAAGAGGCCCTCGTGGCACGGTACGGCCTGCGCGACGCCGTCGTGGTCGAGGTCGAGGGGTCGGGAGCCGATGTCATCCCCGCGCTCGCCGCCGCCACCGCCACCTACCTCGACGCCACCCTCAAGGGCGGAGACGTCATCGGCGTCTCCTCCTGGAGCGCCACGCTGCTGGAGTCCGTGAAGGTGATGCGGGCCAGGACCTCCTCCGGCGCGCAGGAGGTCGTACAGATCGTCGGCGGTTCGGGCAGCCCCGAAGTACAGCTGCACGCCACGCGGTTGACGAGTCGGCTGGCCGAACTCACCGGCGCGCGACCGGTGTTCGCCCCGTCCGCCGCCCTGGTCGGCAGCAGGGAGCTGAGGGTCCTGCTGTCGCGGGAGCCGGCGATGGTGGACGTGATGCAGGCATGGTCGCGTCTCACCCTGGCCCTGCTGGGCATCGGCAGCCTCGATCCCTCACCGTTGCTGCGACGCTCGGGCAACGCCATCACCGCCCAGGACCAGCGGGCGCTCAAGAAGCTCGGGGCCGTGGGCGACGTCTGCGCCCGGTACTTCGACGCCGACGGGAACTCCGTCGACGCGCCCTTCAACGACCGCCTCATCGGCATCGAACCGGACCAGCTCCGCGCCGTGGAGCGCCGCATCGCGGTGGCCGGCGGAATGGACAAGGTGGCGGCGATCCGCGGTGCGGTCCGCGGCAGGTGGATCAACATCCTGGTCACCGACGTCGACGTCGCCCGAGAGCTGCTGAACGACTGATCGCGACCGATTCAGCGATCCACACATGGAGGCATTCGATGACACTCCGCGTCCAGATCGGCACCACATACTCCCCCATATCCTCCCGCATCGCCCGCGTGCTCGTCGTGAGCACGGCCGCTCTCGGGCTCACCCTGCCCATGGCGCAGCCCGGCTCGGCGGCGGGCGGCGGCACGCCCGCGGCGGACAAGGACCGGCGCTCACGAACCGGCACTCACGCCACGACGCCGTCGGCCGCGCCCCGCACGATCGTGACGACCGACCCGGAGCTGGACGACCTGAACTCGATGCTGCGCATGCTGCTGTACAGCAACGAGATCGACATCGCCGGCCTGGTCTACTCCTCCAGCCAGCACCACTACCGGGGCGACGCGAGCCGCGGCCTGGAGCCGCACCGCTGGCCCGCGCCCGGTGCCCGGCTGCACATCGACGAGGCCGTCGACGCCTACGCCGAGGTGTACGGGAACCTGGTCCGCCACGACCCGCGCTACCCCTCGCCCGCCCGGCTGCGGTCGCTGATCGCGACGGGCAACGTCATCGACGAGGGCGACATGGCCGCGGACACGAAGGGCTCCGACCTCATCAGGAAGGTCCTGCTCGACGACAAGCCGGGACAGGTGTTCCTGCAGGCCTGGGGCGGACCCAACACCATCGCCCGGGCGCTCAAGTCCATCCAGGACCGGTACCAGGGCACTCCGCGGTGGCGCGCCGTCTACAAGAAGATCGTGGACAAGGCGGTCATCACCAGCTTCGGTCAGCAGGACTCCACGTTCGAGGACTACATCAAACCGAACTGGCCGGACATCCAGAACCGCGAGGTGGCCACATCCGTCTGGGGTTACGGTTCCCGCGGCGTCGTCCGCCCCGAGGACGCGGTCTACCACTCCGCCGACTGGACCAGGGCCAACGTCTCCGGCACGGGGCCGATCGGTGCCTCCTACCGCGTCTGGGGCGACGGCAAGCAGATGGCGGCCGGCTTCGACGACGAGGACTACTTCGGCCTGTCCGGCCACACGTCCGAGGAGCTGAGAGCGATGGGGTATCTGGTCTGGACGCCGCCGCAACCGAAGGGATCGTGGATCTCCGAGGGCGACTCCTCGAACTTCGCGCTCCTCGTCGACAACGGGCTGCGCAGTTACCAGCACCCCGGCTGGGGAGGCTGGGGCGGCCGACAGGTCGTCGATCCCGACGATCCCCACCGGTGGTCCAACCAGAACGCGCGGGACGCCGACGAGACGGGTGCGACACCCCGCGACTACGCGGCCGCGCGCTGGTTCTCCGCCATCCAGAACGACTTCGCCGCCCGGCTCGACCGGAGTGTCAGCACGTTCGCCGACGCGAACCACGCTCCCCGCGTCCGCGTGCCCCAGGGCTTGGACATCAGCCGCCGTGCCGGCCGGACGGTCGAGCTCACGGCCCGGACCGCGGACCCCGACGGCGACGCCGTCACCCGCACCTGGTGGCAGTACCGGGAGGCCGGAACCTACCCGGGCACCGTCGCCGTCCGGCACACGAAGGCCGGTGCGGTGCGAGTGGTTGTTCCAGCGGACGCCCGGCCCGGCCAGACCATTCATCTCGTCGTCGAGGCGAAGGACAACGGCACACCGGCCCTGACCAGCTACCAGAGAGTGGTCATCACCGTCACCTGACCCGACTGACGCATGAACTTCCAGGCAGGTCGGCCCACTTGACGCCAGGGGCGCCGGCGGATCAGCGGATCGTCGGCCGTGGCGCCGGCCGCACTCAGACGATGCGGGGGACGACCTCGTTGCGCTTGGTGGACCAGTTGGTGACGACGGGCTTGTCCACGGTGGCCGTGTCGGGGAGTTCGAGCTCGGCGGGCTCGGGGTCGTCATCGGTGACCGCGATGATGACGTTCTCGAACTGCTTGCCGGCGTCGCCGTCGGTGGTCTTGGCATCGATGCCGGTGTACGCGACGGCGGAGCCGCTGAGCTTGATCGGGTCCTCGCCGCCCTGTCCGACCGGGGAGGCGACGCCGTCGGCGCCGGAACCGAAGCCCACGCTGGGGGTGTTGACGTCCAGGTAGCAGGTGATGCCGGACTTGGCCTTGGCCGTGACCAGGTAGTAGCCGTCGACATCGGGATCGGACTTCCAGGCGACCGTGAAGTCCAGGTCGTTGGTGCCGCAGGACTGCCCGTAGCCGGACTTGTCGCCGCTGCCCGAGTCACCCTCGTCGTCGGAGCCGCCGCTGCTGGAGCCACCGGTGGTGCCGGCCCCGGTCGACGGACTGTCGTCGGCGGGGGTCTCGCTCCCACCGCCGCCGGAGGAGGCGGACGAGGGAGCCGCGGAACTGCCGGTGTCCGACGACTCCTCGGGCTCGCACGCGGTGGTGGCGGCCAGGGCTGTCACGGCTGCGGCGGCCAGGACGAGACGGGTGGAACGGGCGGCGAGACGCGAGCGCATCATGATCTCCAGCGGCTGTCGGTTGCAGTGCTTCCTGCTGACACCACCGACACTAGGACCGGGCCGATCTTCAGATGATCCCGAGAATGTCCAGGTCCGGTATCAACGAATCGGTTCCATGAATCGACGTCGAAATCGGCGTCGACATCACCGTCGTACTGCCCGGCCAGGGAACGGGTCCTTCTCGATGGGCCCGCCGTTGACGGCCAGGCGCAGTTGGAGCATGGCCACCAGCCGCTGATCGGGGTCGTCGATGCTGATCCCGCTCAGGGAGATCGCCTTGCGGACCCGGTAGCGCAGGGTGTTGGGGTGGACGTTGAGCGCCTCGGCGGTCCGCGCCACATCGCCGAACCCGTCAAGGTAGGCGAGCAGGGAGCGGGCCAGTTCGGATCCCTGCTCGGCGTCGTGGGCGGCGAGGGCTTCAAGTCCTTCGTGACGGGTGTCGGGATGCTCGTCCAGCAGTCGCAGCACATCCCCCAGGAGCAGCGCCGCCTGGAGCTCCGTATGGGTGGCCACCGCGCGTTCGGGAGTGCGTGCCAGTAGGTGCAGGGCGTGATAACCGCGCGTCTTCACCGCGGGGACGGCTTCGAGGTGCGGCGCGGTGCCGGCGAGGACCGCTTGGACGGGAGTACCGAACTGCCGTCGGAGTACGGTGACGAGCTCGGTGACCCAGCGCTGGATCACGGTGTCGTCGGCGGTGGCGTTCCTTCCTGGAAGCAGTACGTAGATCTGGCCGCAGGCCTGGGTGACGAGGGCGTCGCGGCGGAACGCCGAGGCATGCAGGGAGATGATCCCGGCGGACTCCTCGCGCCGCAGGTCCAGGGCCGCCGAGGCGCCGGGGTGCGCTGGTTCACGCAGGTCGACCCCGATCACGGTGGCGCCCTGCACAGGGTCGAGCCCCAGGTGACGGGCGAGAGCCCCGGCGTTGAAGCGTCCGGTCAGCAGACCGTGGGCGAGGTCGACCCGGGAGGCCAGCCGGGCGGACGCGTCCCCCTGGTAGTAGTGGTCCACGAGCTGGGGTGCGGCGAGCCGTGCCGCTCCCCGCATGGTCTCGGCGCTGCTCTCGCAGAGCGGACGCTTCCCTTCCTGGACCCAGATCGTGCCCAGGGGGCGATGGCCGGCGTTGATGCCGATGGCCAGTCGGCGCCGGTAGCCGAGGTCGGGCTGTTCCGCGGTCTCGACGACCTCCTCACCGGAGCGGAGCCGCTTGAACACGCCCGAGTCGCGCAGCACCTTGAGATACGGCTCGGGGCAGGCGCGCCCCAGGATCGTGAGTCGCCGCAGCTCGTCGGCCTCCTCGCCGGACCTGGAGTACGCGAGCACATGTCCGGCGGAGTCCTCGATACTGACCACTCCGTGGGTGACCGTGGCCAGGGTCTGGGCCAGCGAGGAGAGATCGCCCGGCGTGCCCGGGGCCGCGGCGGTCAAAGCCCCGAGACGGGTCAATCCGGCGCGCGCCTCCTGTGCCAGCTGGTCCCATCGTGCGTTCTCCGGCACAGCGAGCACGGTGATGTCCGCCTCGCGTGCGGCTTCGCGGACCCGCGCGGGAAGTCCGTCGGCGTCGACCTTGACCATCGCGGCGGCGGCGCCGGAACGACCGGCCGCCATGACGACGGGAACCGCCGCCTCGCCGCGTGCGCCCACCGCGAGGACGAGCGCCCCGGGCGAGGGCCCGAGCCGCTCGCCCGGTTCGGCGAGAATCACATCGGTGATCACAGCCTCGCCTCCCGCCACGTCGAAGGGCACGGTGAGTGCGGCGCCGCCGCACCGCCCAGGACACCGCCCAGGTTGTAGGAGAAGCCGGCACCGGAGTAGCGCACGCGGGTGGCGAAGAGCTCGGGGAGATACGCGCCGGCCGGACCGTAGATGATGCCCATGCAGAGCAGGGCGCCGCTCAACGCGACAGCGATCAGGAAGTAGTTGCGGGTATCGAGGAGCGGGAAGAGGACCGCGCCCCACACGACTCCGAACGCGGCGCCGGCGATGATGAGCTTGCGGCGGCCGACGCGGTCGGACCAGCGGGCGACGAAGAACGTCGCTGCTCCGAGCACCGCCACGGCGACCAAGACGAAGGAGAGCAGGAAGGGTATGCGCCATCCCCAGCTCTGGAACGCTCCGTCGTCGAGGACGGACGACATGACCAGGAAGGTGACGGTGGCGGCGAAGTAGCCCACGGGAGAGCCCATTTGGGGTGCCGCCGCGTACAGGCCGCGCTTCTTCTGGGGTGCGTGCTCGACGGCGAGAAGGGCCGCGCCGCCCCACTCTCCGCCGAGGCCGAGTCCCTGCACGACGCGGAGCAGCACCAGCAGGACCGGGGCCCAGACACCGAGCGTCGCGTATCCGGGCAACAGGCCGATGAGACCGGTGGAGAGTCCCATCATGAGCAGCGAGACGACGAGGACGCCCTTGCGGCCCACCCGGTCACCGAAGTGACCGAAGACCGCGGCGCCCAGCGGACGGGCGGCGAACCCGATGGCGAACGTGGAAAGGGTGGCGAGCGTGCCCGCCGTTCTGGACAGCTCGGGGAAGAACGCCTCGTCGAGTACGAGGGCTGCGGCGGTCCCGTAGATGTAGTAGTCGTAGAACTCGATCGCCGTACCGATGAAACTGGCCGTGGCGACCCGACGCATATGGCCCGGTCCCGGGGCTGTGGGACCGGGTGCGGAAACGGTGGACGCGGGTGGGGTGGAGGCGGGTGGGGTGGCGCTCATGGCATGCTCCGGGGACTGGTGGCTCTGGGCGGTGTGCGCAAGGCGGGTGGTCGTCGCAGAACGCGACCAGAAGGTGAACCTAGGGCCCGCCTGGCCCGCCGTGTCTGTCCGATCGGACAGCATTGCCCCGGGTGGCATGTCCGCTCGGACAACGTGTACTCGCGCGCCACGTCAATCAGTCATGGCTGCCGCTCCGGCCGGCCAGTGAGTGTTCTCCGGCCTCACTCCGCCGCGTGGGACCACGAGCGAGCGGTCCGGTTCGGTACGCGGTGGTCGGCGAGGGGCGTCTTCACTCGGTCTCCCCGGGGCGGCGTACCTGGTAGCGAAGGTGCGTGACGTCGCGGTCGTCCAGCCGTCGGACGAGGTCGAGCTCGATGTGCTCCCCACCGAGGTGGTCGAAGAGTCGTCGGCCTCCCCCGAGGAGCACCTGGACCAGGTGGATCTCCATCTCGTCGATGTGCCCGGCACGGAGGAGCGCCTGGGCCGCGCTCGCCCCGTGGACCATGACCGGCCGGTCCCCGGCGGCCTCGCGAGCCTGACGGGCGCATTCGTCGACATCGGTGACGAATCGCGCGTGGCCGGGTGGCACGTCCCCGTCGTCCACCTGGTGGGTGAGGACGAAGATCGGCACACCGTCGTGGTGGTCGCCCTGCCACCGCCCGGCGAGTTCGAAGGTCCGTCGGCCGGAGATCACCGCGCCGGTCGCCAGCGCCTCGCGATAGATCTGTCCGCTGGGACCGTCGGACTCGCGGTCGTCGAGCCAGTTGAAAAGACGCCCACCGGCACGTCCGAGCTCCTGGCCCGGCCGATCGTCCGGACCGGCGACGAAGCCGTCGAGCGACATGGACATGTACAGCCGAATCGGATTACGCATCCGGGTCTCCCTCTCTCCTCCATGACATCGCGATCAGTTCACGTCCCGATCCGTCGGCGGATCGGGATGTCACAGGGAAGACTTCGGGCAGTCGGCAAACTCATCGGGCCTGACGCGCCGGCCCCGATCAGTCAAGGATCGCGGTTGCCTCGACCTCGACGAGAACATCCGGCTCGAAGAGGTAATCGACTCCGATGAGGGAGGCCGGGGGCAGGGGAAGCCGGAGCCCGATCTCCTCGGCGACGGCCTCCACACCGGCCATGAAATCGCCGATCCTGTCAGGGCTCCACCGGGTCACGTAGAACGTCAGGCGCAGCACGTCCGTGAAGGACGCGCCCGCTCCCGCCAGCCCGACGGAGGTGTTGCGCAGCGCCTGGGCGACCTGCCCGGCCAGATCGCCGGGTGCGACCGGGGCCCCGTCGGCCCGGCGCGCGATCTGCCCGCTGACGTGAACGTGCCTCGTCCCGGTGCCCACGGCGACGTGGTGGTACGGGGTCGGCTGCAGCATGCCTTCCGGCGTGAAGTACTGAACAGTCATGGTCTTCTCTCCTCCGGAGTAAGTATCCGTAAGCTACTTAGTAGGAGAAGGACACTTCAACGAGACCAGGTTTCGCCATGGATACCGACGACGAACTCCTCATCGAGGCCCCGCACCGCGAACTGCTCGATCAGATCCTCGACAAGTGGTCGCTGAGCGTCCTCAACGAGCTCTGCGAACGCCCGTGCCGCTTCAACGAACTGCGCCGGGCCATCCCCCAGGTCACGCAGAAATCGCTGACCGTGACGCTCCGGCGGCTGGAACGCAACGGCGTGATCGAGCGCGAGGTCGTCTCCACCCGCCCCGTGGCGGTCCTGTACCGGATCACACCCCTCGGCAAGACCCTTCGGCACCCCATCGACGTGCTGCTGGAGTGGGCCTCACGGAACATGCCCGCCATCGAACGCGCACGCGAAGACTTCGACAGTCAGGAAGAAGCCGACCTGTGAGAGGTCCATGCGCAGAGTGCGTCACAGACGAACCGACGTCGACGTCTGCAGCACCTCCTCGTCGTCGGTGAAGGCGCCGGATGTCGTCGCCCCGCCGAGGAGCGCGGTGACGACGAGTGCCGCCGCACCGACAAGTGCCCACCGCAACCGCCAGGACCTGGTGCGCGCCGGCGCGTCGACCGGCGGTGCGACGTTCGCGGGCGCGAGGCCCACAGACCTGACCTCTGCGGGTACGGGTACGTCTACGGGACCGCACGCGATGCCGGTGCGGGCGTCCAGCCAAGCCTCCGCCTCGTCGCCCCGGATTCCGCAGGCCGCGACGAACGCCGCGACGAGTTCCTCACGCGGAAGCCGTTCCCTGCCGAGCATGGTCGCCGCGGTGGAGTACGGCAGACAGTGACCGGCGTCGGCCGCATGGCGTTCCAGTCGGCGGTAGCTCAGACCTGACCAGGCCTTGAGCCGTCGCAGCGCCGCCACGAAGGCGGCGGCGTCGGTGTCCGGCGGTGTGGGCGGTGCGGTGGTCATGACGCTGGTCCCCCTGATGAGCTGGACGTACACGGGCTCGCACAAGCTCGAACACCCTGACAGCTTGAAGAGCGGAAGCGGCGACCGTCAACCTCGGTGCGGATTCCCGATGTTGGAGGTCATAGGTCATATGGGTCTGCCCCGTAGTCGCCGCACCCGCACCGCCGTCACCGCCCTGGCCACCTTGCTGATGCTGGGCGCGTGCTCCCAGGAGGGTGACGCCCGGCGGCCGGCCACCCGGTCCGCCGCGGCCACCCCGACGGCGCGCGACGGGGAGTCGGTCGCCGACTTCCTGCACCGTGCCCTGCCCGCCGGGGCCGGCGGCACCGTGATCGCCGCACGCGGTGACGAACTCGCGTACTGCGGAGGGTTCGGCGCGGCGGACCGCGCCTCCGGCACTCCCGCGAGCTGCCGCACCGTGTACGACGTCATGTCGATCACGAAGCAGTTCACCGCCGCCGCGATCCTGAAGCTGGAGGTGAGGGGACGGCTGCGGGTGAGCGACCGGATCAGCCGCTTCCTGGGGCCGGTGCCCATGGACAAGCGCGACATCACGATCGACCAGTTGCTCACACACACCTCGGGTCTCGTGGAGGCACTCGGCGACGACTACCACCCCGTCACGCGCGACGAACTGGTGCGACAGGCACTGGCATCGAAACCGCAGTCGCCCCCGGGGAAGGAGTTCCACTACTCCAACACCGGATACAGCCTGCTCGCCGCGATCGTCGAGAAGGCGTCCGGGGAGGGGTACGAGCCGTTCCTGGCCCGGCACCTGTTCGCCCCGGCCGACATGGAACGCACGGGATACGTCCTGCCCCGGTGGCCACGGCACTTGATCGCGGTGGAGTACGACAGCAAGGGGCGCAGCCAGGGCAGGCCCGTCGACCATCCCTGGGCGCCCGACGGGCCGTACTGGCATCTGCGGGGCAACGGCGGCATGCTCTCCACCGCCGAGGACATGTTCCGGTGGCACCGGGCCCTCTCGGGCGACGAGATCCTGCCGCACCAGGCCAGGCGGAAGCTGTTCGCGCCGCGCGTACGGGTGCCCGGCCTGGACGGCTCGTACGGATACGGCTGGGCCGTCCGCGAGACCCCCGCCGGACGGACCGTCTGGCACAACGGCGGCAACGACTGGTCGCTGGCCTACCTCACGAGGTCGCTGCGCGACGGCGTCCTGGTCTTCTGGGTGAGCAACCACGCGTACCAGAAGGGCAAATGGAACCTGGAGGACCAGGCGGAGACCCTGACACAGGGCATCACCGACCGAGTCCGCACCGAGAACCGCTGAACCAGTAGCCCCTCGACGCGACACCCAGGTGTTCGGCCGGCTGTTCTTGGCGGGAACCAGGCGATCAAGTCCCTCCCCCGAACGGGAGAGACCCCGGTCATGCCGTCAGGCGGGTGCCGCGGCGCCAGACCGCGCGGGTGTTGAGGGTGTCGCCGATGTCGCTGGTCGGGTCGCCGTCAACCAGGAGGAGGTCGGCGCGGAGGCCCTCGGCGATGCGGCCCCGGTCGCTGAGGCGGAAGCGGCGGGCCGTGGTCGCCGTGGCCGCGCGCAGGGCCCGTGCGGGTGTGAGGCCGGCCGCCACCAGGTACTGCAGTTCGTGGTGCAGGCTCGCTCCGTGCGCCAGGCCCCCGAAGAACGTCTCGGGCATGGAGACGTCGGTACCGGCCAGCACGTCGACACCGGCGGCGTCCAGCGCGCGCACGGTGTCGTACACGTCGTCGAGCTTGCCCTGCGGGTAGCGGTTGTAGCTGGAGCGCAGGGTCCGGTCCCACGCGTCGTCGAGGCGTGCGGCGACCCGGGGGTCGTCGGCGAGTGCGCTGCCGGTGATCCCCATCATCGAGGCGTTGAGGGTGACGCAGGGGATGACGAACATGCCCGCGTCCCTGATGAGGGCGATGATCTCGGCGGTGTGCGGCTGGTCCATGAACACATGGGTGACGCCGTCGACACCGGCTTCGGCGGCCATCCTGGTGGCGTCCACGGTCAGCGCGTGGGCCACGGTGAGGGCGCCGTACTTCTTGGCTTCGGCGACACCGGCGTTCACGGTGGCCTGGTCGAGCGAGGGCAGCCCGGGGTGTCCCTCCACGCTGCCGTCGTCGATCATCAACTTGATGAAGTCGGATCCCCGGGCGAGGAGCTGCGGCACGTAGGCGGCGGCTTCCTCGGGGGTGGTGGAGAACGGCATCAGGGGCATCACCGGGGGAAGGTCCCACTTGGGCCGGAACCCCTCGGGCATCAGCTCGCTCGGGTGTCCGCCGGGCGGCGTGATGGCGAAACCGGAGGAGCGCACATCGGCCTGTGTGTCGTCATCGGTGATGGCCCCCCGGTTCTCCCGGGTGTTCATCCCCTGCATCTCCAGTTCGGTCGTCACCCCGAACCGCAGGGCGAGCGCCAGGGACCCCGGAGCGGAGTGGACATGGGCGTCGATGAGTCCCGGCAGCAGGGTGGCGCCGCTGCCGTCGACGATCTCGCTGCCCTGCGGGGCGTCGCCGCCGACGCGGGCGATCCTCCCGTCCTCGATGACCACGGTCTGCACGCCGACCGTCTTCTCCCCGTCGAAGATCTGCGCGCCTGTGATCGCGGTGAGCGCCATGGCGGTCCGCCTCATTTCCTGGTTCGTTCTGTATTTACATACCTAATGCTATGCACTTATTGAATGGTATGCAAATGAGTCTGCCGGGCCTAGACTCGGTACATGAGCAGCACGTCCTCCTCCGAGCAGCCCTCCGACGACCCGACGCTGGATCAGATCGGCCCGGCGCTGTCCCGTCTGCGGCGTCGCACACCGGCATCGAGCAAGGACCTCTCCCGCAACCTCGTGCTCAACGTCATCGCCGACGCGCCGGGCGAGACGACCGTCGGCGGGCTCGCCGCCGAGATGGGCGTCGCGCAACCCGTGGCCAGCCGGACCGTCGCCGCCTGCATAGAGGACGGACTGCTGCGCCGGGCGGCGTCCCAGTCCGACGGACGCCGCACCGTGCTGGAACTCACCGAGCACGGCGAGGCCGAACGCGAACGCTTCGCCGCCGAACAGCGAAAGGCGTTCCTGGAGATCACGGTCGCCTGGTCGCCGGAGGAGCGGACCCAGTTCACACGACTCCTGACACGGTACGGAGCCGACGCCACCGCCTGGTCGAGGAACCGGACCCCGAACCGCGACTGACGGTCCCGTCCGGATCTCGGCTCAGCGGCGGCGTCGACGGCGGGCCGCGACCGCCTCCGGGTCGAGCTGCGGGTCCGTCCACTCGGCGGCCAGGTCGAGACTCGCCTGACGGCCGGCCGCGATGTGGCCGTGCGCGAGGGCCGCGGCCCGGTCGCCGTCGCCCGCCTGGATCGCGTCGTACAACTCCTCGTGCTCGCTGCACTGTTGGGCCGGGTCCCGCTGGGCGGTGAGGCGGAACAACCAGTGCGTACGCGCCTCCAGTGGGCGCATGATGCCGGTCAGGAGCGGGTTGTCGGCGAGGTCGACGATGTCGATGTGGAAGCCCGCGTTGGCGGCGGCGATCGCGTCGCGGTCACCGGCGCGGGTCGCGGCGCGGGCGCTGTCGAGGCGGTCGGAAAGCCGCTTCAGGCCGGCCCGGTCGGTACGTTCGGCCGCCAGCCGGGCGGCGAGCGACTCCAGTGATTCCCGCACGTCGAACAGGTTCCGTACGTCCGCGGGGGTGAACGGGGCGACCAGGGCACCGCGGTGCGGCACGAGGAGGACCAGACCGTCGGCTTCCAGCAGCCGCAGAGCCTCCCGCAGCGGAATCCGGGAGACCTCCAGTTCGGCGGCGAGGTCGCGTTCCACCAGGCGCTGTCCGGGCCGCAGTTCAGCCTCGACGATCCGTTGACGCAGCGAGTCGTAGGCACGCTGGCGCAGGTATCCGCGCGGCTCGGCGGACGGTCCGGCGCTCTTGACCACGGGTTTCCTCCAGTTTCCGGGGCTGCTCACTCTAGGCCGCCACCCGGCAGGCGCAGCGAGTGCTAACCGCGCCCTAACACCGCTGAAACACAGGGCTTCCACACTGATTGCCACTTAACGGTATACCAGTAACCGGCTCTCGGCCCTGTCCCCCGGAGGCACTCGATGCCGCAGTTCCGTCCCCTCGTCCGCACGCGCACCCGTCCCCGTACTCGCTCCCGCAGCCTCAACCGTGCGCTGGCCTGTGCCGCCGCGTTCGGCGGGCTCGTCGCGCTCACCGGATGCGGCGGGTCCCCGTCGGCGAGCACCGCCGACAGCACGTTCAAGGTGGGTGTGCTCTTCCCCGGCTCGCTCTCCGACGACGGCTTCATGGAGTCGGCGTACCGCGGCTACCAGCGGGCCGCGAAGAAGCACGACGGCACGATCGCGTTCAGCAAGGTCGAACAGGTCACCACCGCCGACTACGAGCAGGCCCTCGTCCGCTTCGCCACCGGCTCGGACCTCGTCATCTCCCTCGGCGGGCAGACGGACGCCGCGGTACGGAAGGTCGCCGCACGGTTCCCCGACGTGAAGTTCGCGGAGATCGGCGGCCCCGCCGACGCCGAGCCGCTCGACAACCTCGCGCTCTACGACCCTCAACAGGCCGAGGCCGCCTACCTGTCGGGGGCCGCCTCCGCCCTGCTGTCCAAGAAGGGCACGGTGGCGTTCGTCGGCGGCGCGGAGCTGCCCGCCATCGTCAACGCGGCCAAGAACTTCGCGGACGGAGCCAAGGCCGCCGACCCCGGGGTGAAGGTCCTCGCGCCCCAGTACGTCGGTGACTTCAACGACGCCGCCAAGGCCAAGCAGTCCGCGCTCGCCGACTTCGGAGCCGGTGCCGACGTCCTCGGGCAGATCCTCAACCTCGGTCACAAGGGCCTCGCCCAGGCGGCCGCGCAGAGCGACGGCTCCCTCATCGGCGGTCCGATCGCCCACCCGTGCTCCTCCGACGCGGCCTACGCCGGGTACGTGGAGACGGACATCGGCGCGGAGATCGAGTACGCCGCGGACCACCTCGCCGCCGACACGTGGAAGGCGGAGTCGGTCCACTTCGGGCTGACCTTCGAAGAACCGCACAACGACATCGTGCTGTGCGGGAATCCGGCCTCGGCGACGACGAAGAAGCTCGACGGGCTGAAGGCGAAGATCGCAGCCGGGGAGATCAGGACCCGATGAGCGCGTCACCAGACCGCGAGACCCGGGCCCCCGCCCTGGAGATCCGGGATCTCGGCAAGTCCTTCGGCTCCGTGCGCGCGCTGCGGGACATCACGGTGGTCGTCGAGTCCGGCACCGTGCACTGCGTGCTGGGCGAGAACGGCGCCGGAAAGTCGACCCTGTGCCATCTCGTCGGCGGTTCGCTCGCCCCGGACACCGGCACGCTGCGCCTCTACGGGCAGCCGTACGCGCCGCGCCGCCCGGCCGACGCGCTCGGCGCCGGGATCGCCATGGTCCACCAGCACTTCAGCCTCGTACCGACGCTCACTGTGGGCGAGAACCTGCGGCTGCTGCGGCTGCCCGATCTCGCCAGGCGGGTGGACCGGGTCGCCGACGAGTACGGGCTGGTGCTCGATCTCGGCGCCCGGGTCGCCGAACTGCCCGTGGGACTGCGCCAGCGGGTCGAGATCGTCAAGGCCCTGCTGCGCGAGCCGCGACTGCTGCTGCTCGACGAGCCGACGGGTGTCCTCGACCCGGCCGGTACGGAGGCCCTGCTGGCGACCTGCCGGCTGATCGCGGACCGGGGCGGTGCGGTGGTCCTCATCACCCACAAGCTCGGCGAGGTCGCGCGGGCCGGTGACACGGCGACGGTGCTTCGCGGGGGCCGGGTCGTCGGGGGCGGTCCGCTCGCGGACCTGCCCGCCGAGCGGCTCGTCCCGCTGATGATCGGGCGTCCCGCCGACTCCCTGGACCCGGCGCTGTCCGGCACGATCGGACTGACCGGGACCGGGACCGACGCCGACGCTGGGGCCGAACCCGGACCCGATGTGGCGATCGGCTCCCCGGTCGCCGACCCCGCCCTCGACTGCGGCACGGCGACCCGGACCACCGCGCCACGCACCGCCGCCTCCCCCTCAGGCACAGCCACCCGCCAAGGACCGCCGGCACTGCGGATCCACGGCCTCACCGTGCGCGGCGCAGACGCTACGCCCGTCCTCGACGACGTCGCTCTGGAGGTCGAGCCCGGACACATCGTGGGGATCGCCGGTGTCGAGGGAAACGGGCAGAGCGAGCTCATGGCCGTGCTCGGCGGTTCCCGCGCCCCCGACTCGGGCTCCGTGACGCTCGGCCCCGCCGACATCACCCGGGCCACGCCCCGGCGCAGGACCGCGGCCGGGCTGGGCGTCGTTCCCGAGGACCGCCACCACGACGGCTGTGTCCCGGACCTGTCCGTGACGGACAACCTCCTCCTCGGCAGGCTCGGGCAATTCCGCCGCGGCGGACTGTTCCTGGACCGGCCCGCGATGCGCCGCGCGGCCCAGGACATGCTGTCCGCCCACGACATCAGGGCGGACAGCCCGGACACCCCGATGTCCGCGCTGTCCGGCGGCAACCAGCAGAAGGTGGTGCTGGCACGGGAACTCGCCCTGAACCCTCTGGTGTGTCTCGCCGCCGCGCAGCCCACCCGCGGTCTCGACGTCGGCGCCGTGGACGCCGTACACACCCGGATACGCGAGGCCGCCGAACAGGGCGCCGGGGTCCTGGTCGTCTCCTCGGAACTCGACGAACTCCTCGCCCTGTGCGACCGCGTGGTCGTCGCCTACCGGGGCCGGCTGTCCGCACCTGTCGCCACCGGCGCGCCGACGGCCCGAGAGCACATCGGACACCTGATGCTCGGCGCCGAGGCCGCGCCCGACCCCGTGACAACGGAACTCGTGAGAGCGGATTCCGCTCTCCCGGCGCACGAGGTGCCCTCCGCACATGACTCGCCCATCACTCCACCCCTGCCCTGAGACCGGCGTCCCGCCGCCGCCCCTCGCACCCCTTTTCGCGCAAGGACCGTCATGACCCTCTCTCTCGCCCCACCGCGCCTGCTCTCCCGGCTGCGCCATCCCCTGTCCCTGGCCACCGGTGCCGCGCTCCTGACCGTCGGGGTCGGTGCCGTGCTCGTCGTCGCCGCGGGCACCGACCCCTCGACCGCCTGGGCGGCCCTCGACGAGGGCATGTTCGGCTCCGCGTACTCCGTCGGCACCTCCCTGAACTCGGCGGCCGTGCTCGCCCTGATCGCCACCGGTTTCAGCGTGGCGCACCGGGCCGGACTGGTGAACGTGGGCGGCGAGGGGCAGTTGTGCGCGGGCGGCCTCGCCGCAGCGGCCACCGGACTGGCCCTGCCCGCCCAGGCCCCGGCCGCGGTCGGCGTACCGCTGACCCTGCTCGCCGGATTTCTCGGCGGCGCCGGATGGGCGTGGATCGCCGCGCTGCTGAAGACCCGGCGCGGCACCAGCGAGGTCATCACGACCCTCCTGCTGAACTTCGTGGGCGCGGGCGCCGTGTCCGTGGCCGTGCACGAGGAGGGACTGCTGCGGCAGCCGGTGACCTCCTCGGAGACACTGCCCCAGTCACAGCCGCTGGCGGAGGGCGCCCGGCTTCCCCTGATCGCCGGGGCACAGTCGCCCGCGACGGCCCTCGTGGTCGTCGCGGCCGTCACCGTCGTCGTGACCGCCGTCGTCCTGCGGTACACCGGGACCGGCCTGAAGCTGACGTCGGTGGGCCACTCCCCCGCCGCGTCGGCGCGGCTGGGACTGCCGGTGTCACGTCTTCAGGAGGGCGGGCTCGCGGTCGCGGGCGGCCTCGCGGGGCTCGCCGGTGCCTGCCTCGTGGCGAGCGCGCCGTACGTGCTGGCGGAACACTTCTCCTCCGGGTACGGCTTCACAGGGCTGGTGGTGGGCCTGCTGGCGCGCGGCTCGCTGATCGCGGTGGCCGCCGTCTCCCTGTTGCTGGGCTTCCTCACCAGCGGCGGCATCAACCTGCAGCTCGCGGCAGGGGTGCCCGCCTCGTCGGTGCAGATCGTGCAGAGCGTCCTGGTGCTGCTGATCGCGGCGGCGATGCTGTGGAGCAACCGCCGCGCCGGAGGTGCCGTATGAGTGCCGTGCTCGACGAACTCGCCGCGGGCGGGGTCCGCCTCGCCGTGCCGCTGCTGCTCGCCTCGGCCGGTGAACTGCCCAGCGAACGCGCGGGAGTTCTCAATCTGTCGGTCGAAGGAATGATGCTCACGGGCGCGTTCGCGGGCGCGGCCGGCGCCCTGGCCTCCGGGAGCGCGGTCGTGGGGGTGGGCACCGCGCTCGTCGCGGGTCTGGTCGTCGCGTTGCTCCAGGCGGTGCTGAGTGTCACCCTGCGCGCCGACCAGATCGTCACGGGCATCACGATCAACGCCCTGGCCCTGGGCGGCACGACCTACGCGGCACGGCTGTGGTTCGGCGACGGCGGCGCCGGCTCGGTGCCCGGCTTCGACCCGCTGCCGGTACCGGTGCTCAGGGACATCCCGGTCCTGGGGCCCGCCCTCTTCCAGCAGAGCGCCCTCGGCTACACGGCGTTCGCCGTGACGGCCGTCCTCGCCGTCGCCGGTGCACGTCGTACGGCGTGGGGGCTGGCGGTCGACGCGGTCGGGGAGGACGCGACCACCGCGGACCGGTGCGGGCTTCCCGTACGGGCCGTGCGGTACGCCGTCGTCCTGCTGACGGGCGCCACCTCGGCGCTGGCCGGCGCGCAGCTCGCGCTTTCGGAGGTGCACTCCTTCAGCGACAACCTCACGGCCGGTGTGGGCTATCTGGCGGTCGTCGCGGTGATCGCCGGGCGCTGGCGGGCCTGGCCCACCATGCTGGCCTGTCTGTTCTTCGGCACCGCGCAGGCCCTCCAGTTCGCCGCGCCCGCTCTCGGACTCCATGTGTCCGCGCCGCTGCTCACCACGTTGCCCTACGTGTTCGCGCTGCTGGCGGTCAGCGGTCTGGTCGGCCGCAGCAGGGCCCCGTCGGCGCTCACCGTGCCGTTCGTACGCGGCACATGACACCGCCACACCTTCAGCGATCCCCCACCCCCCACCAGACGTACCGGAGACAGCCGACGATGACCCTGATCCTGAACCGCTCCGACATCCGCGGTCTGCTCGAACACGCCACCGCCGAGGTGGAGGCGGCGGTGGAGCAGGCCCACCGCGACCTCACCCGCGGGCGGATTTCCCAGCCCGCACCGCCGGCTCTGGACCTGCCCGGTTCGGACGGCGCCTTTCTCCCCATGGCCGCCGTGTCAGCACCCGCCGGGTTGGCATCGGTCAAGTTCCTCGCGGACCTGCCCGCCAACCGGGAGCGCGGGCTGCCCGTGCAGCGCTCGACGGTCCTGGTCCTGTCGGCGCGGACCGGAGAGGCCGAGGCCGTTCTCGACGGGGCTCTGATCACCCGGTTCCGTACGGCCGCCGCGACCGCCGTCGCCACCCGGCTGCTGGCCCGGCAGAACGCCCAGGTCCTCGGCCTGGTCGGCACGGGACCACTGGCCCTGGCCCATGCGCGGGCACTGTCGACCGTACGGGACTGGAAGTCGGTGGTGGTGTGGGGCCGCACCCCCGCCAACGGCGCCGCCCTCGTGGACCGGATCTCGACCGAACTGGGCCTGCACGCCGAGCTGTTGGCCGGCCCGCGCGAGGTGACGGAAGCGGCGGACGTACTGTGCACGCTCACCCCGTCCCGGGAACCCGTCATCAAGGGCGCGTGGCTCCACTCGGGAACCCATGTCAACGCGGTGGGGGCGCCGCCCCGCCCCGACCACCGGGAGATCGACACCGAGGGGATCGTACGCTCCCGGCTGATCGTCGACTCCTTCGCCACCGTCCGCCGCAAGTCGGGCGAGGTGCTGATCCCCCTGGCCGAAGGCGCCCTCGCGGAAGCGGACTTCGACCGGGAACTGGGGGACGTACTCGAAGGTCTCGTACCGGCGCGCACCGCGGAGGACGAGATCACTCTCTTCGACTCGGTGGGCGTGGGACTCCAGGATCTGGCCGTGGCCCGACTGCTGATCGACCTCGCCGGGGAGTCCGGGACGGGCACCCGGACCGACCTGGCGGCGTGATACGCCGCCCGTGACGGACGCCGGTCCCGGGACGGTGCGCCTAACTCCGTTTTTCCCCGTCGATGAGGCGGCGCAGGAGGGACAGCAGCCGGGCGCTGAGCGTGGTGGGAGTGGGGGGTGCGGCCTGTCGGGCTCGGGAGAAGTATGTGTGGCTGGATTCTTTGCCGTCTATCCAGCGCTGTCCGCTGCCTACGATGACTTTCTCGCGGTTACTCACGGTGCCCCCTACGATCTTCGCCTGCCTCATGCCGGTGGTTTTCACTGTAGCTATCTTCTTTCCCCGTCAACGGCAGTTCTAATATTGTTTGTCCGCGCCACTAAGGGACTCACCCGGTGCCCCCATCACGCTTGTGCACAGAGGGTGAGATATTCTCCTTACCTTTGGCCTGAGCTGGCAGGCCTGTGGCATATTACACAAGATCGGACGCTGCCTCGCACGCCCCGATCAGGTGGGCGACCGTGATGAATTTTCCGCGTTCCGGGCCTTCCGGGATCACTCCCTTTTCGGCCGCTTGGAAGATGAGGAGTCCCTTTGACTTCGTGCCGGCCCGCGTGGGCACGAAGAGGGCGGACCGATAACCGTCGACAAGCTTGATGCGGCGGTTATCCGGGTCGTCAGAGATGTCTTTTACGCACCGGTCGTTCTTGCCCACTGCGAGATCGATCAGAAATGATCCCGCACCTTCGTCCTCACGATAGAAATCGGGAAGTTCCTCGGTTTCCATCGAAGCATGGGTCTTGGCAAGTCTGTCGCGCCCTTTGGAGTCCTGAGGGTCCGGCTCCAAGGCGTAGAAGGCCGCGAGGCATGGGGTGTCGCCGGCCAGGTGGGCCGCCGTCTGCACGGGGCCCCGGCGGATCTTTCCGTGCAGGTCAGTGGCCGTTGCCGACATGGACACCAGGGAAGCCAGGTTCTCGGCGACGGGGAGCAGACCCGCCTGGAAGACGACGTCCCGCACCGTTCCGCGGTCTTCCACCGACGGCAGCTCCGGCGGAGGTTGCGTCGCCGGAGCAGGCGGCGAAGCCTGCACCAGGAAGGTCAATCCTGCGGCGGCGGCAGCCGCCACCCCGCCGAGAACCAGGAAGACCGGATCAAGGTCTTGGCGATCATTGGAAATGACGCCGAACATTGCCGATGCCCCACTCAACAGCCCCACGAAGGCGGTGATCGTCGCCCTGAATCTAAAGGTATGCTGCATCCATATTCTTTCTGTGTGGCGTACGCGAGTTCCACACATAAACACACCGCAGGGCTCGGCAAGGTTCCCAGCAGGGTAAAATTCACGCACATGGGTGACGGTGGAGCACAAACACCCCACGATGTGCGCCCCCATGCAATACGCGCCCCATTCACCACCACGCACCCGGCAGCCGATAGATATATGCACCAGATATACGCAGCAGGGGTGATCCGCGGAATCGGCCTCTCCGCCAGGAGAAACCATTCATCTACAGTTGCGGATCGTCTTCATCGGGAAGGGCGAGTGGGCGTCGAAACCGATTCGAGTGAGTGCGGGTTCGAATCAGTGCGGGGTCGAGTCAGTACGGGTTCGCGTCAGTGCGGGTTCGCGTCCGTCGATGGAGGGGGTGCCGCCCTCGCTGGCGTCGAGCAGCTCGTCCCAGTGCTCGGTCACCCATCGGCACTCGGCGGCCAGCGGCTCCAGCACGCTACGGCCCAGCGGTGTCAGCGCGTACTCCACCCGGAGCTTCGGGTCGGCGTGCTCAGTGCGTGACACGAACCCGTTCCGCTCCAAGCCGCGGAGCGACTGGGTGAGCACCTTCGGGGTGACGCGACTCAGCGGTACGCGGAGTTCGGAGTATCTGCGCGGGCCGTCTTCCAGACACCGAAGGATCATCGCCGCCCACTTGTCACCGAAGCGGAAGGGCAGCAACGGGGACGGACACAGCTCGTCGAACAGGTCGGGCGGCAGCGGTGGCCGTTGCGTCATCGAGGGGCTCCCGTCTCAGGTCTTGGTATCCAGTTGGTGACCGACCTTCTGGATATCTTCCGGAGCATCGGCGCAACGGCAGGTATTCCGATGCTGGTCAGGATCGTGACCGTCGTGGCAGGTGGCTGCCCGACAACCGCACCGGCCCGCGCCCCTCCTCACCACCATTTCGACCCATAAAGGCAAGGCAGGACATTATGCGTGCAGCCCGCTTCCATGAATACGGCGGAGCGGAGAGCCTGGTGATCGAGCAGGCCCCCGACCCCCACCCCGGATTCGGCGAGATCCGTGTCCGCGTCGCGGCGGTCGGCGTCAATCCCATCGACTGGAAGCTGCGCGCCGGCGCCTTGCACCAGCTGCTTCCCCTGGAGCTACCCGCCATCCCGGGGCGCGACGCCGCTGGCGTGGTCGACGAAATCGGTGACGGAGTGCAGGGGGTCGGCATCGGCGACCGCGTCTTCGGACTGGGCGGTGTCACCGGCGCGACCGCGGAGCTGGTCATCCTCTCGGCCTGGGCCCACGCCCCCGACACATGGAGCGATGAGCAGGCCGCGGGCGCCGGCCTCGCGTCCGTGACCGCGATGGGTGGCCTGAACGCGCTCGGCTCCCTGACGGGGCGCACCCTTCTCGTCGAGGGCGCCGCCGGAGGCGTGGGCAGCGCGGCGGTCGAGATCGCCGTGGCACACGGCGCCACCGTGATCGGGACAGCCGGCGAACGCAACCACGCGTTCCTCACCTCGCTCGGCGCCGTTCCCACCACCTACGGCCCCGGCCTCGCGGAGCGCCTCTCCGCTCTCGCTCCGCACGGCGTCGACATCGCGCTCGACACCGCGGCCTCCGGATCCCTGGACGACCTCGTCGCGATCACGGGCGACCCGACGCGCGTCGCGACGGTCGCCGACCACGCGGGCGGGCAGCGCCTGGGCACGCATGTGGTCAACGCGGAGAACGACTCCACCCTCCTTGCCGCGGCCGCGGAACTGGGCCGACAGGGCCACTACACACCCCGTATCGAACAGGCCTACCCGCTGGAGCGGATCGCCGACGCCCACGCGCACGCCGAGCGCGGACGCACACGCGGAAAGATCGTGATCTGCCTCTGAAGCGGAGCACAGCGCAGATGCTCCGACCAGTCCGCCGCTCGCAGAACGGCCCGGTCTACACGGAGCCGTTGCCGTCACGGTCCGCTGAACTGCCTCGGGTGTCCCCTGTCAGCTTCTGAACCGCGTCGAGCACTCCGTCCACCACCTCGGCCGGCGGCCTGGACGCATCGATGACCGTTGCCCCGCGGCTCTCGTACATCGGCTGCGTCAAAGGGTTCCACTTAAGGGCCGCCGCGAGTTCCTCGGGATGTCGGCCGAAGGTGTTGGTGGTGCGGGTCGCGAGTCGGTGGCGGAGTGTGTCGTCGTCGATCACCAGGCACACGGTGAGGTCGAAAAGGTCGAGGACGTCCGCCTCGTTCTCCGCCGACCCGCACAAGAACGCGACCCGGGTGCGAGACTCCTCGACCAGGGCCTCAACGCGCTCGCGAACGATTGCCCAGCCGTATCGATCGAGCCAACCCCCGGGAACCGGATCCGGAGGATCCACCCCGACCTCACCCGTGGCCCGGTCGATCCAGCGACTGAAACCGTCCTCGTCGGCGTCGAGTGCGACGTGGCCACGCCCTCGCAGCACCGCGCCGACCGTGGACTTTCCGGCGCCTGAATTGCCCGTCACCCACACCAACGTCATGCCGCCAGCCTAGGCGTGACCACCCCGCGCCGACGGCGTCATCACCGTGATGTGGAGCTTGCGGTGAAGTTCTCGCCGTCCTGGGTCGCTCAAGGGGCTCCCGCGGAGGCGCCGAGCTGTTCGGCCAGCCGTTTGAGTTCGGCGGCCGTGGCAGGCGAGGCATCGTTGAGTCCGCTGTGCACGGCGGTCGGGCTCCTCAGGAAGCGCCGGAGCACGGCGACGAGGAGCCCTTGCGGCAGAGTCCGCAGCGCGTCGAACGCGCGAGGCACCGGCGGCGTCTCCATCGCGGCGAGGTTCCGCCGCATGAGGTGGAGCATGCCGCGGACCGCGTCCGGGTCGTCCGCAAGCGCTATCGGCCCACCCGCCTCGTACACCGCCTGCCCGAGCGGGACCTCGAACGCGGCGTGCGTCCTGAGCCAGGTCCCCATCCGCGGCTCGGCCTTGGCGTTGATCCCGGCGACACGGAACGTCTCCGTTATCCGTTCCAGTCGCGGGGTGGTACGGCCGTCGGGCTCACCGATCGGCATCACGACCCGGCGGGTGAGGAAGTTGCTCCTCCGGTAGCGGACCACGTCGCCGTCCATCGTGCCGCCGGTCGTGGGGAAGCCGAGGAGCACCCGCTCGTGGCCGATCACCGCGCCCAACGCCTCCGGTCCGGCAGCCCAGTTGAGCAGGAACAGCACATCGCCCTGGACACCGGCGAGCGATTCCAGCACCGCATCCACCTGGTGGGTGCGGACGAAGACGGTGACCAGGTCGTACCGGCTCTCCGGGTGATCGACCACCCGTACCGGCACCCGCTCGACAGCTGGGCCATCCTCCTCGGCGAGTTGCACTCCGTGCCGGCGCAGGGCGGCCAGGCGCTCGCCCCGAGCGAGGAGCGAGACGTCGTGGCCGGCCTCATGCATACGGGCGGCGAACAGGCTGCCGCACACCCCGGCGCCGTAGACGAGCAGCTTCATGACAGCCTTCTTTCACACGAACGTTTGAATCATACGTTCGTTTCATTCAAACATATGTAGAGTCCGTCGTGTGGCGACCCCAGACACCCGCACCCAGATCCTCGACGCGGCCGAGCACCTCTTCGCCGAGCACGGATACCGCGGCACATCGGTCCGCGCGATCACCACACTCGCCGGTGCGAACCTCGCCGCCGTCGGCTACCACTTCGGCTCGAAGGCGGAGCTGATGGCCGCGGTCGCCCGCCGCGTGATCGAGCCCATCAACGCCGCCCAGTGCACCGGGCTCGACAAACTGCTCGCCCGGACCCCCGACCCACCGGTCAGCGAACTGGTGGAGGCGTTCGTGGGGCCGCTGTTCGACGAGATGCCGGCCGGCGACGAGGGCGGCGCCCGGAGATCCCGGCTGATCGTGACGATCCTCAGCGACCCGGCCGAGGAGGTACGCGGCTGGACCGGCTCGGCCGAGGGCGCGGTCCGCGAGCGTTACCTCGCGGCCTTCGCGCACGCACTGCCCGGCCTCCCCCCGGAGGAACTCTGGTTCCGGATGCGGGGGCTCCTTGCCGTGACGGCCGTCGACCGCCTCGACGCCCACCAGCGGCCCTCCCCCGGCTGCGAGTCCCCGGTGGCGGGCGAGGCGGCGCGGCGATGGGCGATCACTTTCCTGACGGCGGCGATGAGCGCGCCACCGACCCGGTCCTGACAACCGGCTCAGACGGTCAGCGCGGCGGAGGCTGTTCGATCCCGACGCCCCGATGAGGTGTAGGGATGTGCCCCTTCGCCCCAGGTGGCAGAGAGCCGAGGCACGCCTGGGAACAGGCGTTGACCAGCATCGGCAGCACGTCGGTCGCCACCGCCCGGGAGAGCCACGCCTGATGCGGGCCCGTCACGGGGACGGGCCCGGCGCAGACGCTGCAGGTGCGGGCCTCGGTGGCACCCCAGCGGGTGGGAGGCAGGCACTCAAGGTCCAGGACAGTGTCGCCGGGCGCCAGAAGCCGCGGGAACGGCGGCCGGTACTTGTAGTTGCCGTAGATCGAGCGCGTACTCACCGTGCTGCTCGCCAGCCTGGCGCACCGCGTGATCTCGTACGGGAACCAGTGCAGCCGTCGCGAGGTGTAGGGGCTGAACTCCTCCAGGCTCGCCATGTCGCCGATCTCCGGAGGTATCCGGACCAGGTTGCTTCCGTAGAGCACAAGGGTCCGCACCGCCGTCAGCCGCGCGATCGACGCCGGCAGCGTCACGATCTGCCGCCGCTCCTCAGGGCTCAGCTCCGGCAGTGGGCGGAATTCCTCCCGCCCGTCGGCCACCGCTTCTTCGATCAGCTGCAGCAACCGGAGCCAGCCCGGTGCACTGGTGTCCTGGACCTCGGCGTGGAAGGACGTCTTCGCGCCGGAGGAATTCACCCGGATCTGGCTGAAGCAGTCGCAGAAGTCCTGTGACACCCCTGGCCGGGAGTCGACCGCCTCGGGAAAGCGGTTCGGGTAGACGCGCGCGGGGAGTTGTTCGTCCGTCATGGCGCAACGATAGGGACGCCGGTCCGGATCGGCCCCCTCCCGACGCCACCTTCTGACTCGTCCGCACGCGCCCAGGGCGGTCCCCGGCCTCCAGCCCGCGCCCGTGCCGCCCTCGGCTCGCCCTCTCAGAGCGTTTGCCAGAGGCGGGCCAGTGCCGAGTCGGTGAGTACCTCGTCGGGGTGCCCTTGTCCGGCGAGGCGGCCGTCCTGGAGCAGGAGGCAGGCGGTTGCCCTGCGTGCGACCTCCAGGTCGTGGGTGGCCTGGACGACGGTCACCCCGTCGGCGACGAGCGCCGTCAGCAGCGCCTCGATGCGTTCCCTCGCCTCAGGGTCCAGGCCCGAGGTCGGTTCGTCGAGGAGCAGCAGGTCCGACTCCTGCGCCAACCCCTGTGCGATGAGGGTGCGTTGGCGTTGTCCGCCTGACAGTTCGCCCAGTTGGCGTGCGGCGAGGTCGCCGACGCCGAGTCGGTCGAGCGCGGCGTCCACGACCGTGCGGTCCCGGCGGTCGAGTCGGCGCCACGGCCCGCGTCTGCCCCAGCGCCCCATTTCCACGGTCTGCCGGACGGTGAGCGGCAGGCTGTCACCGACGGCTCCTCGCTGGGGCACGAACGCGGGCTGTCGCTCCCCGGCGCGATGGAGTTCGCCGGATGTCGGATGGATCACACCGGCGAGGACGCCGAGCAGGGTCGACTTGCCACTGCCGTTCGGCCCGACCAGTGCCGTCATGGTCAACCTCGTTATTTCCGCGCTGAGTTGACGCAGAACGGGGCGCCCCGGATAGCCGGCGTGCAGATCAGTGAAGCGGACGTGCGGGGTCTGCGCCGGGTGCGGGGTGACTGACACGCAAGGTGTTTTGAACATGATTTTCATTGTAGTGTCCCCGGCATGGAATGGTTGACGGCCCCGTTCGAGGTGACCTTCGTGCAGCGAGCCCTGTGGGGCGGAATCCTGGTGTCCGCGATCTGCGCGCTGGCGGGCACCTGGGTGGTGCTGAGGGGGATGGCCTTCCTCGGGGACGCCATGTCCCACGGTCTGCTGCCGGGGGTCGCGCTGGCCGCGCTGTTCGGCGGGAACCTGCTGGTCGGCGCGGTGGCCAGCGCCGCCGTCATGACGGCAGGGGTCACCGCACTGGGGCGTACGCGGAGGCTGTCCCAGGACACCGGCATCGGCTTGCTGTTCGTCGGCATGCTCTCGCTCGGCGTGATCATCGTGTCGCGGTCGCAGTCCTTCGCGGTGGACCTGACCGGCTTCCTCTTCGGTGATGTCCTCGCCGTCAGACAGCAGGACCTCTTCCTGCTCGCGGCAGCGCTGTGCGCGGCGCTGGTGGTGTCGGTCCTCGGCCACCGCGCCTTCCTGGCCCTGGCGTTCGACTCACGCAAGGCCCAGACCCTCGGTCTGCGACCGCGCCTGGCCCACGCCGTACTGCTGGGCCTGCTCGGCCTCGCGATCGTCGCTTCGTTCCACATCGTGGGAACGCTGCTGGTCCTCGGCCTGCTCATCGCCCCGCCGGCCGCGGCCCTGCCGTGGGCGCGCAGCGTCCACGGGGTCATGGTCCGGGCGGCGCTCCTCGGCGCCGCCGCCACGTTCGGGGGCCTGCTCCTGTCCTGGCACCTGGGCACCGCGGCCGGCGCGACCGTCTCGGCCCTCGCGGTGAGCCTGTTCTTCCTCTCGCACATGGCGTCCGGCCTGCGTCACCGCACTGCCCGCCCCTCCCCCGTTCCCGTCCTCGAAGCCAACTGAAAGAAGCCTGAGCGATCGTCATGACCGTCCGCAGAAACGTCACTCCGTGGGCTTCGGCCGCACTGGTACTCACCGCGTTGCTCGCCACGAGCTGCGCGCGGGAGAAGGACAACGACGCACGACCCGCGGCGAGTTCCTCGTCCCCCACGGCACACGGGTACGTGGAGGGGGCGCAGGAGGCCGCCGAACAGCAGTCCCGCCTGATCCTCAACGACCCCGCCGACGGAGACAGCCGGGTCCTCGACCTCATCACCAGCAAGGTGCACAAGACGGCCCGCGTCGAAGGCGCCAACCGGATCGGCACGGACGGAAGGTTCGGCCACCTCCACACCTCCGACGGCACGCATGTGCTCGACAGCGGCGCATGGACGGTGGACCACGGCGACCACGTCCACTACTACAGCGCGGCGATACGGGACGTCGGCGCGTTCCCCGGGAGCCGCCGGGCACAGGTGCGCAGCGATGTCGTCGTGACAGCGGTGACCGACGGCGCCGGGAAGAGCATCCTGTACGACCGGAGCAAGCTGGAGAAGGGCAGGATCGCTGCTTCCCGGACGCTACCGGGCACGTACACCGGCGCCGTCGTGCCCTTCGGGGAACACCTTCTCGCCTTCACCGACGAAGGCGAGACCTCGCGGCTCGTCGTGCTCGATCGCAAGGGCAGGCGCGTGGCCTCCCCGGACGCGGACTGCGCGAGCCCCCTGGGTGACGCCGTCACCCGACGCGGCGTCGTCCTGGGCTGTGCCGACGGCGCTCTGCTCGTCCGCGCCGAGGACGGTGCCTTCACCGCTGAGAAGATCCCCTACAGCCTGGACGTGCCCGCGAAGGAACGGGCCGCATCCTTCCGACAGCGACCCGGCAGCGACACCCTCACCGCACCGGCCGGGGACGACGCGGTGTGGGTGCTCGACGTCACCGAAGAGACCTGGGCCCGTGTCGACACCGGGCCCGTCGTCGCCGCCACCACCGCCGGAGAGGGATCTCCACTGCTCGTCCTGGAGACCGACGGCTCGCTGCACGGCTACGACATCGCCACCGGAAAGCACATCGCACGGACCGAGCCGCTCCTGACCGAAAAGGAGCGAGCCACTCCCGACGACGGCGCACCCGTGATCGAGGTCGACCGCAGCCGCGCCTACGTCAACGACGCCCAGGGCAAGAAGGTGTACGAGATCGACTACAACGACAACCTGCGTGTGGCGCGCTCCTTCGACCTGGACATCGAGCCGGTCCTCATGGCGGAGACCGGCCGATGAGGTGGACCGCGACGAAGCGACGGGTGCGGGTGTACGGGGCACGACTGCGCAGTCTGAGCGTGGGCCTGATCGCCCTGATGACGGTCGCCGCCGCGTCCGGCTGTACGGCCGGCACGGATCAGCCCGGCATCGTGGTCACCACGAACATCCTCGGTGACATCACCCGGGAGATCGTGGGTGACGAGGCCGACGTGACCGTGCTGATGAAGCCCAACGCCGACCCGCACTCCTTCGGGCTGTCGGCGGTGCAGGCCGCCGAGTTGGAACGCGCCGACCTCGTCGTCTACAACGGGCTGGGCCTTGAGGCGAACGTCCTGCGCCATGTGGACGCCGCACGCGAGTCCGGCGTCGCCACCTTCGCCGCCGGGGAAGCGGTCGACCCGCTCACCTTCCACACCGCCGACGACGGTGGCCCCGCCGACGAGGACGGCCAACCCGACCCGCACTTCTGGACCGACCCGGACCGGGTGCGCAAGGCCGTCCGCCTGATGGCCGACCAGGTGATCGAGCACGTCGACGGCGTGGACAAGTCCGTGATACGCGCCCGGGCCGACCGCTACGGCAGGGAACTCACGGACCTGACCGCCTGGATGGAGAAGTCCTTCGACCGCATCCCCGAGGACGGGCGTGCCCTGGTGACCAACCACCACGTCTTCGGCTACCTCGCCGACCGCTTCGACTTCGAGGTGATCGGCGCGGTGATCCCCAGTGGCACCACGCTGGCCTCGCCCAGCTCCTCCGACCTGCGCTCGCTCACCGTGGCGATGCGAAAGGCGGGCGTGCGCACCGTGTTCGCCGACTCCTCACAGCCCACCCGGCTCGCCGAGGTCCTGCGCACGGAGTTGGGCGGCCAGGTCCAAGTCGTCGAGCTGTACTCGGAATCGCTGACCGCGAAGGGCGAGGGCGCCGACACCTATCTGCGGATGATGCGCGCCAACACCACCGCCATGGCCGACGGCCTGACCGAAGGCCTGTCCGAAGCCTGACCGAAGCCTGACCGAAGCCTGGAAGACGGCCTGACCGGCGCCTGACCGGCGCCTCAAAGAGGGCACGAACGAGGGCCTAAACGCGGGCTGACGGTCGGCTGACTCCCCCGCCTCACCGTCCCCACCACCGCATCACATCCGACCCCGGACACCGGCCCCCGCGGCCGAACCCGTCCCGCATCACTGTCGCCACTGCCGCCACCGCGCGGCGAGAAAGGGAAACCACGATGAACAAGTCGATACGCACCAGAGCCCTCACCGGGACGGCACTCGCCCTGGCGGTGTCCACGGTTCTGAGCGCCTGCGGAGGTGAAGAGAAAGCCTCCTCCGACGCCAAGGCCGAGGGCACCCCGAGCGCGAAGCCCGCGACCGCGGTGAACCAGCCGCTGGTGGCCAGCTTCGACGGCGGTCTGTACCTCCTCGACGGCGAAAGCCTCGAACTGCGCAAGACCATCGACCTCCCCGGCTTCAACCGGGTCAACCCCGCCGGTGACGAGGACCATGTCGTCGTTTCCACCGACA
Source organism: Streptomyces liliiviolaceus (assembly GCF_018070025.1). Taxonomy (NCBI): domain Bacteria; kingdom Bacillati; phylum Actinomycetota; class Actinomycetes; order Kitasatosporales; family Streptomycetaceae; genus Streptomyces; species Streptomyces liliiviolaceus. The sequence continues at coordinate 5,044,185 of NZ_JAGPYQ010000001.1, forward strand.
CCGGATTCCGCGTGCTCGACGCCGCCGGGGGGACTCTCACCGATATCGAGTACAAGGGCTCCAAGCCCGGTCACGTCGTGCGCCACGCGGGCAAGACGGTGCTCTTCACCGACGGCACCGGCGAGGTCAACGTCTTCGACCCCGCCGATCTGAGCAGCGGGAAGAAGCCGCAGGGACGCACGTACGCCTCCGCCGAGGCCCATCACGGTGTCGCCATCGAACTGGCCAACGGCGAACTCCTCAGCACCCTGGGCACCGAGGAGAAGCGGACCGGCGCGCTGGTCCTGGACAAGGACGACAAGGAACTCGCACGCTACGAGAAGTGCCCTGGTGTGCACGGTGAGGCCGCTGCACAGAATGAGGCCGTCGGCGTCGGGTGCGAGGACGGGATACTCATCTACAAGGACGGCAAGTTCACCAAGGTCGAGGCCCCCGACGACTACGGCCGTATCGGGAACCAGGCCGGCAGCGACGTCTCTCCGGTCCTCCTGGGGGACTACAAGACGGATGCGGAGGCCGAGTTGGAGAGGCCCACGCGTATCTCCCTCATCGACACCGAGAAGAAGAAGCTGCGTCTGGTCGACCTGGGCACCAGCTACTCCTTCCGCTCCCTGGCCCGTGGCCCGGAGGGTGAGGCACTCGTCCTCGGCACGGACGGCGCGGTCCACGTGATCGACCCGGCGAGCGGGAAGACCGAGAAGAAGATCCCGGTCGTCGGCACGTGGCAGGAACCGCTGGACTGGCAGCAGCCCCGGCCCACCCTGTTCGTCCGTGGCGGCACGGCCTACGTCTCCGACCCGAACAAGAAGGCGCTGCACGCCATCGACCTGGAGGCGGGCAAGGAGATCACCTCCGTCACTCTGCCCCAGAGCACCAACGAACTGTCAGGCGTCGTCGCCGGACACTGACCGTGCGTGCTGTCCCCACGATCGGCGGGTCGTGGGGACAGCGCACGCTTCATGTCACACCACCCGGGCCGAGGCACTCCCACCGCGCGTTCGGTCCTGGGCTTCGACTTTCAGCTCTGTCGCCTGGACAATTGCCGGGACATTTTGGCACGGTGAGGCCGCCGACCCGTTAATCGAACGTGTGGTCGTTGCCTTCTGGGGCCCGGTCATGCCATCTGCCCACCTCGCACCGGACGCTGCCGCCTTCTATGCCGCGCAGAACGACGGGCTGCGGACACCAAGGACCGCGCCGTCCTTGACGCCCGTCAACGGCCCGAGCGAAGTCACCCTCCGGTGACCGCTCGGACGGCGAGCTAAGCGACCGCGGGTCCTGCCAGGCCGCCATCGCCCCCACCCTCGCCCCGGTACCGCTATTCGTACGACTCGACACTGATCGAGTAAGCGGCACCGGTGCTGAGGTCGGGGCGGCTTCCGTAGTCCTCTTCGGCGAGATGTTCGGCGGTGAGGAAGACGATCTGAAGGCTCATGGTCTTCTTGACGAAGCTCAGGTCGTCGGGACCGGCGTCGGGGTCCGGCCGCCATCCGTCGTCCCGCGCTGCCGCCCGGTAGTGCGCTGCCACTTCTGCCCGTGCGCCGGGAAAGGTGTACGTCCGCTCGGCGGACACCACGACGTCGCCGCTGTCCGACCAGCAGCCGGCGTCGACCTTCCCGAAGCCCCTGGCGACCCCGGCGTCGTCGGGCCGGGAATCGAGGATGCCGAGCGCCGCCACCTCGTCGACCCGGGCACCGGCCCCCTCGCAGTCCCGGGCAAGATCCATCAGCGCGCAGCCGGTGAGCGCCGAGGCCACGGACACCGTCGCCAGGAGAAGGGGTATGAGCCGGGCGCGAGTTGCTCCTACGATCAAGGCGGGCTCCAGGGTGTAGTCCGAGGCAGGTGTCGGGCCGTTGCCGGCCGCAGAGGTCATGGGGTCGGCTCCGAAGACGCTCGGCCCGGTTCTATCAGAAGCCGCCACCGTCGCGTCGTCCTGGACGTGCCCCCTACTGAGCGTTCGCTAAGAACCTCGGCATACGGGTGTCGTCGATCAACTCCCGCTGTAATACTGGCTCTAGAGCATCCGAGGCGGGCAAGCGGCGTCAGAGAATGCACCCGATACCGGGTTCTACTGATCGGACGCTAAGCAGGCCTCAGGAGGGCCCTCCACATTCACGGCCGTACGCGGCCGACGATCGCCACCCGTCCAGAGCCCAGCACCGACGAAAGGCAAGCCACGTGAACATTCTTGAGGCACGCGCCCGGTTTCAGGAGCTGCAGGAGAAGGACGGCCCTGTCGATCCTCGTGAACTCGACGCGGTCTGGGCGACGTTGGCCACCGTCCGCCCCGAGGACATACTCGGCGAATGGAAGGGCGGCGAGTTCCAGACGGGCCACCCTCTCAACGGCGAACTGGAGAAGGCCGGTTGGTACGGCAAGACGTTCACCTCCGTGCACGACGTCAAGCCGCTGATGTGCCGTGACGCGACGGGCCGGCTGTACTCCAACCGCGAACTCGGCAAAGGCGAGGCCAGCCTGTGGACCGTCGAGTTCCGTGGCGAGTCGACGGCCACCATGATCTACGACGGGCAGCCGGTCCTCGACCACTTCAAGCAGGTGGACGACACCACGCTGATGGGGATCATGCATGCCAAGGGGGTCCCCGAGGAGGGTCCCTTCTACTACTTCTTCCTGGAGCGGGCCCCGGGGACCGCGGGCGAAGGCGCGCATGCCGGAGAGGACGCGTGAGACGGGTCCGCGCCGCAGTCACCGGGGCACCGGGCGCCCCGTTCACCGTCCGCGCCGCGGACCTTGAGGACCCTCGGGCACACGAGGTGCTGGTCAGGATGACCGCGGTCGGCGTCTGTCACACCGACCTGGGGATGCGGGACAGTTGGCCCCTTCACCTCACCCCGATGGTCTTCGGCCATGAGGGCACCGGCCGGGTCGAGACGGTGGGCGCGGAGGTGACCGGCCTCGCGCCCGGGGACCATGTCTGTCTCACCTTCGCCAGCTGCGGCATCTGCGACCAGTGCACGGCGGGTCACCCTGCCTACTGCCGGGCCGCGCAGGCTCGTAACCTCTCCGGAGGACGCGCGGACGGCAGCACGCCGCTCTCCCTCGACGGCACACCCCTGCGCGCCGGCTTCTTCGGGCAGTCCAGCTTCGCCACGTACGCCGTCGTCCACGAACGCGGTGTGATCAGGGTGCCGACCGACCTGCCGGACGCGGTCGCCGCTCCGCTCGGGTGCAGCGGTCAGACCGGCGCGGGCACCGTGCTCAACCGGTTGTGCCCCGAACCGGGCGCGTCGCTGGTCGTCCTGGGTGCGGGCGCGGTCGGTCTGAGCGCGCTGATGGCCGCGGTGGCGGTGGGCTGCGACCCGGTGGTGGCGGTCGATCCGGTCGCCTCCCGCCGTGAGCTGGCCATCGCGCTCGGGGCCAAGGCGGCCCTGGCGCCCGGGGACGGACTCGTGGCGGCGCTCCGTGACCTCACCGGCGGTGGCGCGCACCACGTCGTCGAGACCACCGGCCGTCCGCAGTTGGCCCGCCGGGCCGTCGGCGCGCTGCGCCCGCGCGGCGACGTCGTCCTGCTCGGCCTCGGCGGGGAAGTGACGTTCGACGTGATGGGCCTGCTCGCCAAGGGGGTCCGTGTGCACGGAGTGATCGAAGGGGACTCCGACCCCGCACGTTTCATACCCGAACTGGTGGGCCTCTACGAGCGTGGCCTCTTCCCACTCGACAAGCTGGTCACCACGTTCCCCTTCGAGGACATCGACGCGGCCGTGGCCGCCATGGGCGACGGCGGTGTGGTCAAGCCGGTGCTCACCTTCACCTGACACCAACACCCGCGGCGCCGAGGGAGCCCGCCGTCTGACGTCGTGTGATTGACTGATTCGCATGGCCTCCGCCTCCCCGTCCGCCCGTTCGGCCGGGACCGCCGACCGCACCGCGGCCGCTCGGCCCCGCAACCGCAGACAGCTCATCGTCGAGGCGGCCGGGCGGGTCTTCAGCGAGCGCGGCTACCACTCGGCGTCCATGGAACAGGTCGCCGCCGGTGTGGGAATCTCCGCAGCCGCCCTGTACCGGCACTTCCCGAACAAGTACGCGCTGTTCGCCGAGTGCGCCGACGTCATGGTGGACGGACTGGTCGCCGCGCTCGACGAAGTGCCGCCCGGGGCGGCCCTGACGGACGTGCTCACGGCCATCACCCGGATCACGGTCGCTCATCGCGCGTCGGGCGGTGTGTACCGCTGGGAGGCCCGATACCTCAGTCGCGAGGACCGTCACCGCCTCGCGGCGAAGTTCGGTCACCTCGTCGAGCGGGTCGACGACGCCGTACAACGCGAGCACCCGCTGGCCGACGAGCGACTGCGGGCCACGGCGGCCCTCGGTGCGATCGGATCCATCACGATGCACCACACCTCGATCGCCCAACGCCGGGCCGAGGAACTGCTGTTGGCGTCCGCGTCGGGCGTGGCGGCGAGCGATCCGGCCTCGGCCCGGCCCGCCGCGCACCACATCGATCTGCCCGCCCGGCCGGTACCGCGCACGCGACGCGCCGAGATCCTCGCGGCCGCCATCCCACTGTTCGCCCGGCACGGATTCACCAGTGTCACCAACGGACAGATCGCCGAGGCGGTGGGACTGACCCCGTCCGCGCTCTACCGCCACTACCCCGGCAAGATCGACATCCTGGCAGCCGCATGCCTTCAGGCAGCCGCGCTGCTCGCCCAAGGTGTGGAGCACAACCTGCACGAGGTGACAGGGCCGTACGAGTCCGTCGTCGCACTGGCGGCGACCTATGTGGCCTACAGCTTCGAGTACACCGAACTGAACAGCGTCGCCGAGGCCGAACTCGCCGGCCTGCCGGCGGCACTGCGCCGGCCCGTGGCCCTCGCCCAGCGGGACCACATCGCCGTCTGGGAACAGCAATTGCGGCTGGTCCGTACCGAGTTGGACCCGCGCCAGGCCCGCGTGCTGGTACACGCCGGATTCGGAGTGGTCGTCGAGGTCGGACGCAGACTGCGGTGGCGGGACAGCCCCGACCACCGTGCGACCGTGACCGCCCTGATGCTGGGCGCACTGGGGCTCTGAACAGCCGCCGGAGATCGACTGCTCAGCCCGCCCTGTTGCCCGTGGGGATCGTGATGGGTGTGGTGGTCCCGGAGGAGCCCTTGTTGAGGAACAGCATGGCCAGGGCGCGCACGAACTGGTCGAACACGTAGAAGGTGCCGGGCATGACGGGCGACAGACCCTCGCGGAACAGGATGAACGCGGGCCAGGCGGTGCGGACCAGGGCGGCCGACGCGTAGTCGCGTTTCAGCCCCAGCCAGTCGCCCACCTCGTCGTTGAGGACATAGCGCACGAACTCGTTCAGGAACCCGCGGGTGACACCGAGGTCGATCTGCGCGGTCAGTCCCAGCAGGTCCTCGGCCAGCGCGATGCCCTCGGTGGAGGGGGTGAGGATCGGGGTGAGCACCTGCGCCGCCTGCTTCTCGGCGGCCGCCCACGTCTGGGGTATGTGCTCGTCCGGCACACCGAGCAGATGGATGGCGACCTGCCACGAGTGCAGGAACGCCTCCTGGTCCGCGGCCGGGAACGGGATCTTCCAGTCGAGCAGCTTCCTGTACACGAAGGTGCCCAGGCTGTGGAAGGTGACCAGGATGTCGGCGGCACTGATCGGAACGGTCTCGTCGGCGACCGCCTTCCAGTGCGGGGACTGCGGGAGCAGGTGACGTACCGCGGCGTGCACCACGCGCGTCTTGTTGGCGGTGACGACGAACTGCCCCGTGGGCTCGAAGGCGCCCAGCTGGGAGAGGTCGTAGCCGAAGGTGAACGTCTTGGCCGCGCGGTCCTGCATGTCGGCGCCGCCCGCGGACCAGTAGACGCTCTTGGCCTCGCGCGGGATCACGGTGCTCATGATGCCGCTGCCGAGGCCGTACAGCATGAAGAGGTACGTGTCCCTGCGCCGGTTGAAGTCGGCGGCACGGGCCAGCTTGGTGCGGTCGGCCCAGGAGGGCAGCCGATTGAACTGCCGCAGGTGCGCGGCGAACACGTCCGGGAGGCCGCTGGGCAGCGGGTCGTTGTTGTTCACCCATGACGCCCACGCGGTGTTGATGGCCGGCACATGGCCGTTCTCCAGCATCGACACCATCAGGGGATCCGTCGCGTCGTCCCAGATCCATGCCGGATCGGTCCCCGCGGCGGCGCCCGCCACCGACCCCGCCGAGCCCGCCGAGCCCGCCGAGCCCGCCGAGCCCGCCGACGTCAACGCCCCGGCTGGGTTCGCGACACCCACCAGGCCGAGTGCGACACCGAGGGACAGTGCCCTTCTTCTGCTGAGATTCTCCATTGACTTACCTGCTTCCCGTCGTGGGGGACGACACCGGGTCAGGCTCCGGTATCCGCCAGTTGCATGCTCTACGCGTGCTTCGTCTTGTAGCAGGAATGTGATTCTCGATTAACATAGCGAGGTGTATTGCTGGCGGCAATGGTGATGACCGAGGGGCTGCCGTCGATACGGGGACAGGAGGCGACGCGGCTTGGACCGGACCCGGCGCTGCGGACGATCGGCGACCGGAGACCGGCAGGGCGCGATCCGGTGGACGTGTGCTGGCACCGCCCTCCCACACGCGGGCCCGCCGTGCATCACCCCCGTAACAAAATGATCTGTTTCCTTGTGTGGGCCGTGTCCACGCCCGTGAAGTGGGCTGATGCGCTTTTCGACAGCAGGCGGTCCGTTCTTCCGCCACCTGCGCCTGTGGCACGCCGTACCCGTCTCCCTCGTACTGGTGGCGGTGGTGGCTTTCCTTGTCCTTCGCCCGTCCGACGGCGCGCGTTCCGTGCCCGACAGCCCTTGCCGACCGGTCGATTCGGCGCGTGAGGACGCGCCCGCGGGCCCCGACCTCGACGGGGACGGCTTCGTCGATCTGGTGCACGAGATCTCCGCCCGGGAGATGAAGGTCGACGTGGTCGTCGTGCCCGGCTCCGAGCACGGTCCGGACCACGACCGGACGACCGTCCTCACCCAGGAAGACCTCGGTGTGCCGGACGAGATCTACACGGGCGACGAGGCATGGCAGCCCACGGTCGCCGACCTGGACGAGGACGGCCACGCCGACCTCGTCGTCAGCGGCGCCGCCCAGATCCTGTGGGGAGGCCCCAAGGGCCCGCAGGCCGACGGACCGCACGGGCGCGTCCCCCTGCCGGGCAGCGGATACAGCACCGCGCCGATCGCCGGCGACTTCGACGGGGACGGCCACATGGACCTGGCGGTCTTCAGGTCCTCGAACGAGGAACCGGAACTGGTCGTCCTCAAGGGACCGTTCAAGCGGTCCGGCGCCCCCGCCCGGACCGTGGAGATCCCCAGCCCGGTCCACGAGGGCGCGTCACCCGTGCTGTTCGCCGGGGACGCGAACGACGACCGCGCCACCGATCTGGCGCTCTACGACTCCCCGTGGGATCCGCCCCTGCTGTTCACCGGCGGCGCCCGTACCGCCTCCGGCCTGAGCAAGGAGCCCGAGCGGCTGCCGGAGGGCGAGAACGTCGTCTTCGGCGACTTCGACGGCGATGGGCGGCAGGACGTCGCCGTCGGGCGGAGCTTCGTCGACGGCGACGACGAGATCGACACTCCCCACCGCCGCGGACAGGTCGGCGTCCGCTACGGGAAGGAGCCGGGGAAGTGGGTGACCATGGACGGCGGCGACTTCAAGGAGGGCTTCGGCGCCGGGCTCGCCGCCGCGGACTTCAACGGCGACGGCTGCGACGATCTGGCCGTACAGCTCACCAGGAAGAAGGAGACGGGGGACGCGCGGATCGAGGTGCTGCGGGGCGGCTCCGAGCACGGGCTCGGGTCGAAGCCCTGGCGCACCACCAAGCGCTCCGCGCCGGGTGTCGACGGCCCGCGCGACGGCGCGCTCTTCTCCGTCCACGACTGGGACGGCGACGGCCGCGCGGAACTGGCTCTTCTCGGCGAGGACCGATGGTGGATCACCGACGGGACGAACCGCGACGAGGCGACCTTCCCGCTCACCCCCAGCAAGGACTGAGCCAGGACCAAGGTCACCTGTTCGTGGTCGCCGCTTCGTGGTCGTCCGCTCGTCGTCCGGTGCCGGCTGTCCCGGCGAGCCGACAGCCCCGAGAACGGTCGCGCGAGGCACCCTCAGAAAGAAAGTTGGGCACCGCTGTCGATCCGGCCGCGTCGCGTTCGACGTTCTGACGTAGGACGCATCACCGTACGAGGAGACGACACGACCTGATGAGGGAACCCATGGATCAGCTGCTGCGCGTACAGAACTTCACCATCTCCAGCGACGGCATCGCCGCGGGCGAGGACCAGAGCCTGGAACGGCCCTTCGGCCACCACATCGATCCGGGCAAGCTCTTCGCCTGGGCCGGTGCCACGGCACACTGGCCCAACCGGACCGACCCCGGCGGGAGCCGCGGCCTCGACGACTACTTCACGCGGGACTTCACCCACAACATCGGCGCCGAGATCATGGGCCGCAACAAGTTCGGACCCCAGCGCGGCCCCTGGCAGAACCACGAGTGGCGCGGCTGGTGGGGTGACGAGCCGCCCTTCCACACACCGGTGTTCGTCCTGACCCACCACACGCGTCCGTCCTTCACGCTCTCCGACACCACGTTCCATTTCGTGGACAGCGACCCCGCCACCGTTCTCGCGCAGGCACGGGAGGCCGCGCAGGGCAAGGACGTACGGCTCGGCGGCGGAGTGAGCACCGTCCGGGAGTTCCTCGACGCCGACCTCGTCGACACCCTGCACGTGGCCGTCGCACCGGTGAAACTCGGATCCGGGCTTCGTCTGTGGGACTCCCCCGACGAGCTCCTGGACCGCTTCCACATGGACGTCGTGCCCAGCCCGAGCGGCATCACCCACCACCTCTTCTGGCGCAAATGACGAGAGGGACGGCAGGGGTACGGGACCAGCCGACGTCGTAGCGATATTTCGGTCGGCCGGTCCGGGTCGCCGGTGCCACGCCCAGTGCGGGCGTCGGCATCGGCGGCTCGTGGGTTCGGACGAGGCGCCTGCATCGGGGCGGGTGGCCGGGACGGGCTGAACGGGCTCAGGAGTGCCGGCTGGCGTGAACTGCTCGAACGCTCTGGGACCGCTGCTGTACTGCGGAGGTGACGAACCAAAAGCAGTGCACTGTGGTCCGAAACGGTAGCTACCAGGGTGTTCAGGGCGGCACCTTCGCCACCGGTATCAGCGCCGAGTCCGCCGGCGCCCTGGCTCTGTGCCTGCACCAGTTGGTGATGGCCGCCGGCAGCAGGGGCCGCCCTCACCTTCACGAGGGACACGAGTCGGCCATCTTCGTCCAGTCCGGGCAGGTCGAGGTCTGGCACGGCCCGGACCTCACCGAACACGTCACCCTGCATGTCGGCGACTACCTCCACATCCCGGCCAACACCCCGCACCTGCCGGTGAACACCGGCGACCAGGACATGGTCTGCATGGTCGCCCGGACCGACCCGCGGGAGCAGGAAGGCGTCCGCCTCCTGGACCTCCCCGCCTGGCTCGCCACCCGCGTCGGCCTCCTGACGGTCGGCAGAGGCTAGAAACTATCCGTCGACGATGGCCATCAAGGCCGCGGTGAAGGGCGCGGGGTCCAGGTCGCCGCGGATGGCGAGTTGCTGGCTGTAGCTGAGGCAGACGGCCGCGAACCCTTCCGCGATCCGCTCGGCATGCTGTTTCCGCCGGTCGGGCACCAACTCGGCCACCGCTTCCCTCATGGCGGCCAGCTGCTGGCGCACGACGGCCGCCAGCTGCGGCGACACCGCCGCTTCGGCATAGATCTGGGCCACCAGCCGGGCATGACCTGTCTCCCGCGCACGGACGCGTACGTGTTCGAGGAAGCCCGCGACAGCCTCTTCGGTGAGTGCCTTCGGCAGGGCTTCGGCGCCCTGTTCGCACACCGCGACGACGATCTCGTCCTTGCTGGTGAAGTAGCGGTAGATGGCCCCGTTGGAGAGCCCGGACCCGGCGACGATGTCGGCCATGGACGTGCGGGCGAAGCCGTGACTGGCGAACCGGTCCCGGGCGGCGTCCACGATCTGTCGACGGCGGGCGTCCATGTGTTCCTGGCTGACCTTCGGCATAAAAAAGAGTGACCCCTCGTTTTTCTTTGTTACGGTGGGCGAGCCTATCGCACCACCACACCCCCAGGAGCTGCCATGCGTTACCGGACCTTCGGCCGGCTGACCGGACTGCGCGTGTCGGAGTACGCGCTCGGGACGGCGAACTTCGGGATGTCGGACACCGGCGCCGGTCCTGAGGGCTCGCGGCAGATCTTCGAGGCCTTCGTCGCCGCCGGCGGCACCACGTTCGACACGTCCAACCTCTACCAGGACGGGCAGGCCGAAACCGTGCTCGGCGGGCTGCTCGGCGGTCGGCGGGACGACTTCGTCGTCATCACCAAGTACAGCGGAACGCGGCAGCAGCGCCCCAGCCCCGGCACCACCGGCAACAGCCGCAAGACGATGGTCCGCGCCCTGGAGGCGAGCCTGCGACGACTCGACACCGACTACGTGGACGTCTTCATGCCGCACTTCCCCGACGGAACCACCCCGATCGAGGAGATCCTGGCCGGGTTCGACGACCTGATCCGCTCCGGCAAGATCCTCCACGGCGCCCTGTCGAACTTCCCCGCCTGGCGGGTCGCCGGCGCCGCGGTACGGGCGGATCTGCACGGCCTGGCCCCGCTGGTCGGCATCCAGACCGAGTACAGCCTGGCCGAACGCTCCGCCGAGCGGGAACTGCTGCCGATGGCGGAGGCACACGGCCTGGGCGCGTTCCTCTACTCGCCGCTGGCCGGCGGGCTGCTCACCGGCAAGTACCGACAGGGCGGACAGGGCCGGTTGAGCGCTCGCGGCGACACGGTCGAGGGCACCGCGCAGCGCACCGCCGTCGTGGACGCCGTCCTCGCGCTCGCCGACGAGTACGGCGCAAGTCCCGTCCAGGTCGCCCTGGCCTGGCTCCGCCGCCGCGCCGGACAGGCCCGCACCGCCCTGATCCCGATCGTCGGCCCCCGCACCCTGACGCAGTGGGAGGAGTACCTGCGCTCGCTCGAACTCGAACTCGGCGACCAGCACTACCGGCATCTGGACCAGATCAGCGCCGTCCGCATGGGAACCCCGCACGAGGACACCGCGGCCGCCCTGAAGCACGGCTTCGACGGCGATCGCACACTGCTCGAACCTCTGGCCGTTCCCGTCGCGTGACCACCGACGGAGTCGGCTCTAGCGAGTTGCGAACCCGCCGGTCAGCTTGCCGTGGAGGTCGGCGCTGGGGGCGTTCAGGCCGATGATCTCCACCGTCTTGCCGCGCTGCTCGTACTTGGTCCCGATGGCGTCCAGGGCGGCGACGGAGGAGGCGTCCCAGATGTGGGCGGCCGTCAGGTCGATGACCACCTTGTCGGGGTCGCCGGTGTAGTCGAACTGCCCGACGAGGTCGTTGGAGGAGGCGAAGAACAACTCGCCGGTCACCGAGTACACCACGCTGCTGCCGTCGGGACCGGTGACCGCGGTGACACGGGCGAGATGCGCGACCCGCTTGGCGAAGATGACCATGGCGGTGATCGAACCGACGACGACGCCGATGGCGAGGTTGTCGGTGGCGACCACGCAGACCACGGTGACAGCCATGACGGCGCTCTCACCGGCCGGCATGCGCTTGAGGGTCCTGGGCGCGACGGAGTGCCAGTCGAAGGTCGCGAACGACACCATGACCATGACGGCGACCAGAGCGGCCATGGGGATGTCGGAGACGACCGGCCCGAAGACGATGCACAGCACCATCAGGAACACGCCCGCGAGGAACGTCGACAGGCGCGTACGGGCGCCGGACACCTTCACGTTGATCATCGTCTGACCGATCATCGCGCAGCCGCCCATGCCGCCGAAGAAGCCGGTCACGATGTTGGCGATGCCCTGCCCGATCGACTCACGGGTCTTGGAGGAGTGCGTGTCGGTGATCTCGTCGACCAGCTTGGCCGTCATCAGCGACTCCATCAGACCCACCAGTGCCATCGCGAGGGCGTAGGGGGCGATCGTCATCAGGGTGTCGAGGGTGAAAGGCACATCCGGCAGCCCCGGTACCGGCAGGGAGGACGGCAGGTCGCCCTTGTCGCCCACGGTCGGCACCGCGATCCCGGCCGCGACGGAGATGGCCGTCAGGACGACGATGGACACCAGCGGGGCCGGGACCACGGTGGTGATCTTCGGGAAGAACACCATCAGCGCCAGCCCGCCGGCGAGCAGCGGATAGACGGGCCAGGGCACGCCGTGCATCTCGGGGACCTGGGCCATGAAGATCAGGATGGCGAGGGCGTTGACGAAGCCGACCATCACGGACCGGGGCACGAAGCGCATCAGCTTCGCCACCCCGAGCGCGCCGAGAGCGACCTGGACGACTCCGGCCAGGATGACGGCGGCGACCAGGAAGCCCAGCCCGTGCTCGCGGTTGAGCGGGGCGATGACCAGGGCGACGGCACCGGTGGCGGCGGAGATCATCGCGCGGCGGCCGCCGACGATCGAGATCGTCACGGCCATGGTGAAGGAGGCGAACAGACCGATCGCCGGGTCGACCCCGGCGATGATCGAGAACGAGATCGCCTCGGGGATCAGCGCGAGCGCGACGACCAGACCGCCCAGTACTTCGGTGCGCCAGACCTTCGGGTCGTTCAGCCACTCGGGCTTGAGGCCGCGCAGGCGTGCGGCAGGGGTTGGTGCGGTGGTGGACAAGGAGATGCGTACCTGTCGTGCTCAGGCACACCCCATGGCGGGCCGGGGCATGCGGGAAGGGCCGCGGGCTGCCGGGCAGGCGTCCCGCGGACGACCCGCGGGACGGGTCGGATGTCGAAGGGGAGGACGGAGCCAGGGCCCGGCACGGGTGTTCGGTGCGGGCGGCTCACCGTCAGGGGCGCAGGGTCACGGCGGGCAGGCGGCAGCGGCGATGGGCGTCGTGGGCTCGCGCACGCTCTCTCCTGCAAGAATCGGAACTTCGCCGGGGGCGCCATCGGCCCCGGAACGGCAGCAGCGGGGTGGCCGGGCCACCCTCTTCAGCAACTCTACCCTAACGTTAGGGTAGAGACTGTGGGGCGGCACAGGACGCACACCGCCACGACGAGAAGGGCCGGGACCACGGGCGTGGACGACCAGCACATGCAGATCGGCGAAGTCGCCGCGCGGACCGAACTGTCCCTGCGCACCATCCGCCACTACGAGGAAACCGGCCTGGTCATCCCCTCCGCCCGCTCCCAGGGCGGATTCCGCCTCTACACCGAAACCGACGTCACGCGGCTCATGGTCATCCGCCGTATGAAACCTCTCGGCTTCACCCTCGACCAGATGCGCGACCTCCTGGACGCCACCGACCGTCTCGACGACGACGCCGGTCTCACCGACGATGAGCGCGACGCGCTCATCGACCGCGTCCGCGGCTACGAACGGGACGCCTCCGAGCAGGTCGACAGACTCCGCGTCCAGCTCGCCCGCGCCGAGGAGTTCGCCGCCACCCTGGCCACCCGCCTGCGGCAGAGGCCCGGCACACAGCCCTGACGTCGGTCCGGTGAGCCTCACGCCGTCGGCAGGTGGCGCTGGAGCCACACGAGGAGCCGTCCCAGATAGTCCGTGGTCTCGGGGAAGCCCTTCACTCCGTGCCCCTGGGCGGGGTAGAGGACCAGCTCGGTGTCGACGCCGTTGCGCAGCAGGGCCTGATGGGCCTCGACGGCCTGCTGCGGGGGTGTGCACTTGTCGCGCAGACCCGCGGTCACCAGGGTGGGTGTGCGGGCCTGCCCCATCATGAACAGCGGGCTCTGGTGGAAGTACTTGCTGTCACGCGCAGACGGGCTGTCCTGGAGGAAGAGTTCGTCGAACCGCGGGATGTCCGACGTGTAGTGCTGGCTGACCCAGTCGCTCACCGGGGACACCGCGATCGCCGCTGCGACACGCCGGTCGATCGCGGGCAGCACCAGACTCATCACGGCGCCGTAGCTGGTGCCGGTCACGGCGATGCGCTCCGGGTCCACCACGCCTTCGGCGACGAGGTGGTCGACGCCGCTCAGCAGGTCCCCCACCGGCGCGCCGAACATGTCACCGAGCACGGCACGCGCGAACTCCTCGCCGCGGCCGTGGCTGCCGCGCGGATTGGGATGCAGGACGGCATACCCCTCCGACGCCAGGATCGGTGCCAGTGGGTAGCGCTCCCCCGAGGCGATGCCCCAGCGGTTGCGCCACGCGGATACGGGGCCGCCGTGGACGTTGACCACCAGGGGGTGGGGCGGCGGCCCGTCGGGAACCACCAGCAGGCCCTCGATCTCCTGACCGTCCGGGGACGTCCAGGAGATCTCCTTCATCGTTCCGGCCCGCTTCCGTACGAACGCCGTCCCGCCGTGCGCGGGGTCGAAGACGGTACGCACCCGCGTGCCGTCGACGGTGACGAGGCGCGGAAGGGTTTCGTAGGACTCCAGGAAGCCGTGGAACCGCCCTGTGGCGTCGATACGGATCTGTGCCGTCTGGCCGGCGAAGGTCTCCGCGGACGACCAGACCTCGGAGGCGGAGGCCTTCCCGGCGTCCACGCGTCCGATCACGGTCATCAGCCCGCGGAGTCCCGCGTAGGCGAACTGCCCCTGTGCCGTGTCGCGCAGGGACGACACGGCCACCCCCTGGGTGTCGAGGTGCACCGGAGTTCCTTCCGGGCTCCCCAGGACGACCTCGCCGGCCACGACTCCGCGGTCGCTGCAGGTCGCCTCGACGACCGCCCAACGGTCCGCCGTCCAGGCCGGTTCGGCGAGCTGACGGCCGATCCGCGGCCTGTACAGGACGTCGGCCGTCGACGATTCCAGGTCCAGGTGCGCCAAGTAGGGGCTGTACCAGCCGGATTCGCCGGGCCGGTCCGCGCAGACGGCCAGAGCGGCGTCCGGACCGGCCCAGCACACTTCCCAGACGTTCGCGTCGGCAGGAGTGACGTTCCGTACGGAGCCGCTGCGCCGGTCCACCACGTAGCACTGGCGAAATCGTTCCGGCTCGGCGGTGAAGACGAGCGGCTCGCGTTGCGACGGCTCCGCGATCACCCGCTCCGCCAGGTCGTAGCGGGATGGCTGATCGGCGGCCAGGACCACGAGTGCGCGCAGGCCGTCGGCCGAGACGCGCAGTTGCTCGATGCGTCCGGGCAGGACAGGGCCCGCATCCGGCGTACGAGTGCTGAGATCGAACCAGTGGACGCTGTCGCGCGAAGCGACCGCCACGGTGCCGGCGCCGGCGGAGACCAGGTCGGCCGCCAGGTCGTACTGCCGGAGGTCGCCGTCGGCTGTCGCGATCACGCACAGGACGTCGCGTCCCGGCCGGTCGAGACCGTCGAGAACGGTGCCCACCGCGGCCACGCAGCCTCCGTCGGGCGTCACGTCCCACTGCCCGAAGCGCGTGACCCGGCCGAAGCCCGGTCCCTCGGCGCTCTCAAGCCAGGCCGTGACCCGGTCACGAACCAGCCCGTCCGACCTGCCACCTGCTGCTTCACTGATCATCATTTCAGCATGGCACAGGCGGGAGCACGGTCGTCCACGACGCTGACCCCGGTGATGCGCGCCGGTTGACCCGCCGGCTTGAGCCCTCCGGCTACCGTCTCGGCCCCGCGACGGCGTAGGCCGCGGTGCCGGCGACCGTGAGGACCAGGGCCGTCCAGGTACCCGCGGCGGTGCCGGGTGGCAGCAGCATCCAGGTCGCCACCTGCGTCGGCGTACTCGTCGCAGGCGGGGCGAAAAGGGCGTACGAGAGCCAGGCGAACGGAAGTGTCCAGGCGTACTGTCCGCCCGCGAGCGCCGCCCCCAGGGCGACCAGCCCCATCAGACCCGCGCTGTCGCGGACGACGAACGCAAGGTTGGCCCTGTCCTCGCCCATGCTCTGCACGGTCAGCAGCACCGCGGCGACGACCGCTCCCGCGAACAGCACGTGCGCCGCTCTGCGGGGCGCCCAGCGGATCGCGGCCGTCCGGTCCAGCGCGAGGTCCTGCCCGCTGAGCCCGACCGAGAACGCCATCGCCCCGGCGGCGAGGACGAGCACGGGCAGCCCCGGACCGGTGGGCCCTGCGCCCTCGCCCCCGTCCCGGGCGAGCACCGCCACCGTGACCGCGCTGACGACCACCGCGGCGAGCGACGCGGGAACCTGGCGCGAGCGGGCGTAGAGCATCAGCCATCTCAACGAGATCGGCGGGATCGGCGGGATCATTTGGAAGCTTCGCCCTTCAGCGCGGCGAGGGGCTCGCCCTCGCAGGACAGCGCGGTGGTACGCATCGCGCCGATCCGGGACAGCTGTTCGTCCTGTGGCAGTGCCTTGAGTTCCTTCCACACCGGGCGGGCCGCGGCGGTCTGCGCGGCCGCGGAGTACCCGTTGCCCGCGAGGGGTTGGAGGTCGCCGGTCACCCAGGCGACCGCGACGCTCTGCGTGGCCGGGTCGGCCGCCGTACCGCCCCAGCCGACGGGGACGCACATCGGCACCACGGCCTGCGCGATCAGGGCCCGGGTCAGCTCCTCGCCCCGCACGCCGGTGATCATGTCGTCGTCGAAGTCGAACAGCACGCTCTCGCGGGACCACCGTGGTGTGGAGCCCTGCGGCGGTACGGCGGCGTTCTCCCGGACCGAGACCGGCGCCCGGTCGCCCAGGGCGGCGTGCAGCAGGCGCAGCGCCTTCTTGCCGGGGCCCGCGACGTCGTCGAGCCGTGCGCGTTGTGTCGTCGTCACGCATACCGGGCCGTCGCAGACCAGTTCCGCGGCCGCCTTGTCGACGACGTACATCCGGCCCGGGTCGGAGGGCAGCACCAGCAGAGCGACGACCGCGCCCGCCAGGAGGGGTGCCAGTGCGGTGAGCCGGGCTCGCGGGGTCGCGGCGATCAGCAGCGCGAAGCCGGTCGCGGCCATGCCGAGCAGCCAGACCGTCTGCCCGAGGTGCACGGACACGGAGAGCGTGACGAGTGCGTCGCGCACCTCCTCCACCGTCGGTGACAGCAGCGAGACCCGGTTCGGCTCCGTGCCCGGGAACCCGCCCTCCATGACCGTCTCCGTCCGGCCCAGGGACGCGTGCATCAGGACCGTGAACACGAAGGCGGCCATGGCCGTCGCGGGCGGGGTGAGCGCGGACGGCAGGGCGCGCCCGGCCCCCATGCCCAGCACGGCCCCCGCGACGAGGAAGAACGCCCCCACCAGCGAGATCGGCAGCCAACCGGCGTGCGTGTAGGCGGTGTTGCCCCATACCTGGACCGCGCCCACCAGGACGAGGAGCGCGAAGGCCGTGGCCAGCGTGCACGCCGTCGTGCCCGCCAGCGCGGCGGCGCGGTGCCGGGCGGGCCGCGGTGTGCTGGTCAGCAGCTCGTACATCTTCGAGCGGTGGTCGCGCAGCCCTTGCAGCGCCCCGAGTCCCACGGCCAGCGGCCACAGGTAGAACAGCAGGGAGCGGGTCCACATGGCCATGGGCGTCCACTGGGCCGTCCACGCCGTGGTGCCCCGCCACCACGCGGCGTCCACCAGATACAGGAACGCCAGCGCCGGGAGCAGGACCACTGCGCCGGCCCACGGGGCGACGGAACGCCTCAACTCGATGCGCAGGATACGGCCGTTCACCAACTGCCCCTCTCCTGGGCGGGGTTGCGCAGCAGCGCCGAGTAGCCGCGCTCCAGCGGGCTGTCGCCCACGTGCTCGGGGCCGCCCGCCGCCGCGAGTTCGTCCGGGGTGCCCTGGAAGACCAGTCGGCCCTCGGCGAAGAGCACCACGTCGGTGCAGGCGGCGGCGACGTCCTCCACCAGGTGGGTCGAGACGAGCACACAGGTGTCGGTGCCCAGTTCCTGGAGCAGTTCGCGGAAGCGCAGCCGCTGCGCGGGGTCGAGGCCGACCGTCGGCTCGTCGAGGAGCAGGACCGCCGGGTCGTTGACGATGGCCTGGGCGATGCCGACGCGCCGCACCATGCCGCCCGACAGTGCCTTCATCCTGTCGTCGGCGCGGTCCGCCAGGCCCACCCGCTCCACGGCGCGCTGCACCGCGGCGGGGATGTCCGCCTTCGGCACCTCCTTCAGCCACGCCATGTACTCGACGAACTCGCGCACCGTGAAGCGCTTGTAGTAGCCGAACTCCTGGGGCAGGTAGCCGATCCGGCGGCGCAGCGCACGGTGTTCGCCCCGGCCGCCGACGGACTCGCCGAACATCTCAAGGGTGCCCTCGGTGGGGCGCAGCACGGTGGCCAGCGTCCGGATGAGGGTGGTCTTGCCCGCCCCGTTGGGACCGAGCAGGCCGTGGACACCGGTGCCGAGCCGCAGGTCGAGGCCGTCGACGGCCATCCGTTTCCTGCCGACCCTGACCTTCAGCCCGGTGGCCCGGATCTCCCATGCGTAGGCCGTCGGCGCGAGGTCGGCCGCGTTGACCGCGGACGTCATGTGGTGTTCCTTTCGGTTGGCTCTTGCGTTGCTCATCGCTTGTCCGGCTCGTTGCTCATCGCTCGGCTCTCGCGTTGTTGATCGCTCGGCTCTCGTGTTGCTCATCGATGGGTCTCCAGGACGGAGTACGCGCTTCTGCGGGCGATCACGACCGCGATGCCGAGCGCGAGGAGCAGCCCCCACGCGGGCAGACCTTCGGGCCGCAGGACGACGGCCGTCCGGCTGGTGGCCACGGTCGGCGCCATGACCAGGGCGGCCCATACGGCGGCGAGCGCGACGGCGGCGCGGGTCACCCCGACGGCACCACCGAGCGCCAGCGTCGCCGCGGTGAAGGCCAGGCAGGGCAGCAGCCACTGGGCCACCATCACCCCGGTCAGCCACCCGCACACCAGCAGCACGGGGACGACCACGCCGAGCACGGACGCGGTACGCCGCAGGACCAGTTGGAGCCCGGCCCTGGGCGCCGAGGCGGTCAGCTCGTACGCCGGGTCCAGGCCGCGGGCCCAGGACGCCGCGACGCCGAGCACGGGCAGGACCGGCGAGAACAGCAGCACCATCGACACGTCGCCCGTGCCGGCGCCGACCACGTCGAGCAGCAGGGCCAGCAGTGTCACGCCCACGACCATGGCCAGCCACGGCACCATCGCGGGCGTCATCCACCGCGAGAGCCGCGACAGGCACACCTGTCGGAACCGTCCGCGCCGCATCGTGGCAGTGACCGCCACCCGGGGCTCCAGGCCGGCCCACACGGTGTCGACCAGTGACAGCACCGCGGGCACCTCGGCGGCGACCACGGCGGACAGCCGGTCGCGGCACACCCGGCACGCCTCCAGGTGGGCCTCCACGGCCCACACCTCGTCGGCGGCGAGGTCCGCGCCGCCACGCGCGTACCCCTCGATGATCCGCACCGACGCGTGTTCCCCACTCATACCAGCGCCCTCCGCATCGCCGTCCGGGCCCGGCGGGCACGGGTCTTGACCGTGCCCTCGGGCAGCCCGAGCAGGACCGCGGTCTCCCGGACGGACAGCCCGTCGAGCACCATGGCCTGCAGTACCTGTCTCAACTCCGGCGCGAGGTGGCGCAGCGCGTCCCCGACCTCACCGCCGACGGTCTCCGCGAGCGCCTCCTCCTCGGCGGCGGGCGCGGCGTCCGGCACGGCGGCGGCCGGCGGGGGCTCCGCGTGGTGGGCCCTGCGCCGGAACGCGTCGACCAGGCGCCGCGCCGCGATCGTCCACAGCCAGCCGGTGGCCGTCCCGCCGACGGCGGCCCCTGCGAACGCGCCCGCGGCGCGCCACACCGCCAGGTAGGTCTCCTGCATGACCTCCGCGACGATCTGCTCGTCCCCGCAGCGGCGACGCAGGCGCACCGCCAGCCACGGCGACGTACGCCGGTACAACTCCTCGAATGCGGCACGGTCGCCCTTCGCCACGAGCCGGACGAGACGTTCCTCGTCGACCTCGTGCAGCGGTGCCCTGGCTGATCTCACACCTGCTAGACGCGGGGCCTTCGCGTCAGGTTTTCACTTGGCCGTGATCCGCGTCACACACGAGCGAGGTATCGCAGCGCGACCGCCAAGCGGCGCACCGCTGCCCCGCAGAGGGTCCAAGGGCTCCCGACTGCACCCATTTCCGCGATAAGCACGCCGCGTGAGCACCGGGGCCCGCATCATGGCGACCGCACCCGCTACAGAAACGGCCACCATGACCGAAATGCACTACGCCCCTGCGGCGGTCAGTCTGACCAAGGTGCAGGCCGAGGCCCCGGGCCTCGTCAGCCTCTACAAGGCCGCGGGCGCCAGCCTGCGCACACATGGCCTTGAGGGAGTACGCGCCGCCGTGTACCTGGTCCTGGACCGGTCCGGATCGATGCGGCCCTACTACAAGGACGGCACCATGCAGCACTTCGGTGAACAGGTGCTGTCCTTGTCCGCCCACCTCGACGACGACGGCACCGTGCCCGTCGTGTTCTTCTCCACGGACGTCGACGGATCCACCGACCTGCGCCTCGGCAACTACCCGGGCCGCATCGACAAGCTGCACGAGAACCTCGGCCACATGGGGCGGACGAACTACCACTGGGCCATGGACGAGGTCATCGACCACTACCTCGCGTCCGACAGCACCGATCCCGCCCTGGTCATCTTCCAGACGGACGGCGGGCCCACCAGCAAGGCCGCTGCCGAACGCTATCTGTGCAAGGCCGCCCGCCTGCCCCTGTTCTGGCAGTTCGTCGGCTTCGGCGACCCCGACGACAACGAGTTCGCCTTCCTGCACCGCCTCGACACCCTGGCCGCACCCGCCTGCCGCATCGTCGACAACGCGGGCTTCTTCCACGCCGGTCTCGACCCCCGCACCCTGGACGACGGTCTGCTGTACGACCGGCTTCTGCAGGAGTTCCCGCACTGGCTGACAGCCGCGCGCACCGCCCGGGTCATCGCATAGGCGAAGCGGCTCCTCGTCGGAGGAGTCCGCGGGGAGCGGGCCGGTGGGTCGTCACCGCGTGCCGCCCGGCGGCGTTGCGGTGCCGCGTTCGGTGGGTGGTGTGAGGGGCGGAGGCGTCGGGTCGTGGCGCAGGGCGTCAAGGACGACGCGGACGGATGCGCGGGTTGGGGTGCCGCGGCGGACGGCGGCGGTGATGGTGCGGGTGACGGGGGTGGCGAGTTCGCGCGTGGTCACGTCGTAGCGGCTGTGGGCGACGGCGAGGGCCGGGAGGAGGGTGATCGACAGTCCGGCCTCGACGTGTTGCAGCGCCATCATGTAGTTGCTGAAACGGCACACCACCCGCGGTTCGAAGCGGGCCTGGCGGCACAGGCGCCGGGCCAGGTTGGCCATGTAGGACTGGGGCATGTCGAAGGCCCAGGCCTCGTGCGCGAAGGCGGCCAGGTCCACGGGGCCGCGTCCGGCGGGATGGCCGGGAGGCAGGACCAGCAGCACCGGGTCCTCGGCCAGCGGCACCAGGTCGAGGTCCGGGCCGAGCGGAAGTTCGTCGAAGTCGGTCGTGGTGATGATGATGTCCGCGTCCGCCATGCGCAGGGCGGGCATGCTCGCGTGCGGTTCTAGTTCGAGGATCTCGACGTCCAGGTGCGGGTGGGCGGCCGCGAGCCGGGTCACCGCAGGGACGGCCAGCGTGTGGATGGCGCTCTGGAACGCGCCCAGCCGGACCAGCCCCGACGGCTCCTCACCGAAGCCGCGCAACTCGCTCTCGACGCCGTCCATGTGGTCGAGGATCGCGCGGGCCCGCTGGGCGAGGATCAGCCCGGCGGACGTCAGCCGTACCCGCCGCCCCGTGCGTTCCAGCAGTTTGGTGCCGGTCTCGGCCTCCAGGACGGCGAGCTGCTGGGAGACGCTCGACGGGCTGAGATGGCCGGCCTGCGCCACCGCGCGGACCGTACCGAGCGTGTCCAGCTGGCTGAGCAGCCTCAGCCTCCACGGGTTCATCACCCTGGCGATTCTTGTACGGTTCTGCCGCACAGGAAAGCCGACATCGTGTGATGGACGCGAACCTCGACCCGTCCCTACCGTCGACGTCATGGCAGACGACAGGGCAGGCGACATGACCGGCACGGACCGCGACGCACAGTTCTGGCACGACGCACGGCGCCATCTGCTGCGCTACGGCGTCGCCTTCACCCCCGAGATCATCGAGCGCGCGAGCGGCAGCTTCGTGTACACCGCCGACGGCCGCCGGATCCTCGACTTCACCTCCGGCCAGATGAGCGCGATCCTGGGACACGGCCATCCACGCATCGTGGAGACCGTCCAGCGGCAGATCGCCGGCCTCGACCACCTCTTCAGTGGCATGCTCAGCCGCCCCGTCGTGGACCTCGCGCGGCGGCTGGCCGGTACGCTGCCCGACCCGCTCGACAAGGTGCTGCTGCTCACCACGGGCGCCGAGTCGAACGAGGCTGCGGTACGGATGGCGAAGCTCGTCACCGGCGGCCACGAGATCGTGTCGTTCGCCCGGTCCTGGCACGGCATGACCCAGGCCGCCGCGTCGGCGACGTACAGCGCGGGACGCAAGGGCTACGGACCCGGCGCACCGGGCAACTTCGCCATCCCCGTACCGCACTCCTATCACCCCGACATCGCGCACCCCGACGGAACGCTCGACTGGCAGCGGCAGTTGGACCTCGCCTTCGACCTCATCGACGCCCAGTCCACCGGCAGCCTGGCCGCGTGTCTGGTCGAGCCGATCCTCAGCTCGGGCGGGGTGATCGAGCCGCCCGCCGGCTACTTCGCCGCGCTGCTCCGCAAGTGCCGGGAGCGCGGAATGCTCCTCATCCTCGACGAGGCGCAGACCGGCCTGTGCCGCACGGGCACCTGGTACGCCTTCGAGCGCGACGGGGTCGTCCCCGACATCCTCACCCTGTCCAAGACACTCGGCGCGGGGCTGCCGCTCGCCGCGGTGGTCACCAGCGCGGAGATCGAGGAGCGGGCCCACGAGCGCGGCTTCCTGTTCTTCACCACCCATGTCTCCGACCCGCTCGTCGCGGCGGTGGGCAACACGGTCCTCGACGTCCTCGAAGCCGACCGCCTCGACGAACAGGCCCGTGGCCGAGGGGAGTTCCTGCGCAAGGGACTCGACGAACTCGCCGCCCGCCACCCGGTGATCGGCGACGTACGCGGCAGGGGTCTGCTCCTCGGCGTCGAGTTCGCGACGGGCGACACCGACACCTCGGCCGGGGACGCTCTGGGTGCCCGTGTCACGGGCCGCTGCCTCGAACTGGGCCTGCACATGAACATCGTCCAACTGCCGGGCATGGGCGGCACCCTGCGCATCGCCCCGCCCCTGACCGCCACCGAGGAGGAGCTGACCCTCGGCCTGGAGATCCTGGACCAGGCCCTCACGGAGGCGGGCCGGAGTGCCGGTGAGAGGTGAGCGTCGTGGCTCGATGCCGGTCGAACCGGTCAACTTACCGGGAGAATGAGCCGACTTGAGCCCTTCGGGCGGGGCTTCGTCCGCTTCGTACCTGTGCGCGGGGGCCGGGTCGTTACGATGACGGTGGTGGGGTCGGCTCCGGGATTCGTGTCTGGCGACGGTTGAGGCCCTGTCGGGCGGTCGGCCCGAACCCGGTACAGCTTCCTGCGCGGTACGGCCGCACACGATAGGCGGACGCAAGGCAACGTATCCCCCCGTGCACTTGGAGCTGTCCATGCGCATCGACCGTTCGACGCTGTCGCTCGACCAGCCCGTGTCCTCGCTCGATCCGAACCGCGGAACCCACGAGGAGGCAGCCGAGTGGCTGCGGCACGGCCCCGTGGTGCCGGTGGCGCTGCCGGACGACGTCCGTGCCTGGGCGGCCATGTCGGCCGAGGCGGCCCAGACGGTACTGGACGCGCACCCCGACCTCTCCAGCGATCCGCGGCACTGGGGTGCGTACACACGCGGGGAGATACCCGCCGGATGGCCACTGCTCAACCTCATCGTCGGGGAGTCGATGCTCAATGCCGACGGGATGGACCACCGCAGGCTTCGCCGTCTGGTGAGTCACGCGTTCACTCCGCGCCGTATCGACGCGTTCGCACCCCGGATCCGTGAGATCACCCGGGAGTTGCTGGACGACCTGGAGTCCGCGAAGCCGGGGGACGTGACCGATCTCAAGGAGGGTTTCGCCTATCCGCTCCCGCTGTTGATCATCTGCGAGCTGTTCGGTCTCACCGACCCCGATCAGCAGCGCCGATTACGCGGCCACTTCAGGACGATGCTGAGCGTCGAGGTGAGCGGCGCCGAGCGGCAGGCGGCCGCCGTCGGGCAGCGCAAGGTGCTGGCACGCCTGGTCGCCGACCGGCGCGAGGCTCCGCTCGGCGACCTGACCAGCGCGCTGATCGAGGCGTTGGACGACGAGGCCGGCAGGCTGACGGAGAAGGAACTGATCGACACCCTTGAGATCATCCTGCTGGCCGGCCACGAGACGACGGTCAACTCGCTGACCAGCACCGTCCATGCCCTGCTCACCCATCCCGACCAGCTCCGCGCGCTGCTCGGCGGCGAGCTGGACTGGCCGGCCGCCGTGGAGGCGGGCCTGCACTGGAACGCCCCGCTGCGCAACCTGTTCATGCGGTACGCGCTGCGGGACACCGTCCTGCACGGAGTGACCGTGCGCCGCGGCGAGCCGATCGTCGTCGGCCTGGCCGCCGCCAACCGCGAACAGCGCGGAACGGTCCCGGCGCGCTTCGACATCCGCGACTCCCGCCTCTACGACCGCCAGCTGGCCTTCGGCGCGGGACCGCACTTCTGCCTGGGCGCGCCCCTGGCCCGCCTGGAGAGCGCGATCGGGCTCTCCCAGCTCTTCGCCCGGTTCCCCGCCATGCGGCTGGCCGTGCCCGAGTCGGAACTGGTGCCCGTCATCTCCACGGCGATCAACGGCCTCGACGCCCTTCCGGTCGTCCTGCGGCCGGCGTCCGTCTGAGGTTTCGGCGATCCCGCCGGGCGGCTGGGCCCCTTCGCTGAGGCGAGGGGCCAGATCGCGGTGAAATGACGGTGAGAACGCGGTGAGTCGAGTTCACCGCACGGCCACCTTCGCACAACCCTTCGTACGCCTCATGGGTCACAGCTCCGAAAGCCCTTACCCCTTGTTTCCCTTTCGGACTACGGGAGTTGCCCTGTGCGCGTACGTACCCTGGCCGCCACCGCCGCCGTTGTGGCACTCACCGCCACCGGTCTGGCCCTGCCGCTCGCCGGAAGCGCCGCGGCGGCGACGACTCCGCGGTTCGACTTCAACGGCGACGGATACGCGGACATCGCGGTCGGCATGCCCGACGCGACGGTGGACGGCAAGGCCAAGGCCGGCTACATCAGCGTGATCTATGGCGGCGCGGAGAGCCCGTACCAGTCCACCGGTGTCATCAGCCAGGCCGAGGCCGGCATCCCCGGCACGCCCGAGGCAGGTGACCGTTTCGGCTCCTCCCTGGCGCCCGTCGACGTGAACGGCGACGGCTTCTTCGAGCTCGTCGTCGGCGCGAGCGGGGAGTCACTCACCTCCGACCAGCTCAAGGACGAGGGCACCATCACTGTCCTGGAGAGCCTGCAGTGGCACCCCAAGGGGACCACCGTGGCCAGGGGCACGTCCGAGTACAGCAGCATCGGCCGCACCATCGCCACGGGCGACTACGACGGCGACGGCGACACCGACCTCGCGTTCGGCGAGAACGGCGAGGAGCACGGTGCGCTCCGGTTCCGCGCGGGCCCCCTCACCGCCGACCCGGTGACACCCACCACCCTGCGCCGCTACAGCATGGGCGGCGCCACCCGTGCCCTGGCCACCGGCGACTTCGACGGCGACGGCCGCGACGACCTCGCCGCCACCTGGCGGGGCACGGAGGACTCCAGCACCTTCATCACGCGCTGGGACGACCGGGCCGGGCCGGCCCAGTGGTACGCCGACGCCGACCGCGGCAGTGCGCTCGCCGCCGCCGACTTCGACCGGGACGGCACGGACGACCTCGCGATCGGCCTCGTACAGCCCAACCCCGAGTCGGAGAGCACCCATTGCGAGAACCGGCTCGGCGGTGCGGTGCTCCTGCTCAAGGGCTCGAAGAGCGCGGACTTCGGCTCCGCGTACGAGTGCGTCACCCAGTCGAGCCCGGAGGTCGGTGGCGCCGCCGAGGAGGGCGACGACTTCGGCGCCGCGCTGTCCGCGGGCGACCTGAACGGCGACAGCCGTCCGGAACTGGTCGTCGGCGTGCCCGGTGAGGACGTGGGTACCGTGAAGGACGCGGGCGGATACGTCACGATGAACGGCACGGAGCACGGCCTCCACGGAGGGCTGGCCCGCAGCCAGAGCACCCCGAACATGCCCGGCACGGCCGAGGCCGGCGACCGCTTCGGCGCCCAGCTGGCCGTCGGCGACTACAACCGCGACGGACTGTGGGACACCGCGGTGAGCGCCCCCGGGGAGAACGCGGGTGAGCCCAGGTCCGGTGGTGTCTGGTTCGCGCCGAGCAGCACGCAGGAGACCTACCCGCTGGGCAAGTCACTGACCCCCTACGGCTTCGCGCTGCCCTACGGGGCCATCAAGTACGGCGAGGTACTGGGGCTCTAGACAGGCTCCGGGCAGTCGGACTGAGGCGGCCCCGCCCGGCGGGGAGGTGAAACGGGGCCGCCTGCGAGAGCGCCGTGAGCTCTCCGGCCGTGCGGCGCTCGATGCGACCGCCCGGGGTCCGGCGACGCCCTCTCACGGCGACTATCTCATCGGCCCGCATGCCTATGGCATATTCCAGCCATATGTTGGAGCGTGCCTCACCTGCCCGGCGACCTGCTGCGACCTGCACGGTCGCGATCTCAATAGATACTCAGGCCGTACACGGACAGCCACTCGACCACCGGCTGGTAGTAAGTGACCCCACCTACGCTGCAGTTCCCGCTGCTGCCGACGATGACGCCGATCGCCGTGCCGCCCGAGAAGGCCGGACCTCCGGTGTCTCCCGGCTCGGAGCAGATGGACGACCTGAACAGTCCGGACACCACTCCCCCGCCGTAGTTGACGGTGACATTGACCGCTTGGATGCTGCCGCAGCGGTAGCCGCCGACCCGCCCGACATGGCAGATCGACTGCCCGACCACGGGACTCGCCGCGCCCGTGATGTCGCGTGTACCGGCGCCGGCGCCCAGCGACACCTCACCCGGGTAGGAAGCGGTCGTGTTCGTGTACCGGACACTCGCGTAGTCGTTGCCCGGGAAGCTCACCCCCGCGGTGACACCGACGCTGACGGTCAGAGCGGCATCGGCGTACCAGGTGGTGGCGCCCTGAGCAAACCGACCCGAAACGAACGCGTACATGGTGGACCCGGAACGGGCGTTGAAGCCCACCGTGCAGCGGCTGACCGTGCTGTAGAGCGTGTCACCCCCACGCACCACGACAGCCGCCTGCCGCTCCGCCCGCGCATCGGCGTGACCGACCGATCCGACGGCAACGGACCAACCGAAGAACAACGCCATCACGACAAGGGCCCGGACGACGGCACGGGCAACGGCAACGGCACGAACAGCGCCTCGCGGACGCCTCACAGAACGCATGGCAATCACGACGACCCCCTACGGCATGTACGTGCCAGCATGTGACCCCGCGCACCACGATGACCAGGCTGAAAAACGCCAACAACGGGACGCCGGAGACACTTTCGGCGTCCCGTCGGGCCAGGCGGCTGCTTTGGCGCTCAAGCGTTGCGCCTCGGCCGCGCCCGGCCCGGCTCGCCGACCTGACCACCCCTTCAAGGGTTCAGGCGGCGAAGCCGATGTTGGTGACGTATTCGTACTGGCCCCACTGGGAGCCGAGGTCGATGACCTGGTCGACCCAGGCCTCGTCCAGCTGCCGGTCGTCGCCGGCCGTCCACGCGCTGACGATCCGGTCCCAGTTGCGCACGTTGAGATGCCGCAGCTCCACCGCGCGCTGGCGCGGCCGGTCGACCTGGGACTGGTTGATCGGGTGGATCTCCACGCGGGTGCCGCGGCCGTCACGGTTGAGGCGGGCTGTGAGGTAGCGGGCGACGTTCTCGCGCCGCACCGTGCGGTAGGCCTGCTCGATGCGCTCCAGATTCTTCCGTGTCGGACTGCGGGTACCGGCCTGCCAGGCACGCAGGGTGCGGTCGGTGACCGTCAGGCCCGCTGCGCGGGCCGCCTGACGGGCGTGGGTGGTGCGGGTGAGGTAGTGGAGGCGGGCCTGCAGGCCGCGGCGGGCGGAGACGGGGGTGGCGATGTAGCCGGCCAGGTCGTCCAACTGGCGGGCGACGGCCTCGTGGCCCTTGAGGCCGCGAGCACCGTACTTACCGAATTCGATGTTCCGCTCAGGCATCGTCTCTTCCGGGTTCTCGGGTGTGGATCACTGTACGGGGGCTGTGAGCTCCCCTCTCCCGACCCGGCGGGGTAAGTGGACGCCAGGTCGGGGGGAACAGCGTCAGGAAGCGTCCGGCGAGGGCTCGGCGGCGGCACTGGGGTCGGTGCCGACGGTGTAGGTGTCCTTGACCTTCACCTCGGCCACGCCGCGGCCTTCGGGGAAGACGGCCCGCCAGTCGCCGGTGACGTGGAGTTCGTCGGTACCCATCGCACGGACGACCATCAGGCCTTCGTCGTAGGCGCGGTGGGCTTTCCACCACAGGTTCGCGAAGGCCTGGGCGCGGATGAGGTGCATCCAGTCGGTGCGGTAGAGCTCGCGGTTGTAGTTCGACTCCCCCAGGGTGGAGACGAACTTGGAGTACATGGCCTTCACGTACTCCAGCGTCACCTGGTCGTCGTCGGAGATCGCCCGGTCCCGGGCGTCCTTCAGCGCGATGCGGAACTTCTCCAATAGCCCCTCGGTCGCCCCGGACGTCCACGACTCGTGGATCTCGGGCGGGTCGCACATCCCGTACTTCGGCCCGGACAGGCGCAGCAGGAGGCGCAGGGTGGGTTCGGTGACCCACAGGGGGCCGGGTTCGTCACGGTTGCCGATCGGGTTGGGCAGGTAGGGGTCGTGCTCCCAGGCGGGTGGGGTGATCAGGTGCAGGCCGGCGCGGCGGCGGTCGTGGTGATTGCCGGTGGAGTGTTCCAGCTGACCGAGCGGCAGGTGGGTCTTGAGGGCGGACAGGTAGGCGCCGTTGACGTCCAGCGCGGTGATCTCGTGCACGCCCGCGGGCAGTTCGGGACGGCTCCACTTGGGGCGGGCCTCCCACACCTGGTCGGCGCCGCGTGCCGTCTGCTTGCGCAGGATGTCCGGCAGCCACGGATGCGCGACGACGTCGTAACGCCCGCCCTTGCGGGTGTCGTCCAGCAGCGCCATCGCATCCGGGATCGCCCGCTTGATCAGAGCGGCGGTCGCCGCCTCGACATCCCCGGCGTGTTCGGCGAGCGCGGCCGCCACCGCAGCGCCGATCCGGTCCGGGGCGTCGGCGGCCTGCAGACGGCGGCCGACCGGGACGACCTTCACGCCGGACGCCGCGGGGCGCGACTTCCTGGCGGGCGCCGGCTGCCGCGGTGCAGTGCGAGGCGCGGGCTTCTCTGCCTGCGCGGGCACGGACGCAGGTGCGGCCGGGGCACACTCGGCGGGGTCCAGGTGCTGGGGGAACCCTTCGACCTGATGGCGGGCCGGCTGCCCGCACAGTACGCACGGCTGCGCGACAGCCAGCACGTCGCCGCCGCCGTCATCGTCGTGCGACTCCGGGGTCTGACCAGCTTGCGCCGAGTCAGGTTCCGTCGGCTCGTCGTCGCCGGGCTCCGCGTCGGTCGCGGCCGCGGTGTTCTCGGTGACGGCCTCCAGCTTGGTGCGGGCGCCCTCAAGGAAGTACGCGTATTTCTCCCGCACCTCCCCGCTCGGGTCCCGCCCGGACTCCCAGCCGCCCACCGTGGAGGGGCCGACCCCCAGAGCCTGTGCGAGCTGTGCGCGCGAGAGGTGCAGGCCCTCGCGCAGCCGGCGCCGTTCCTCGGCCGACGGCAGCGGAGTCCGCTCCGACGACGCGGTTGCGAGCAGGGCGTCGATCGCCTCGAAGTCCGCCATCAGATCGTCCCGTCCACGGCCGCAGGGCGAACACCGGAAGCCGGGCGGCCAGGCATACGGCGGCGCCCCGGAGGCAGGGCCTCGACGGCCCGGGTCGGACCGGCCAGAAGGTCGTACGCGGTGATGCCGTAGTGCGCCGCCACCGCCTCGCAGTCGGCCAGGCTCCACGCAGCAGCCCCCGACTGACGACGGCTCACCTGCGCCTGACTCACCCCCAGCGCGGCGGCGAGCTCGGTCTGCGACTCACCGGCCGCATGAAGGAGCGCGGCAACGGCCGATCGCATCCGCTCCTCAAGGCTCATACTCACGCCGACACCTTACCACGTAAAGCCCACCAATCATTCGTAATCTGCATGATGAATGCGTGAAAGTACGCCGATCGGGTACGTGGATCGGGTCCGAGGTAAGTTCAGCTTTTCTGTCTCGTACCGTCAGACCTGCCGACGAGAAGAACAACAGGGAACGCGCCGTCCTGGGGACGGGCATGGGGCTGTACCGTTCCCACCGGTGACGTCCCGTCTGATTCCGACCGTCCGAGGCCCCGTGCGACGATTCCTTGCCCGCCTCTGGCGGCTCCTGCGCCCCCTTCAGAACCGCATTGTGTGGACCCTGAACGCCAAATTCGTGGTGGGCGTGATCGGTGTCGTGCGTGACGACGAGGGACGGGTCCTGCTGCTCCGGCACCGTATGTGGTCGCCGAACCGCCAATGGGGTCTGCCCAGCGGTTTCGCACACAAGGGTGAGGACTTCCGGAACACCGTGGTTCGCGAGGTCAAGGAGGAGACCGGTCTCGATGTGGAAGTGGGCCGTCT
The DNA here is from genome assembly GCF_018070025.1 of Streptomyces liliiviolaceus. Lineage (NCBI taxonomy): Bacteria > Bacillati > Actinomycetota > Actinomycetes > Kitasatosporales > Streptomycetaceae > Streptomyces > Streptomyces liliiviolaceus. The sequence goes on from NZ_JAGPYQ010000001.1 coordinate 5,074,837, forward strand.
GGTCATGCTGAACAGCGGCTTCCGTACCCGCATGGAGGTGGCCTACGAGGCACGGCTCCTCGGCGGTGAGCTGCGCCTCGACCCCTTCGAGATCCTGGAAGCCCGCTGGTGCCGCCCCGATGACCTCCCCCAGGGCATCCAGCCCGTGTGCCTGCCCCTGGTACGCGGCGAAACCACCCCCTGAGAACGTCGTGGGACGCCTGTAGGGGCGCAAGGGGAATCTGCGGATGCGCGCACGTGCGACCTGCGTGAGCCTGAAGTCATGACAGATCCGCGCGTGCCACCACAGGAAACGCCCCCGGTTGAAGGCTCAATCGCCGAGGCACATGAGGAACGCGCGGATGGAGGGATGTGGGAACACCCCGGCGTCTGGGTCTGGCTGATCGTCATCGGCGCCGTGATCGTCGCGGGCTTCTTCATCGCCCGCATCTTCGCTCTCTGAGCTTGTTCTGCGACCTCTGATCTCTGGATCTCTGGAGGCGGTCCCAGCGCTGCCAGTCACCAGGTTCGGACAGCGTCTGGGTGTAGACGGGATCGCCGTCGGCCACTAGGCGAGTTTAGGAAGACTGCCCCAGCGGGGTGGCGGAGCGGACTACAGAGTCGTACGTACGGGCGTCGACCCACTGGCCCGTCAGGGCGTCGTCCGGTTCGCCGGGCGCCGCGGAGAACAGCGGAGTGCCGGGGCGGGCGGCGTCGTGGCCACGGGCGAGGGTGATGTGCGGTTGCCAGCGCTCGGGGGCGTGGATCGGATTGAGTCGTCCGCAGCTCGGGGTGTCGCACAGGATGCGCCATACCGCTTCGTGCAGGTGGAGCAAGGCTTCGTCGGGCCGGACGGCCCAGGCCAGGACAGGCGTCCGGCTGGCGAACCGCACCGTCCCGTCGAGGCGCAGGGGGACGGGCAGTACGGCGAGGGCGTCCTGGAGCCGGACGCGTACCTCGGGCACGAGTGTGTCGGCCGTGGCGAGCGTGAGGTGGGGGCGGTTCGTCGGGTGCCGGTGAGTGGCCTGGCTGGGCAGACCGGCATCCGACAGGCGGCGCCACACACCGCGTACGGTCCGCTCGGTCGTCGCGTCGGGCAGCAGCTCGACAGTCTCCACACCGCCAGCGTACGACTCCGTAGGGCGCGGTCGCGCGGCCCGGCACGTCACTGGACGACGGCATGTGATGCACGCCACGGGGAAGACGCCTGAGCACACCTAAGACATGTGCTGCTCACGGTCAACGGAAAGCGAGGCCCGCGGATGGCTCACTATGGTCAGCCTGCCTACCCCTATCCCGGACATCACCAGGACCCTGCGTCCAGGACCAGCAACGGTCTGGCGGTCGCGGCCCTGGTGCTCGGCATCGCGGCCTGCGTGTTCTTCTGGACGGTCTTCGGGGGCGTCCTCCTGGGCCTGGTGGGGCTGGTACTCGGAATCATCGCCGCCCGGCGTGCCCGCGGCGGACGTGCCCCGCACCGGGGCATGGCCATCGTGGGCGCGGTCCTGAGCGCCCTCGCCGTCATCGCGTCGTCCGTCATCGTCGCGATCGGCGTCTCCTTCCTCACCTCGGACTCGTTCAAGGACTACAACGACTGCGTCCAGCACGCGGACAACAAGTCCGAACGCGACCAGTGTTCCAAGGACTTCGAACGCGACATCAACGGCAACTGACTGTCCTGGCACAGCTCATCGAGCCGTCGTGTCAGAAGAGGTGGGCGTGCGGGTGCTGTGTCATGTTGTCCAGGATCTCGCGCCGCCACGGGCTGCGGACCGCCGGTAGTCGGACCAGGGAGTGGTCGGGCGCGTGGATGCCGGGGCCGCGCATCGCCGAAGAGGGCGTTCGGTTCAGGAGCGTTGGCCTGTGGCTCCCTCATCGAACGCCCTCTCATCTGCCGCGGAGCAGCCCGGTCAGGCGGAGACGCTTCGGACCGCCTCGCGGATGAGGTCCGCGACCTTCTTGGGGTGGGCGAGCATGACCAGGTGGGACGAGTCGACCTCGGTCGTGGTCATGCCGGCGCGCTCGTAGCCGAAGCGCTCGACGTCGGGGTTGATGGTGTGGTCCGAGGTGGACACCAGGCCCCAGGACGGCTTGGTCTTCCAGGCCGCGACCGGGGCCGCCTCGGCGAAGGCCGCACCTGCCAGCGGACGCTGGGAGACGGCGAGCACCCGGGCCAGGTCCGGGTCCACGTCGGCGGCGAAGATGGCGGGGAACTTGTCGATCTCGACGGTGACATCCGTGCCGGGCTCGTCCGAACCCTCGACCGGGAACGGCGTGTACACCAGGGCCGAGGCGAGGTCGGAGTCGGGGAACCGGCCCTGCAGCTCGCCCAGGCTCTCGCCCTCCTCCAGGGCGTAACCGGCCACGAAGACAAGGGCCTTCACGTTGTCCTCGACGCCCGCGACGGTGATGACGGCACCGCCGTAGGAATGCCCCACCAGGACGACGGGGCCGGATACGGCGCGTACGACCGAGGCGATGTAGGCGGCGTCCCCGGTCAGGCTGCGGTTGGGCACGGCCGGGACGAGCACCTTCAGGCCGTCGGCCAGCAGCTCGGGGACGACCCGGGCGAAGCTGGACGCGTCGGCGAAGGCGCCGTGCACCAGGACGACGGTGGGCGTGGAGTCGGTCATGGGACTTCCTTGTCGGGAGTGGATTTCCTTGCCGTCGTGTGCGGCATGAGATGCCCCGGGCGCGGGTGGCCGTCACGCGCGGACCGTTCCGTCCGTGGTGACGGCCTCGCCCGGATCAGCCCGCGTGCAGGGCCTCGTGCAGCGTGCTTACGGCCAAGGAGATCGCGGTGTCCGCGGCGTGGGTCTCGCGCAGGGCGTTGAGCATCACGAAGTCGTGGATGACGCCCTGGAACCGGACGGCGGTGACGGCCACGCCGGCCTCGCGCAGCTTGTTGGCGTAGGCCTCGCCCTCGTCGCGCAGGACGTCGGCCTCACCCGTGATGACCAGGGCCTTGGGCAGACCCGTGAGCTGCTCGGTGGTGGCGCGCAGCGGGGACGCGGTGATCTGGGCGCGCTCGGCCTCGTCGGTCGTGTACTGGTCCCAGAACCACTGCATGCCGTCGCGACGCAGGAAGTAGCCCGTGGCGAACTGGTGGTAGGAGTTGGTGTCGAAGTTCGCGTCGGTCACCGGGTAGAACAGGACCTGCTGGAGCAGCGGGACTCCGCCGCGCTCCTTCGCCATCAGGGTGAGGGCGGCGGTCATGTTGCCGCCGACCGAGTCACCGGCCACCGCGATCCGGGTGGCGTCCAGGTCCTTGGTCGCGCCCTGCTCGACGACCCAGCGCGCCACGGTCCAGTTCTGCTCGATGGCGACGGGGTAGCGCGCCTCGGGCGAGAGGTCGTACTCGGGGAAGACGACCGCGGCGTTGGCCCCGACGGCCAGTTCGCGCACCAGGCGGTCGTGGGTGTGGGCGTTGCCGAAGACCCAGCCGGCGCCGTGGATGTAGATGATGACCGGCAGGGTGCCCGTGGCGCCGGCGGGCTTCACGATGCGGGCCCGGACGGTGCCCGTGGGGCCGCCCGACACCGTGATCCACTCTTCGTCGATCGCCGGCTTGGCGATCTCGCCGGACTGCACCTCGTCGACGGCCTTGCGGCCGTCCGCGGGGGCGAGGTCGAAGAGGTAGGGCGGGTTGGCGGTCGCCTCGGCGAAGGCCGCGGCGGCGGGTTCGAGCACGGGCTCGACGGGCGTGAAGGCTTCGGACATGTGCGTCTCCTGGGACTGCGTGGGCACCCCGGTCGGTCCGGCGCCCTTGAGGCCACCGTAGAAGCGCTGTGCACCGGGCAGTTGTCCACGAGTGCACTCCTGTCGTCCCAGGAGTGCGGGGCCGGGTGTGGGCGCGGTGCACTGAGGGCGCGGTGCGCTGTGCGGTGCGTGCACTGCAGGACCAGTGCGCTGCAGGACCGCTGTCAGTGCGCGCACGGGACACCCCGCCTCCCGGACCGGTCCTAACGTGGCGGCTCGGCGGGTGACATCCCCGCCCGGACCGGACCCACTCGGGAGCACCATGAACGCCACCACCACCGACTCCCCCTGGGCGCCGCTCGCGGCACGTGTCTTCCGCGCGCTGTGGATCGCCCAGTTGGTCTCCAACATCGGCACCTGGATGCAGACGGTGGGCGCCCAGTGGCTCCTCGTCGGGGACAGTGCCGCGCTGATGACGCTGGTGCAGACGGCGGCCAGCCTGCCCGTCGTGCTGCTGGCGCTGCCCTCCGGGGTGATCGCCGACCGCTTCGACCGGCGTACGGTGCTGGTGACCGCGCAGTTCGCGATGCTGGCGGTGTCCGCGGCGCTGGCCGTACTCGCGTTCCTGGACGCCCTGTCGCCGACGGTCCTGCTCCTCCTGACGTTCCTGCTGGGCTGCGGCACCGCGCTGATGGGCCCGGCCTGGCAGGCGATCCAGCCCGAACTGGTCGCGCGGGAGCGGCTCGGCCAGGCGGCGGCGCTCGGCGCGGTGAACATGAATCTCGCCCGTGCCGTCGGCCCGGCCCTCGGCGGGGCGGTGGTCGCGGCGGCGGGCGCGGGCTGGGTCTTCGCCTTCAACGCCGCGTCCTATCTGGGCATCGCGACCGTCCTCCTGCTGTGGCGGCGCCCCGCCGCGGCGACCGTGCCGCCCGCCACGGGTGAAGGGCTGCTGGCAGCCCTGTACGCGGGCCGCCGTTACGTCTGGAACGCGCCCGGCGTCCGCCGGGTCCTGCTGCGCACACTGCTGTTCATCCCCGGCGGCGCCGCCCTGTGGGCCTTGCTGCCGCTGACCGCGAGCCGCTCGCTCGGCCTCGGCTCCGGCGGCTACGGACTGCTCCTCGCGGCGGTGGGCGCCGGTGCGGTGGGCGGAGCCTTTCTGCTGCCCCGCGCCCATCGTCTGCTGGGCGCCAACGGCACTCTCGCGGCAGGCGCCGTGATGTTCGCCGGGGTGCTCGCGGTACTGGCCACCGTCCGCACCCCGTGGGTGGTCGCGCTCGCCCTGCTCCCGGCGGGCCTCGCCTGGATCGCCGTGCTGTCCACGCTCAACGCGGCCGTACAAACCCGGCTCCCCGGCTGGGTCAGGGCCCGCGGCCTCTCCGTCTATCTCCTGGTCTTCCAGGGCGGGCAGGCGCTGGCCGCACCCCTGTGGGGCACGGTCGCCGACTGGCTCGGGCTGACCGCCTGTCTGCTGATCGCCGGCGCCGCGATGCTGCTGAGCGCGGCCAGCGTACGGCGGTGGCCGCTGCATGACGCCGAAGGCATCGACCCCGCGCCGTCCGACCACTGGCCGACCCCTCCCCTGGTGTTCGCGCCCGGGGAGGCCGACGGCCCGACAGGCCCGGTCCTGGTCTCCGTCGTCTACCGGGTCCAGGCGGAGAACCGGGCCGAGTTCACGGACCGGATGCACCACGTGGCCCGCTCCCGGCGCCGTACCGGAGCCCTGTCCTGGGGCCTCTACCAGGACGGCCACGCCCCGGAGCGGTTCATCGAGAACTACCTGGTCTCCTCCTGGGCCGAGCACCTGGACCAGCACCACGTCCGGCTGACGGCCACCGACCGCCGCTTCGAGGAGGAGGCCCGGGCGCTGCTCATCCCGGGCAGCCCGCCCGAGGTGACACACGCCTTCGACACCTCGGCGGGACCGCCGGTACGGCCCTCGTCCCCGAGCGCGGGAGTCGAGGACGGGAAGGTCAGAAGTCCTCGGATTCCGCGATGACGTGCATCGCGGCCTCCTCCGCCGACGCCCCGGCGCCGTCCAGGCCGCGGTCGGAGGCGAACAGGTCGGACTCGGTGACCTCGTGCGTGCCCTCGTCGGGTGCGAGGAGCCGGCCGGCACGGAGGTCGCCGACCTCGTCGTCGAGGAGTTCGCCGTCCGTGTCCGGGCTGTCGCCGAGGTCGTCGCCCTCCGGGACGCGGATGTCCGGCACCTCCTCGGCCAGACGCTCGTCGAGGGTCTCCCCGCGCTGCGCCTCCGCCGCCGTGACACCCGTGTGCTCGACGGCCCAGGGCCGCTCCGGGGGCGAATACCCCTCGTCCAGGGCTTCCGTGCCGGCCCGGTAGTCCAGCGTGTCCGAGGCGTCCAGCACGCCCGCGTCGTCCTGCACCTCCGAACCGTCCGGCTGGTAGACCTCGTCACCCATCGTCTCGTCGGTCATGTGCGCTCCATCGTTGTCGGGGTCGTTCAGTTGGGTCGTTGCCGGGGTCGTTCGGTTCGGTCGTCGTCGGGGCGTTCGGTTCGGTCCGGCCGTCGACCCGACAGCGTAGAGGCCGTACTCCGGAAGCCGGGGATGTCAGTCCTCCGCGCGGACCGCGCCCGCCGCCCTGCGCCACTGCGCCGGTGACATCCCGTACATGTCGCGGAACGCCCGGCTGAAGTGGGAGGGGCTGGTGAACCCCCACCGGACAGCCACCGCGGCAACCGGACGGTGGGCCGTCGCGGGGTGGACGAGTTCCTCGTGGGCGGCTTCCAGTCGCCGGGTGCGCACCCAGGCGCCCACGGTGGTGTCGTGCCGCTGGAAGAGCTGGTGCAGATAGCGCAGCGAGATGCCGTGCTGGTCGGCGATGGTCTGCGGGCCGAGACCGGGTTCGCCCAGGCGGGTGCGGACGGACTCGGTGATCCGTACCCACAGGTCCGCCGGTTCGGGCGGCCGTCCGGCCTGTTCGAGGGCCACGGTCGCCAGGATGTCCACGACGGCACGGGCGAGTTGCTCACGCCGGAGCGAACCGGCCCGTGCGACCTCGTCGACGAGTCCGTCGAGCAACGGCAGCAGGAGGCCGGCCGCGCCCTCCGCGCTCTCGTCCACCACCGTGGCCGTGAGGGCGTGCAGTTGCCGTTCCTCCAGGCGCAGCAGCGCCCGGGGCACCATGAGGATCCGCGCCCGCTGCCGCTCGGGGAGCACGATCCGAAAGGGCCGCCGGGCGTCGAGGAAGGCCAGGTCGCCGGGGCGGAGTTCGGCGGTGCGGCCGTCCTGCAGCAGTCGGGCGGTGCCCTCCAGCTGTCGGCGTACCAGGAGGTGGGTCCGTGGGTCGGCGGCCACCGCGCGAGCCCCGCGCAGCACGGTTCCGGGGCCGAACTCCTGGGTGGCGATCTGGAGCACGCCGAGTCGGTCGGCGGTCAGGTCGCCGTCCCACGGACGGTCCTGCTCCACGGTGACCTCGACGTCCACGAAGGTCCGTGAGAGGGCGCGCTGCCAGGAGGGGAGACGATCGTCGGGCACCAGGTCCCGGGTGGAGCAGGACACCCAGGGGGCGTGGCCGGTCAGCATGACGCCGTTCCCGCCCACACCCGGTCCCGCCAGTCCGTCGGTGACAGTCCGAAGGCGGTACGGAAGGCCTTGCCGAGCGCGGCCGGGCCGGTGAACCCCCAGCGCCGGGCGACCTGCCCCAGGGTGACGGAGCCCGGCGGCCGGGCGGCGAGTTCCTTGCGGCACTCCTGCAGCCGCTGTTCGCGGATCCACTGGCACACCGTGCTGTCCTCGGCCTCGAACAGCCGGTGCAGACCGCGGACCGAGATGCCGTGCGCACCTGCGATGGCGGACGGGGTCAGTCCGGGGTCCGACAGGTGCCAGCGGATGTACGTCCTGACGCGCAGCAGCAGCACGCCGTCGGCGCCCGGCAGTTCGGCGGGGTCCGCCCCCAGCTGGTCCGCCGCGGTCGCCGCCATCAGGTCGATGACGCTCTCGGCCAGCCGGTCGGCCGTAGGCGTCGCGTACGACGCGGAGGTGTCCGCCAGCCGGTCCAGCATCGGCGCGAGCAGGGCGGGCAGCCCGCCGCGCGGAGGTACCGAGCGGCCGGTGAGCTGCCGCAGGCCGCCGTCGGGGAGCTGGAGCAGCGCGCGCGGGACCGCGAAGATCTTCATCCGGAAGCGTTCCGGGAAAGCGGTGCGGAAGGGGCGGACGGTCTCGAAGAACCCGATGTCCCCGGTCCGCAGCTCGGTGGTGCGGCCGTCCTGTTCGACCTGGGCCCGGCCGGCGCTCTGAACGGCCACGAAGACCTGGCGTCCGTCGCCGCGGGCGATGGAACGCGGCGTCCGGTGGACATGGCCGGGGTCGCACTCCACCGTGGTGATCTGCATGTTTCCCAGGTGGTCCGTCCGCATGCTGGCGTCGTAGGAACCGCCTTCGGTGGTGATGTCCATCCCGACCAGGGTGTCGAACACGGCGTGGTGCCAGTAGTCCAGGCTCTCGCTCGGCGCGACCGAGCGGGTGGTCAGCACGGTGCTCCGCCCGCCCGCCGGTACGGCCGGGTGCGGACGTCTCTCCTCGTGGGAGTCGATCGCGGTTGGCATACCGTCAGCATGGCGCGGCGGTGCCGGCCCACGCATCAGTCGGCCGACTGCTCTCGGGCCGCCACAATGGTGATCGTCACGATGATGACGATTTCGAACGCGTACGCAGGAAGGCGCATCCCGTCAGGATCGCCGCCCGGGTGGGCTCGCTGTCGGCCAGGGCGTGCAGCGCCACGAAGTCGTGGATCGTCCCGAGGAACCGCACGGACGCCGCCTCGACCCCGGCCTCGGACATCCGGCGCGCGTACTGCTCGCCCTCGTCGCGGGCCACGTCGGCCTCGGCGGTGACGACCAGCGCGGGCGGCAGCCCCGCCAGCTCGTCCGTGCTCGCCCGCAGCGGGGCCGCGGTGGGTTCGCTCCGCCGCGCGGGGTCGGCGACGTAACGCGTCCAGTAGGCGCGCAGCGCCTGGCGTGTGAGGAGGTAGCCGGTGGCGAACTGCCGTTGTGAGGCGCTGTCGCAGCCGGCGTCGGTGAGCGGGTAGTAGAGCAGTTGCGCGCCGATCCGCGGTCCGCCTCGGTGCTTCGCCAGCATGGTCACGGCGGCCGCCAGCGTGGCCCCGCCGCAGTCCCCCGCCACCGCCAGCCGGTCGGGGTCCAGCGCGAGTTCGCCGGCCTGGGAGACCGCCCAGGTCAACAGCGAGTAGCACTCCTCCAGGGCCACCGGGTAGCGGGCCTCGGGGGCGCGGCTGTACTCCGGGACCAGGGCGCACATCCCCGCACCGGTGACGAGTTCGCTGATGAGCCGGGCGTGGGTCTGTGCGTCGCCGAGCGCCCAGCGGCCGCCGTGCAGATACAGGAGGGCCGGCAGTGGGCCGGACACCCCGGCGGGGCGGACGGTCCAGAAGCCGAGCAGTCCGGACGGGCCGGCCGGTGCCACGCGGAAGACCGCGTCCACGTCGAAGTCCTCGAACCGCTCGGGCTGGGTCTCGCGCAGGGCGCGCCGCGCGGTGTCCGGGCCGAGGTCGTCGAGGGAGGGCGGGGTGGCGGAGGCGGTGAGCAGGCGCTGCACCACGTGGTCGAGGGCCACGGCCGCACCCGGTTCTCCGGGTCTCATGGGCTCTCCTCCGACCGTTCTGTCGCCGCTCTCACCGGTCCTGTACCAGGTCACGGAGCTGATGACGGCTGCTGACGCCGAGCTTGGGATACACGTTGTACAGATGCGAGCCTACGGTGCGCGGCGAGAGGAAGAGCCGCTCCCCTATCTCACGGTTCGACAGACCGCTCGCGGCGAACTGGACGATCTGCCGCTGCTGTGCCGTCAGCTCGTCCAGCGGCCCCACGCTCTTGGGGGCCGGTGCGGCGCCGCTGGCGCGCAGCTCTATCCGGGCGGCGGTCGCGAGGGCGCCGGCGCCGAGGCGTTCGGCGGTCTCCAGGACCGTGGTCAGCTGTCGGCGCGCCTCCAGCGTACGACGGCGGCGTCGCAGCCTGATCGCGTAGTCGAGGCGGACGTGACCGCGCTCCCACGGCCACCGGCCTGCCCCGTGATTGACGAGCGCGAGCTGGAAGTGCTCCTCGGCCTCGCCGTCCGGGCCGACCATGGCGGCGGCGTGGTGCATGAGCAGCGTCATCCTGGTGCTCGGGCGGTCCCCCTGTTCGGCGCGGACCCGCTCCAGGATCGGCAGTGCCTCGGCGGACCGTCCGGTGCGCTGGGCGGCGACCGCGAGTTCGGCGATGCTCCGCGCGGACAGGTGGGGGTGCAGCGGCGCTCCGTCGGCGGTGAACAGTTCGCGCAGGTGCCGCCAGGCTCCTTCCCCGTCGCCTTGTGAGAGGGCGGCGAGTCCACGGGCGCGCAGCAGCCGGGCGTGCGTGGCCCGGTTCTCGTCCAGGCAGACGGCACGCCAGACGGCGGGGGTGAGCCGGGGCGCCTCCGTGAGGGTTCCACGCAGCGCCCGGACGGTGAGCGCCTGTGCCTCCAGGTCGGCCTGGAGGCGGGGCAGGCGCAGTACCTCGGCCTCGGTCAGGGCGTCCTGGATGACGGTTTCGGCCTCCGGGAACCGCCCGATGGCCAGGAGGGTGTCGACGAGAGGGAGGACCGACCAGCCGCGCAGTCCGAAGGCGCGGGCGGCCCGCAGCCGGTCGTCGGCCGTACGCGACTGCCCCAGGTCCACGTCCGCCTCGTCCGCGTGGCGGGCCACGGTGGCAAGCACCGTCCGAGCGGCCGGCGCGTCCGGTCCGAGGGGCCGGGAGTCCGGTCCGACGGACGGGACGTCCGGTCCGGCAGGCGAGACGCCGTACGGTCGGCCCGGGCCGGACTGCGGGGTGGCGTGCGGCCTGCCGAGGCCGGAGTGCGAGCCGGTGGCGGACTCCGGCCGGGCCACCACCGTGACCAGTGCTTCCAGTGCGCGCCGCGCGTGCGGTGTGTCCAGGCGGAGCAGTGGGCCAGCCGCGGCGGGATGCCAGCGCGCGGACGCGTGGGCCTGGCGGGCGCGGTCGAGCAGGGTGGACAGGGCGGCCGTGTGCTCCGGCAGGCCGGACTGGTCGGCGATGGCCGCCGCGAGGCCCGTGAGCGCGAGCGCGTGGGTCCGGTCGATCGCCGGGAGGTGTTCGGCGACCTCGGCCAGTACCTCGAAGGCCTCGCGCTGGGCGGACTCCTGGGACAGGACGGAGGCCAGGGCGCCTGCCGCGGCACAGACGAGTTCCGGATCGACTTTCCGATCAGCCTTCGGGTCCGCTTCCGTATCGGCCTTCGGGGCAGCTTCCGTATCGGCCGTCGGCTCGGCTTCCGGAGGGGCTTCCGGAAGGGCTTCCGGGTGGCCGGACTCCTGGACGAGCCGTCCGTACAGCTCCCGTACCCAGCCGGGATCGCCCACCATGTGCGCCGCTGTCAGTGCTTCGGCCAGCCGACGCGCCCGTTTTGACCGCTGTGGGCTGAGCCGTGCCGCCCGCTCCAGGGCGTGCGCGGCCGACACCGCGTCCCCGCGCCGCCAGGCGGACTCGGCCAGCAGGGCGGCGACGAACGCGTTGGGTCCCACGGTGGTGGCGGCCAGATGGCGGGCCCTGGCCTCGGGCAGGACGGCGATCTTGGCGAGGTCGCGGTGTGCCTGCCGGCGTTCACCGGCCGGGCGCCTGAGATACGCGGCCGAGCGCGCCAGCGGATGCCGGAAGTCGAGCCGGTCCTCGACCAGTACGACCAGGGCGGCGGCCTCCGCCGGTGCCCACACCGCGAGGTCGTCGGTGCCCAGGGCGGCCATGACGGCGCCGACGGTCTCGCCGGGCCCGGCGGCCGCCGCGTACAGCAGGGCCCGGCGTGTCCGCGCGGGAAGCGCGTCCAGTCGTACGCCGAAGACGTGCTCCGCGGGCAGATGTCGTGTCACTCCGGTGGGCCCCGGTACGCCGCGGCTCAGCTCCACGAGGGCCAGCGGATTGCCCTCGGCCTCCGCCAGGATCTCCAGGCGGTGCCGGCCCGTGGGCGCCGACGGCTGCCCGTCGAGGAACGCTGCGGCCGGGGCGTCGCTCAGCGGCCCCAGTCGCAGGATCTCGGAACCGGGCGGCGGGCCGGGGAGGTCCGCCTCGTGGTGTGCGGCGACCAGCACGGTGAGCGCGCGGCCGGGGAGCAGCCGGACCGCGGTGAACAGCGCTTCGAGGAAGGCGCGGTCGCACAGGTCGGCGTCGTCCACGCACACCAGCACCGGCCGGACCGCGGCGAGCCGGTCCAGCAAGGCCGTGACCGCCGTGTGCAGCTCAGACCTGTCGCCGTCGTCCGCGCCCGGTACGGCCGTCAGCAGCCGTTGCTGCGCGGCGGGCAGAGCGGCCAGCTCGCCTCGTACCGTCGGTGTCAGCAGCTGCCGCAGACAGGCTTGCGCATGCCTAGGGTCCTCGGCCCAGCCCTGTGCGGACAGCACCAGTACGCCGTCGGTGGCGGCCCGTTCCCTGACGTGCCGGAGCACGGTCGTCCGCCCGATCCCCTCCTCGCCGAGGAGCAGCAGGGTCTGCGGAGTGCCGGGCTCGCGTGTCACGCAGCGCAGGATCCGCTCGATCTCGCCGTCCCGGCCCAGGACGGTGGCCTCGTGGCCGGTCATGGGCTGCTGGGGCGGGTGGACCGTCATGCACGTACTCCCGGGGCGGTGCGTTTTCCCTTACCTGGGGATTCTCGCCGAGGCCGGGGCGAAACCGCTTCTGTCACATGACTGGTCACCGGGCCTCACTACGTGGTCCAGAGATGGAGGGCGGACTCGGTGGCGGAGGCGGTGTACCAGGTACCGTCGCCCAGAGCCCTGGGCAGGCCGGGCACCTCGAAGGGGTAGGCGAGACGGTCGGTCAGTCGCATACGGGTCGCATCGATGAGCCAGTGCCTGCCCGTGCCGAACTCTTCGTCGCTCTCGACCGTCGCGACGACGACGGTGTCCTCGTCGGCGAAGCCGCCCTCGTAGTCGAAGAACGCCTGTGTCTCGTCGCCCTCGAAGGCTTCGGACTGCTCGGTCGTCGGCGCGGGGCGCGGTGGGAGTTCGGCCGCGGACAGGGAGGCTTCCACCGTGCCGTCGGTGACCCGGTGGAGGGCGAGGGTGTCCTGGTCGTGGGTGACGGTGAGCAGGCGGTTTCCGGTGGGACTCACAGCCAGCAGGACGCGGTCCTCGTCACTGAAGCTGTCGATGGCGAGGGTGCGGCCGTCCCAGCGTCCCCAGCGCAGCGGAGCGCCGTCCTGTCCTTCGCCGATGGTCAGGCCCATCTGGCCAGCATCCGGATGCCCGACGTGGTCGGAACCTTCGGCTGCCGTATGTGTCGCGGCGCGGGCCAGTACCGTGCCGTCCTGGGCGGCCATGATCAGCCATTCGTCGGCTCCACGGCCGCGGTCGAGGGCCAGGGGGCCGCGGATGTGGGCCCACACCAGGGTCCCGTCCGCGGAGAACCCGGCCGAGCCGCTGCCGACGTACCGATGGTCCCGCTGGTCGGCGTACTCGGCGAAGGACTCGTGCCCCGCGCACCCTGCCCAGCAGCGGTGTCGCACCTCCCACCTCAGGTTTCCCGCCCGGTCCACCACCCTTAGCGCGTGCGGCCCGGCGAAGACGGCCAGGTCACCGGTCGGCGACACCGCGAAGTGGCCGTACCGGCGCGGCCAGGGAGCCGGAAAGCGGCCGGTCCCGGCCGTGGCCCACGACTCGTCGAGGTGCTGCACGATCAGCTCCGTGTCACCTCGCTGTACGAGCAGCCGCCTTCCCGCCCGCCGCTCCAGGTGGGGGGCGTCGTCGGCTCTGGTGAAAGGCAGAGGGGCGGCGATTGTGGTCACGAGTCGGGCAGGGTGCGTCACGAGGACTCCGAAGGACGGGGGAACTTGCTGGCTCTTGGTGGCGCAGAGGACCGTCCGCTTACGGACCAGTCGGCGTCGTCCGGGAGCGAGGGCAGGCCGCCCGTGCGAGCGGCCGGACGGGCGGTTTCCGTCTGGGCCGGGGACAGTTCGTCGAACTGCAGCAGGTAGACGCACGGGCGGGAGCGGGCAAGCAGCTCGGCCGCGACCGCGTCCGGGACGCCGTACTGCTGCGCCGTGTCGTGAACGAGCTGCTCGTGGATCGACGTCATGCACGTGATCGTGCCAGGAGGCACTGACATCCGTTCGCCGGTCCGGCGATTTCCGATCGCGGAAGGTCCTCGTCAGCGGCATCGTGCTGCCCCGCGCGGTTCCGACGACGTGGTCGCACAAGCCGGACCACGATCATCTCCCCGTAACCGACGTGATCACCTGCGCATCGAGCCAGACTTGATGGATGGAGTCGAATGCCCCGTGGTCGCCGGCTGCCGCCTGGGACTGGATGGAGGAATGCGCACGGTCCGCCGACTCCGCGGTGCGAGGGACCGACTCATGGGTTCCCCCTGTCGCGGAGGAGTTGGTGCTGGCTGCGAGGGCGAGCGCGTTGAGCCAGTGGTATCCGTTCACCAGCCACAACCACCTTCGGTTCGAGGACAGCCCCGCGTTCTGGATGCCTGGCGCACTGGATGTCAACAAGCTGGCTGGGTCCATCTCGTTCGACACCGGTGGACCGCAGGGTCGTCCCTTCTTCAGGGTCTGGAGCGGCCTCCTTCTCCAGAAGCCCGACCCCGTGCTCGTACTCTCCACCGCGAACGCCGTCGAGGCCGTGGCCGCACTCGTAGGGCTGGCGGCAGCTCACGGCGTGGAGAACCGGCCGTAGCGGCGCCTTTTCGCAGAGCAGTCTGGCGACAACCTCTTTCACTGGGCTCAGCCATCCAAGTCCCCCACACGAGTGGCCACCCGCGGGCGTCCGCCGCATCCTCCCTATCGGCGCCCCTCCCCCGGCGAGGAGTGGCCGATTCTCATGCGTGGAGCCTCTCGGTCCTCAACTACGCTGCACATTCCGAGAACGGACAGAACGTAAGGAAGATCACAAGACGGACATGCGGTGGGGCGAGTCGGGGAGGGGCCATGAAGGTCTACGAGGCCATCGTCAAGGGGCTGGAAGGAATCGGGGTGAAGACCGCCTTCGGCGGTGCCGGGGAGAGCGTCGCCGACCTGATGCTGGCCCTGGAGGAGTCGCGACGGATCCGGACGGTCATCACCCGTAACGAGCAGGCCGCGTCCTTCATGGCCTGTGGTGAGGCCATGTACACGGACCGGCTGGGCTTCTGCTTCGCGACGGCGGGCCCGGGCGCGTTCAACCTGATATCCGGGCTGGGCGTGGCGATGACCGACTCCTATCCGGTGCTGGCCGTCTCGGGTTACGCACGGATGGAGTGGGAGGGGTGGGGGGCGCTCAACGAGACCTCGGGGGTGCACCGCACTGCCGACTCGCGGGCCATGTTCGCGGCCACGACCAAGAAGTCCTTCCTGATCTCCGACCCGTCCGACACCTGTGACGTCCTGGAAGAGGCAGTCAACATCGCTCTGGGCGGACGGCCCGGACCGGTACACATCCATGTGGCCAGCGACCTCAACGAGCGCGGCACCGAGGTGAAGAACTTCCGGCCCCTGCAGCTCGACGTGGCTCCGGTCCTGCCCGACCCCGCAAGGGTCGAGGAGATCTCGTCGTTCCTGGCGGACGCGCTCGGGCGGCGGAAGAAGATCGTGCTGCTCGCCGGCTTCGGCGCGGTGCGCAGCGGAGCCGGGCCGGAGATCAGGCGACTGATCGAGCGGTTCCAGATCCCGTTGATCACCACGCTGGACGGCAAGGGCATCGTGCCGGAGGGGCATCCGCTCGCCGTGGGGGTCTTCGCCGACAGCGGTCACTCCAGCGCCTGGAAGGCCTTCCGGGAGGCCGACATCGTCCTGGCCGTCGGAAACTCCTTCAACCAGCACGCCACCTTCGACTTCCGCGGCGACCTGTTCCAGGACAAGCAGCTCGTCCATGTGAACATCGACGGGGACGAGTTCAAGAAAAGGTACCGGGCCGACCACACCCTGGTGTCCGACGCCCGCCCGGCGGTGGCCGCACTCGTCGACGCGCTGGAGCGGCGGGTCGGTGAGGTGCCGCAGGTCGAGGTCGACGGCCAGGACTACGAGGCCCGGCGCATCGTCCGGCTGCCCGGCAAGCTCCACCCGGGCCAACTCGCGCAGGCGATCGGCCGGATACTGCCGCCGCAGGGCATCCTGCTGGGCGACGCGGGCGCCCACACGGCCTGGCTCGGCTACTACGTGGAGCTGGAGGACGGGCAGCACTTCCGCAAGGCCGGTTCCTACGGGCCGATGGCAGGAGCCGTCAACAGCGCCATCGGCGTACAGCTCGCACACCCGGGACGGACCGTCGTCGTCGGCTGCGGTGACGGGTGCTACGCGATGAGCGGGTTCGAGCTGATGACCGCCGTCGAACACGAGATCCCCGTCATCTGGGTCATCTTCAACGACGAGGAGTTCAAGCTCATCAAGCTCTACCAGCTGTCCCAGCACGGGGAGTCCGGCCTGACCGGGTTCCGGAACCCGGACTACACGGCGTACGCGCGCGCGTGCGGTGCGGACGGCTACCGGGTGGACACGCTCGACGAGTTCGAGGACGCGTTCCGCAGGGCGCTGCGCTCCGGGCGGCCCACGCTCATCGACGCCCACATCACCCGGTGGGCCGTTCCGCACTACAGCCCCTCACCCGACGGTGTGATCGCCGGTCTCGTGGAGGCCGTCGAGGAACGCCTGAGGGAGGACTGAAGGACGACTGAGGGCGGGCTGAGGGCGGGCTGAGAAGAACCGGACCAGAAGGGGGGAAACCATGTCCAAGGCGGATCTGGTTCTGGAAGGCGGAGGGGTACGCGGTCTGGGCACCGCGGGTGCGGTGATCCGGCTGCTGGAGGAGGGATACACCTTCCAGCGCGTGGCGGGCACCTCGGTGGGTGCCGTCGCCGCGGCCTTCGTGGCGGCCGGCATGGACGCCGAAGAGCTGCGCGAGGTCATGGAAGACCTGGAACTGAACCTGATACCCGACCGGGACCGGCTCGGCAGGTGGCCGATGCCGGGCGTTCCGATGCTGAGCGAAGGCGTTTCACTGCTCCGCCGGCACGGGGCGTACCAGGGTGCCTGGATCCACCAGTGGATAAAAACCGTACTCGCCAGGAAGAAGGTCACCACCTTCGCCGATCTGCGACGCGAGGACAGCGGTGACTCCGCGGGGCTCACCGAGGACCAGAAGTACAAGCTGGTGGTAACGGCCACCGATGTCACACGCGGCCGGCTGCTGCGACTTCCGTGGGACTACCACCTCTACGGCCTCAAGGCGGAAGAGCAGTCGGTGGCCGACGCCGTACGGATGTCGCTGTCGATTCCCTTCTACTTCCAGCCGCGCACACTCGCCCATGGCGAGACCGGACAGGAATCGGTGATCGTCGACGGCGGGGTGCTGTCCAACTTCCCCGTCGAGGTGTTCGACCGCACCGACGGAGAGAAGAGCCGCTGGCGGACGATCGGGGTACGTATCCTCCCCGACCTGCCCGCGGGCATCGCCCAACTGTTCTCGCTCCCGGCTCTGCGGCTGTTCCCGTTGCTGCACCTGCTCCAGCAGGTCGTGACGACCGCCGTCGTGGGCAACGACCAGAGCCATCTGGACCGCCCCGGGGTACGGGACCGGACCATCGCCGTGGACCTGCCGGCTCTCGGTGTCACCGATTTCGGCCTGGACCTGGCCCAGCGGCAGGAGGCCGTCCAACGCGGCTGGCACGCGGCCGACGCGTACGTGAAGCGTTGCCCCACCGATCCTTCGGAGTGACGGCCGACGGGGCGGGGCGAGTGCGCACGGTTTCTCCCGGTCACCGATGAGTTTCGGTGCGCCGACCGGTCCAAGTCGGCGTATCCGAAAGAGGGAGAACCCGATGGGCCAGACGCGCCCGCATCCGACGACCGGCATCGCCCGCCGCATGTTCGAGCTCCTGGAGCCGATCTGCCTGGTCACCTTCTGCGCCGACGAGTGCAACGAAGAACTGGCCGCGCTCGGCCACCGCACCTACTGGGACGGCTATTTCGCCAGCCGTGCCGCACCACTGGGACGGGTGCCGGCCCACGTCGTGCACGCGGCCTTCTACAACTTCGCCGACGGGGAGGCCGCACGGCACATCCCAAGCGCCTGGGAGACGATCCCGCCCGAGGCCTCCGTCGCCGCGCGGGAGCGGGGCAGCGCGGCCTCCCTGCGCCGCATCCTCGGCGACGAACTGGCCGACTCCCCCGGCCTGGTGCGCGCCGCGGACCTCACGACCAAGGCCGCGACGAGCGCCCCCACCGAAGGCCGGGTGATGTACGCGGGCATGCGCACCCTTGAGGTACCCGGCGACCCCGTCGCCCGGTTGTGGCATTCCGCGACCATGCTGCGCGAGCACCGCGGTGACGGGCACATCGCCGCGCTCGTCGGCGCGCGTATCGGCGGCACGGAAGCCCATGTGCTCTCCGCTCTGGAACAGGGCATCCACCCCCCGGAGTCGTTCGGCCGCATCCATCACCTGCCGAAAGAGCGCCTGGCCGCGGTCATGTCCGGCCTGCGCGCACGCGGGCTCGTCGACGCCGACGGCCACTTCACCGAGGCCGGCCGCGCGACCAAACAACGCATCGAAACGCTCACCGACGAACTCGCCGTCGCGCCCTACGACGCCCTGTCCCCCGCCGAGCTCGACGAACTGATCACCGAACTCGAACCCGTCACCGCGGCGCTGGTGGCCACAGGCTCACAGTGACACGCAGAAACCGCCACAGACCAGAACGGCCGCGGAAATATACGACAGGTCACGCAACCAACCGCTGTACTCATGTGTCTGAAGAACGCTGCATGAGGACAGGAGAGGCATGGACATTCCATTCCCCCCGTGGGCCCGGGCCGCGCGCCCGAGAAGTGGTTGCTGCGCGTCGGTCTCGTTGGCCTGTTCATCGCGACCCCCGGTGTGACGGTCGGCTGCTTCGAGGGGTTCGACGACGGAACGGAGGCCGGTGCCTTCGCCTGGTTCACGATGTTCATCGGCGGTCTGCTGGTGGGCGCCGCGGCCTACGGCGGCCTGTTGCTCAGCCTGAATCCCCAGTCGCGGAAGGAACGCCGACGCAGGACGGTGGCCCTGCGCTCCCTGCAAGCTCCGCTGGCCACCGCCGATCTCACCTACTCCACTCTCCTCGAAGCTGCCACGAGTTCCGCGGGCGACGCACCACGGCAGAAGCCTCCCGCACCCGCGACCGATGACCGGGGCCGGTTGGTCTGGTGGCGCGATCGTGCCCTGCTCAGCGCCTTCCGTCTGCCCGGCATCGCCGGCTGGACCGTCTTCGTGGCGCTCACGGGGCTCAGTGGTGTGCTGCACCTCTTCGGCGGGACCGGCCGCGGCCTGCTCTTCCTCGCCGCGTCGGCCTGCGGACTGGTGGTGAGCGTGTTCGGAGCACGGCGCGCCCGCGCTCTCGCCCGCGTGGCCGTCAGCGAGGACGTACGCCCGATGCGCTGGCTACTGCTGCACGAACCGCACGACGGAGAGGCCTACTTGCTGCTGTACGAGGCCGACGGCGACCCGGACGAGACCGCGCCCCTGCTCCTGCAGATCGCCACGAAGCGGCAGGCACGACGTCTTGCGCCGGCGGGCGTCGCCGACGTCCACGGCCTGCCGCGGCCCGGCGCTGCCCTCGTACCGTGGATCGATGGCGCACCGTTGTGGACCTCTCACCGCGTGACCACCCTCGACCTGACCTCAGAGGACGACCGCGGGCTGCTCACGTATCTCATGGGGCCCGTTCCGCGCGACGCTCGGGCGTGAGCCCACTCAGGGCGCAACTGACGGCCGCGGGATCACGGTAGGGCAGGGCCGGTCCGATCGCACCAGGCGGGCCTTGTCCGGTAGTTCACGTACGCCGACGGACGAATCGAAAGTGGACAGATCGACCGTGGACGGGTCAGTCGTGGACGGGTCGGCCGTGGAGGGGGGCGGCCGTGGAGGGGGGCGGCTTACGGAGCGGTTGGTCGGGTCCGGTGACGCTGACCCCGTACAGCGTCACCAGGATCGACTGAGGCGGTCAGGGCACGAGTTCCCCGGGGCGAATGGTTTCGACTGCGAGTACCGCATGAACCAGCACGACCCGCAGAACCAGCAGTACCCGCAGCAGCCGAACTGGGGTCAGCCGCAGCAGCAGCCGGGGTGGGGAGCCCCGCCTCCGCCGCCGCGGAAGAGCAACACCGGTCGCAACATCGGCATCGGATGCGCCGGCGCCGTCGGCCTTCTCGTCATCCTGGGAATTTTCGGCGCCGCTCTCGGCGGCGACTCGGACGACAAGACCAGCAAGGACACAACCGCGGCCGCGACCAAGGACAGCGGTACGGGGGCCGAGAAGAGCGAGGCTCCGAAGAAGAAGGAAGCGGCGGCGCCCGAGTCGCCCATCAAGGTCACCGCGAAGGAGACCCCCTTCAAGGCCTCGATCCTGGCGCAGGACGCCAATTACACCAGCGTGTCCGTGACCATCACGAACAACAGTGACGACACGATCGACGTGAACCCGCTGTACTTCGCGATCACCGACACCAAGGGCACGAAACACGCCTCCGAGCTGGCCGCCGACGAGAACCAGATCGACACCGTGAAGTTGGCCCCCGGGGAGAACGTCACCGGGGCGGTCACCGGCAAGGGCAAGTTCACCGCGAAGACCGTTACGTACACGGACGGGCTCATCGGCGACTCGATCCGCGCCGACGTTTCCTGACTCCGCGACAGGTCAGCCCGGCCCGCTTCCGTGCGCGGCCGGGCTTCGGCATGTCTGGGTGCCCGTACCGGGGGCGGTAGTCCGTGACTTCACCGCGGACACGCCGAACGCCCGTCCTGAACTGTTCGGTGCGCGTGGGGCGTTGCTTTCGTCGGTCGGACCGACTGCTCAATCGCGCTTGGAAACGGCGTCGCTCATAAGCTGCCACATCTCATAGTTCCCGCATTCCGCCGTGATCTCGGCCGTCGCCTGAGCCGCGGTGATGAAGTCATCGACCAGTGGCGAGGTGCGTGAGGCCGTCACCGCGAGGCACACCTGCTCGGGCGCCAGCTCCGGGATGGGCACATAGACGACTTCCGGATGGGAGTAGAACACGGTCGCCGAACGGGCCAGGAACGAGATGCCCCGGCCGGCCGCGACATGTTCGAGCGTCTCGTCCGCCCCGCGCACCACGTACCCGGCATTGGGGTGCGGGCGCCTGGTCGGCTGCGTGCTCGGGTCGGCGTGCCAGACCAGCGGTTCGCCGGCCAGGTCCGCCTCGGTGACCTCCTCCTTGCCGGCCAGCCGGTGGCCGACGGGCAGCACCGCCACCCGCGGCTCGGCGTACAGCGGGGTGACACGCAGACCGGTCTCGTCGATGGGCAGCCGCACATAGCCGACGTCGATGCGGCCGTCGAGCAGCATCGGGGCCTGGTCGTCCCCTTCGATCCGCTGTACGTCCACGACCACGTCCGGGTGCCGGGCCTCGAACGCCTGCGCCGCCGGAATGACCGGGATACCGGCGCGGAATCCGATCGTCAACCGCCGGCTGCCGCGGGCGGCGGCGGACACCCGGCGACGGACCGCGTGCGCGGAAGCGAGCAACGGACCGGCGTCGGCCAGCAGTTGTCGGCCCGCGTCGGTGAGCGCTACGCCGTGACGGTCCCTGGTGAACAGTGTGGCGCCGAGATCCTGTTCAAGCGCGCGGATCTGCCGACTGAGCACCGGCTGCGCGATATGCAGTTCATCGGCGGCGCGGCCGAAGTGCAACCGGTCGGCCACGGCGACGAAGTAACGCAATTTACGCAGGTCCAGATCCATGGCGCCTCCCGGTCCGGTGATGCCTTGAGGGTATCACCGCAGCCAAAAGAGGTCTTGGACACTTACTCAGGCAACTGGCAGCCTAAATAGGTACCTCGATTCGGCACCTCAATGCGACATCTCAATGCGGAACCTCAACGCGACCTGATCGCATTCGCCGTAAGAGCACTCCCGAAAGAACGCATCGAGAATTGTCGCCACTTCTCACGCGACACCAACGACAAGGAAAGAAGGAGCATCAGCGTGCGCGTTTTCGTCACTGGTGGGACCGGCCATTCCGGTTCGTACATCATCCCCGAACTCATCACCGCCGGACATGAGGTCACCGGCCTGGCCCGGTCGGACACGGCCGCGGCGGCGTTGTCCGCGCTCGGCGCGAAGGTGCGTCGCGGTGGCCTTGAGGATCTCGACGGGCTCAAGGAGGCGGCCGCAGACACCGACGGCGTCATCCACGTCGCGCACAGGCAGGACCTGCTCCCCACAGGCGGGCTCGACGCCGTGGCCGCCGCGGAGCTCCGGATCATGCTCGCGTACGGCGAGGCACTGGCGGGAACCGGAAAGCCGCTGGTCGCGGCGGGGAGCATAGGCTCACCGGGGAACCTGGGCCGGCCGGTCACCGAGGAGGATCCGGCCCTTCCCGGCGGCGATGAGTACAAGGGCACCCTGCGGGTTCGCAACGTCGTGGAGACCACCGTGATCGGCCTCGCCGAGCAGGGAGTGCGGTCCTCGGTCGTGCGGATCGCCAACATCGCGCACAGCACGACCGATCGGGCCGGGTTCCTCGTGCAGCTGATCGCGCTCGCGAAGGAAAAGGGGTTCGTCGGCTACCCCGGTGACGGCGCGAATCTGTGGAACGCCGTGCACATCCGCGATGTCGCCTCATTGTTCCGGCTGGCATTGGAGAAGGGGCCGGCCGGGAAATACTGGCACGCGGTCGGTGACGGGGCCGTGCCGCTGCGCGAGATAGCCGAGGCCATAGGCAGCCGTCTGGGACTGCCCGTCGCGAGCGTTCCCGCGGACGTACTGATGGTGCCTGGATATTTCGGGTTTCTCGCGAACATAGTCACGCAGAGCTACCCGGCGTCCAACCTCATCACTCGCCGCACCCTGGGCTGGGAACCCATTCAGCCCGGCCTGTTCGCCGATCTGGACAACGGCCATTACGGCGCATGACAAGAATTCGGCTCTTCTGAAAGGACGATGAGAATATGACGACGACTGTGGGAATCATCGGAAGCGGCAACATCGGCAGTACCGTCGCACGGCTCGCCGTCGAGGCCGGATACCAGGTCGTGCTCAGCAACTCGCGCGGGCCGGAAACGCTCGCGGACACCGTCGCGGAACTGGGGCCGCGGGCGTCCGCGGCGACGAGCGGGGAGGCCGCGGCGGCCGGTGACATCGTCGTGGTCACTGTGCCGGTCAAGGCCTTTCCCCACTTGCCCGCCGCGTCACTGGCCGGGAAGACGGTCATCGACACCTGCAACTACGGCCCCGAGCGTGACGGGCACATCCCCGAGCTCGACAGCAAGTCGCTCACCTCCAGCGAGCTGCTTCTGCGGTACGTCCCGGACGCCGTGCTCGTGAAGGCGTTCCACAACATCTTCTTCAAGCACCTGCTGTCACTCGCCCGACCGGCGGGTGCGGCCGACCGCTCGTACCTGCCGATCGCCGGGGACTCCGCTCCGGCGAAGGCCGCGGTGACCGCGTTCATCGAATCCATCGGATTCGGCGTGGTGGACGCGGGATCGCTGGCCGACAAGCTGGCGACAGGAGGTGGGCACGCCGGTGTGGGGCACCCCGTACGGACCGTTCTCGAACGAGAAGGGCCGGCCGGTGGGCGAGGACGCCATTCGCACGGCACTGGCCACCGCGATCCGGTAACCGTAAGTCGGCGTGCGCGGTGGTACGGTCCGGCGTTCTGCCGTCCGCGGCGGCGGACATGCGGTGGGCTCAAGAGCTATGCACCGGCACCGCCGCCACTGCCGCCGCCACCCTCGCGCAGGGACCGGATCATGCTCTGCAGGCTCCGGAACGCGCCCGACCGCTCGGCCTCGGTCATGCCGGACAGCATTCTGACCTCGACGGACCGGACCGCCACGGTCGCCTCCTCAAGGCTCCGTCGGCCGCGAGGCGTGAGCCGCGCGGGGAGAACCTTCCCGACGGGCGCCTCCGCGGGCCGGGTCACGTACCCCTCTCGTTCCAGATTCTGGAGCAGTACGTTCATCGACTGCCGTGTCACGAACGCGCCGCGCGCGAGTTCGGAGTTCGACAGGCCCGGTCGTTGCGCCAGCAGTTCAAGGCAGGAGTAGTGCGTCACGCTCATCCCGAGCGGTCGCAGCACCTCCTCCATCGCCACGCGCAGGACGCTCGACGCCTCTTTCAGCAGGTAGCCCAGAGACGTCTCCAGGTCGACACCGTCTTGATTCATGTCAGGATTCTGACATACAGTGGCTCGTGTCAGAAAGCTGACACGAACGAAGGAGCTTCATCATGCCCGCCACCGGCCCCGACTTCATCTCGCTCCAGACGCGCGACCTCGACGCGTCGCAGGCGTTCTACGAGCGGTACCTCGGCCTCGTCCGCTCGCAGGCCGGACCCCCGCACGCCGTCGTCTTCGAGACGAAGCCGATCGCGTTCGCACTACGCGACATCGTTCCCGGCACGGATCTCGCTTCCGTCGCCCAGCCCGGCATCGGGGTCGCGATCTGGCTTCACGCCACCGACGTGCAGGCCGTCCACGACGCTCTCGCCGCCGACGGTCACACCATCGTCTCCGCACCGATCGACGGCCCCTTCGGCCGGACATTCACCTTCGCCGACCCCGACGGCTACCAGGTCACCCTCCACGACCGCGCCTGACACCCCCGACGCCGACGGACAGCTGGGCCGCCCGCCACGGCCCGGCGACCTTCCCCGCGTCCGGCGGGGCCAGGGCCCGCAGGCCCCCGTGCCGCTCGGCCCGCACAGCAACTCCCCCCTCTCTCACGCCTGGCACCCCTGACTCAGACGCGATGCGTGCCGCGCCTCCGGTAGGGCGCACCGCCATCAGAACGCAGGGTGATGCGCCAGTGGAGTGACTCCACCCCGCGACAGGCCCCGTAACGGGCAGGAATCAGCGCATCCGTTACCAGGCCCGCGAGAGAAGCACTGGTGTGCAGGTGACCGAGAGTGAAGGGGAGTTGTGCATGCTGGGACTCCGGCCCACCGCGGCCGAAGCGGTCGCGCCCGTCGACTGTCCGCTCACGGCCCCGGAGGCCGTACGCGCCGTCGAGGCCGAGCTCGGGCATGTACTCGACACCACCTTGCGCAGGGCCTTCGACGTGGACGAGGTGTTCGCACAGGATGTCGCCGGCCGGGTCACCGCGTTCGTCCGACGGGGCGGCAAGCGGCTGCGCTCGGCGTTCGCATGGTGCGGCTGGCGGGCCGCGGGCGGATCGGGCGACCCCACCGCGCTGCTGCGGACCGCGGCCGCGCTCGAACTCGTACAGGCGTGCGCGCTCATACACGACGACGTCATGGACGGATCACCGCTTCGCCGCGGCGCACCGGCTGTCCATGTGGACCTGGCCCACATGCACCGGGCCGCCCGGATGACCGGCTCTCCGGAAGAGTTCTCGACCTCCGTCGCGATGCTCGCCGGCGACCTGGCCCTGGTCTGGGCGGACGACCTGCTGACCGAGACGGCACTCGGTTCGCCGCACGGCACGCGGCTGTTCCAGGAGTGGCAGGCGATGCGCACGGAGATGGTCGCCGGTCAGTACCGCGACATCCACGCGCAGGCCGCCGGATCGTCCGGGGTCGACGAGGCCGTGGGCATCGCGACACTCAAGAGCGCCCTGTACACGGTCGAGCGGCCCCTCGCGCTGGGCTCGGCCCTGACCGGCGGCGACGACCACACCCTGAGCGCGCTGCGCTCGGCCGGGCGCTGTGCCGGGCTGGCTTTCCAACTGCGGGACGACCTCCTCGGCACCTACGGCGACCCGAGCACGACCGGCAAACCGGCCGACGACGATCTGCGGACCCGCAAACTCACCTATCTGCTCGCGGTCGGCCTGTGGCTCGCCGACGTCGCCGGTGACGAGGAGGCGGCCGACGCCCTCAGCCCGGTGACCGACGGCGCCGACCTCCGGACGGACGACGCGGTGAACCGGATGCGAGCGGCGCTGGAGCGGACCGGCGCCAGGGACGTCGTGGAGTCCAAAATCTCGGAGCTGGCGGCGACGAGCGTGCGGCACTTCGCGGGGGCCACCGCCGACCCCGTCGTACGGCGGGAGTTCACCACGTTGGTCGAGCGCGCCTCGGGCGTCGCCCTGGGGCCGGCCGGGGAGGCGGCGTGAGGACCCTACCGGGACGGACGGATCATGTCGTCGTGGTGGGCGCCGGACTGTCCGGCCTCGCCTGCGCGCTGCACCTGCTGGGCTCCGGCCGCCGGGTGACCGTCGTCGAACGGAACGCCGGCCCGGGCGGCCGAGCCGGTCACGTGCGCATGGGCGGTTTCGAGGTGGACACCGGTCCCACGGTGCTGACCATGCCGCACCTGGCCGACGAAGCGTTCGCCGCCGTCGGGGACAGCCTCGCCCGGCACGTCGAGCTGACGGCCCTTCACCCGGCCTACCGGGCGTCCTTCGCCGACGGGACGTCACTCGACGTGCACACGGACGGCGAGGCCATGGAGGCGGAGGTGCGGCGGTTCGCGGGACCGGCCGAGGCGGCGGGCTACCGCGAACTGCGGGACTGGCTGGAGCGGCTGTACCGGGCGCAGATGCGGCGCTTCATCGACACCAACTTCGACTCCCCCTTCCAGCTCCTCCACCCGGACCTGGCCCGGCTGGCGGCGCTCGGCGGTTTCGGACGCCTGGACCGCCGTATCGGCCGCTTCCTCTCCGACCCGCGGCTGCGCCGGATCTTCTCCTTCCAGGCCCTGTACGCCGGAGTCGCCCCGGCGAGGGCCCTGGCGGCGTACGCCGTGATCGCCTACATGGACACGGTGGCGGGCGTCTGGTTCCCGAAGAACGGCATCCACGCGCTGCCCCGCGGCATGGCGAACGCGGCGGCCGGCGCGGGCGCCGATTTCCGCTGGTCGACCGAGGTGACCTCGCTCGAACGGAGCGGGGGTAGGGTGCGTGCCGTGCACGTCGCCTCGGGCGACCGGATCCCCTGCGACGCGGTGGTGCTGACCTGCGAGCTGTCCACGGCGCACGGGCTCACCGGACGGACACCCCGCCGCCCGGTGAGGCTGCGGCACTCGCCGTCGGCCGTCGTGCTGCACGCGGGGACCGACCGTACGTGGCCCGGTCTCGCCCATCACACCCTCTCGTTCGGCGCGGCCTGGGAGGGCACCTTCGAAGAGCTGACCCGGTCGGGGACGCTGATGAGCGACCCGTCCCTGCTCATCACCCGGCCGACGGCGCACGACTCCTCCCTCGCCCCGCCGGGAAAGCACCTGCACTATGTGCTGGCCCCGTGCCCGAACACCGACCTCGGCCCCTCCGCCGAGGCCTGGCGGGACCTCGGCCCCCGCTACCGCGACAGCCTGGTCGCCGAACTGGAACGCCGGGGCCTGCACGGGTTCGCGGACAGCGTGCAGGAGGAACTGCTGGTGACGCCGCTGGACTGGGCGGCGCAGGGACATGCGGCGGGCAGCCCGTTCTCGGTGTCCCACACCTTCGCCCAGACAGGACCGTTCCGCCCGCGCAACCTGGTGCGCGGCCTGGAGAACGTCGTGCTGGCCGGCTGCGGCACCACACCCGGCGTCGGTGTGCCGACGGTGCTCATCAGCGGAAAGCTCGCCGCCGCACGCGTCACGGGCGGTGTCACAGGCCGCGGCACAGGCGGCGTCACTGGCGGCGTCCGAGGCAGTGGCCCGCGCATCCGTCCCGTACCGCGCGCGGCACGCACCGCCGCGGTCCCCACCGAGGAAGGCGCTCATGACCCGTCGTGAGCTGGACGCCGCAGACATCACCGATCCCGCCCTGCGCGTGGCCTACACCCACTGCAGGCGACTCAACGCCCGTCACGGCCGGACCTACTTCCTGGCCACCCGCCTCCTTCCGGTGGAGCGCCGCTCCGCGGTCCACGCGCTGTACGGGTTCGCCCGCTGGGCGGACGACATCGTGGACGACCTCGACCGGCACCGGACTCCCGACGAACGCGACCGGCTGCTGCGGCGCCTGGAGAGCGACCTCGCGCACGGACTGCGTACCGGAGCCGGGACGGATACTGGAGCCGGGACACGTGACGGAGCCGGGACGCAGAACGCCTCAGGTGACCAGCCGGTGGTCCGGGCCGTGGCCGACACCGCGAGCCGGTACGACATCGAGCACACGCTGTTCGCCGACTTCCTGGCCTCGATGCGCAGCGACCTGCACATCACCGACTATCCGACCTACGCCGACCTGCGCGCCTACATGCACGGCTCGGCCGCGGTGATCGGACTGCAGATGCTGCCTGTGCTGGGCACGGTCACCTCGCGCGAGGAAGCCGCGCCGCACGCCGCCGACCTGGGCGTGGCCTTCCAGCTCACCAACTTCCTGCGCGACGTGGGCGAGGACCTGGACCGGGGCCGCGTGTATCTGCCCGCGGACCTGCTCGCGGCGCACGGCGTGGACCGTTCGCTGCTGGAGTGGAGCCGCCGCACGGGGCGTGCCGACGCGAGGATCCGTGGGGCGCTCGTCGCCGCGGAGGACATGACCAGGAAGGTCTACCGGGCGGCGGAACCGGGCATCGCCATGCTGGATCCGCGGACGCGGCCCTGCATCCGTACCGCGTTCACTCTCTACGGCGGCATCCTCGACGCGATCGCGGAGCAGGACTACAGCGTGCTGCACCGCCGCGCGGTCGTCTCGCGCGGGCGCCGTGCGGCGACGGCCGCGGCGGGAATCGTCGGCATCAGCAGGGCGCGTTGGAGTGCTCGCGCCTCGCGTCGGACATCGACGGCGGGCGTCACGGCCCTGCCGCGGAAGGGACCCGTGCGGTGAGCGAGCGAGCGAACCGAACCGGCTGGACGTCTCCGTTGCGGCGGCGCCGTCGGTCGGACTGGGCGGCACAGCCGCCGACCTGGCAGGAGGCACGCCCGGCGGTCATCTCCGACGCGCTCAAACGGGCGTCCGCGCGGCCGTCCGGGAACTGGTTCGTCGTGGGTGCCTCACGGGACGTGCGCGTCGGTGAGCGCCCCTACGGGAGAACGGTCGGCGGCGTCGAAGTCGTGCTGTGGCGCACGGGGACGGGCGAACTGCGGGCCGGCCCGGGCGCCTGCCCGCACCTCGGCGCACCTCTGCGCGACAGCCGGGTGGTGTGCGGCACGCTGGTGTGTCATTGGCACGGACTGGCCCTGGACGGGGGGCCGTTCGCGGGGTGGGATCCGTTTCCCGCCCACGACGACGGTGTCCTCGTGTGGGTCCGGCTGGACTCGGTCGGCGGCGAGGAGCCGTCCGAGCTGCCCGCGGTGCCGGAGCGGCCGGCGACGGGCAGTGGGGTGGACGCCGTGTACATGGCCGTCGGCCGGTGCGAGCCCGAGGACGTGGTCGCCAACCGGCTGGACCCGTGGCACGGTTCGTGGTTCCACCCCTACTCGTTCGTCGACCTGACGGTGACCCGCCCGCCGCTCGGCGAGACCGACGACGCGTTCGTCGTCGATGTCTCCTTCCGTCTGACGGACCGTCTGGTGGTGCCGGTGCGGGCCGAGTTCACGGCGCCCGGACCGCGTACCGTGGTGATGCGCATCACCGAGGGCGAGGGGACCACGTCCGTGGTCGAAACCCACGCCACGCCGCTGACCGGCGAGGCCGTGGAGCTGCCGCGGACCGCCGTGGTCGAAGCGGTCGTGGCCGCCTCGGACCGGCGGGGTTTCGCCCTGGCACGCGCTGTGGCGCCCGCGCTCCGCCCGTTGATGCGCCGGACGGCCGGCCGGTTGTGGCGCGACGACCTGGCCTACGCGGAGCGGCGCTGGGCGTTGCGCAGCACGGGACGCTTTCCGGGCTGAGCGG
Source organism: Streptomyces liliiviolaceus (assembly GCF_018070025.1). NCBI lineage: Bacteria > Bacillati > Actinomycetota > Actinomycetes > Kitasatosporales > Streptomycetaceae > Streptomyces > Streptomyces liliiviolaceus. The sequence goes on from NZ_JAGPYQ010000001.1 coordinate 5,104,226, forward strand.
AGGGGGTGTCAGCCCGACGGACAAGGGCTGGTCCTGAGCTGACACCGCTTCCGGCTCGGGGGTCTTCGACGCCTTCCCGAGGAGCGCGGCGCAGCGGCTCCCGGCGGCTCAGCGGCTCCCGACCGCGCCGAGCGCCCGCAGCACCGGCGAACGGCCCGCCCGGGGGACCGTCCACAGCACCTGGCCCTGGATCCCCCAGCCGGCCAGCAGCGCGTTGGCCGCCAGGAAGCCGGTGGTGGCGGCGCGTTCCATGAGGGCCACGGGCAGGTCGCAGCGGATCGCGTCACCGGCCAGCGTGACCTGCGGGTGCGCAGTGGTCACGGTGGGCCGCCTGGCGTAGGAGCCGACCGGGAAGAGCGGGCAGTCGGAGCGCCACTCGTGCCGGGCGTCCACGATCCGCGCCTCGCGTGTCTCCGGGTAGATCTGGTGCAGGCGGTCGACGAGGCGGGACTGTACGGCGTCGGGCCGCGCGTCCTCCGGAACGGCGTACGCGTGCAGTTCCACCACCGCGCCGGCACAGCGGGACGACCATCGGGCCGCCTCGTCCTCGTAGCGGTCCAGGACACTGATGTTGTCGAGGCCGTCGTAGCCGCTGGTGCCGAGGAACGCGGGGCGGTCGGCGCGGACCGGGCGGTCGAGCCAGAGCCGCGAGACGAGAAACCGCGGTGCGGTGCGCAGGCTCGCGACGTCGTCGCGCCAGGCGCCGGTGCCCAGGCCGGGTGACGCCGCGACAAGACCCCGCAGTGCGCCGGTGTCGAGGGCGAGGACGACCGCCTCGTGACGGTCCACGGCGTTGTCCGTCCGGACGTCCACTCCCCCTCCGTCGAGCGGCCGGACGGCGCGCACCGGGGTGCCGGTGCGGACCTGCGTCCCGAGGCGCTGGAGGTATGCGCCGAGCGGGTCCCACAGCGCTTGGGGGAAGGGGTCGGTCGGTACGTCGAAGAGCAGGCCCTCGGACGAGCCGAGGAAGTAGATGTGGAACATCAACAGGAGTTCCGCGGCGGACAGTTCACGGGGGTCGGCGAAGAAGCTGCGGGAGAACACCTCGAACGCCAGATGGTGCGCGGCTTCGGGGAAGCGGACGCTTTCGAGGAAGTGGGTCGCGCTGACCGAGTCGAAGCGCTCGTAGACCTCGGGTACGCGGACGTCGAGGAGTGGCAGCGCGGCCCTGGCGTCCATCGCGGCGAGGTCGCGCCAGCCGAACGTGGGGCTCAGGGCGACGAACCCGAGGGCGCTGAAGGGTGGTGTGCGCGGGACGCGGGCGAAGCTGTCGGTCAGCCCGCCGCTGTGCCGCAGCGGGTAGTCGGGCAGCGGCCGGAGACGGTCGAGGGCCGGATCCGTTCGCCGCAACAGGCCACGGAGGTTGTAGTACTGACGGAAGAAGGCGTGGAAGCCCCGGCTCATGGTCGCCTCCCCGCCGTCGGCCAGCTGGGTGCGCCAGCCGGCGAGCCGGCCGCCGAGGGACTCCTCCCGTTCGTAGAGAGTCACGCGAGCGCCTCGTTCGGCCAGGAGGGTGGCCGCGGCGAGGCCCGCGATCCCCCCACCGATCACGGCGACACTCGGGGTGTCCGTGGGGGCGAACCGCTTCAGGCCGGGCGCGGGCATCACGACCTCGGCCTTGCGGTCCCGGCCTCGCCGGGCGGCACGTCGCGGATCGTTCACCGTGCGGACTCCGCCGTGGCCGCCGAGCCCTCGCGGGCCAGGAAGGTGTGCACGATGCCGGTCTGCCACCCGGCGACGGGCAGGGCGCGTACGGCCGAGAATCCGGTGCTCCGCAGGCGGTCGCCGAAGGCGGGGACCGTGTCGAAGTCGAGGACGCTTCGCCACAGATGGCGGTACAGGTCGCGGTCCCCGCTGACACTCCCCGCAGGGAGGATCACGCCTCGGCAGACGGCCGTCCACACAGCCCGGTGGACGGCGGAACCGCTGAGGCTGTACTCGTGGACGGCGAGCCGCCCGCCCGGGCGCAGCAGACTCCGGACGGTCCTGAGGACGTCGTCCACGTCCGTGACATTGCGCAGCAGATAGGCGGCGAACACCGCGTCGTACGGCCCCTCGTCCGCGGCGGCCAGTGCTTCGGCTGTCATGTGCTGGAAGCGCACGCGGTCGGGCCAGGGTTTGAACCGTGCGCGAGCCAGCATGCCGGACGAGGCGTCGACGGCCGTGATCCGGGCGCGGGGCGCGGCCCGCAGCAGGGCCCGGGTGGAGGCACCCGTTCCGCACCCCAGGTCCAGCACGTGGAGACCGGCGCCGGCCCGGGGCAGCCGAAGCCGTCGCGCCGAACGCAGCAGGTCGGTGCGGTATCCCGGGTTGAGGCCCGTGAGCCGGTCGTAGCTGTGCGAGGCGTGGTCGAAGGCGAGTGCCAGGTCGTGGTCGCGCAGCAGGGTCATCGGCGGCTCTCTTCGATTCGTGGGGCTGGGTGGGTACGGCGCCGCAGGAAAGGGAGTTCGGCGGCGGTCCGCAGCATGGGACCCACGGGGGTGCGCAGGCCGATGCCCCACTCCTCCCAGGGTGAGGTGCGCCCGTCCAGGAACCGCAGCAGCCGTTCCGGCGGAACGTGGCGGAACAGGCCGGTGAAGAAGCCGGGGCCGTCGATCCGCCCGGTGTCCAGGGCCCGGAGCAGGATCGCGTCCATGGCCAGCACCCGCCGCGCATGCGGTCGGGGCGCGACCGCGCGGCCGTCCCGCAGGGCGGCGGCGACGGCCCGGCTCTGCCGCTGCACCGCGGCGAACGTATAGCCGGTCGCCGGGCGGGTGGCGCCACCGGCGGTCCCGATCCGGGAGACGGCCGTGCCGATCCGGCGGGGGAAGCGCGCGTCGGTCATGGGGATCACACCCTGCTCCGCCCTCTCGACGGTGAACGCACCGAGTTCGAGGATCTCCCGGCCGTACTGTCCGAGCGCCGACTCGTACGCCGCACGGGTCAGCGGGGTCCGGGAGAACTCGGTGTACTCGACGAGCGCACGGTCCGGCGCGAGCGGCAGTACGTATCCGAAGGCGAGGCCGTGGCCCGGCTGAGGCACCCGGAAGTCCATCAGGTCCGCGACGGCCGGATCGAACCGGTCCGTGTCCGTGCGCACGAACCAGCCGCGGAAGTGCTGAAGCAGTCGCGTCCGGGCCGGCGGCAGAGCCGTAAGGGGGCGGGAGTCGAACACATGGCGGGCATGGAGTGTGAGGGTGCGGCCGTCGGGTGCCGTGCACCTGACGGCCGCTCCCCCGGCGGTGTCGCGCACCGTGTCCGCCGTCGCGCGCACGATGCGCGCACCGGGCGACCGGGCGATCCTGGAGTGCGCCCAGTGCTCGAAGGCCGTGGAACGGAGCATGCGGTAGCGCAGCGGGGCGGGATCGACGGTGACGGCGCCGCCGTCGGCGTCGTGGATGCGGAGCCGCGACCAGGACGCGTCGACCGCTTCGTCGAGTTCGGCGCCGTCCTCGTCCCAGTAGCACCAGGTCCGCTCGGGCGCCCGCAGCGGACCGTCCGGCGCTTCCACCAGGGTCACGGTCAGGGAATCGGTCGCCGTCAGGTGCTGCGCGAGGCTGAGTCCGGACGCGCCGCCGCCGACGATGATCACGTCGGACATCTCGTCCGGAAGGCCGGAGCGTCGGGTCACCGGGCGCGCCGTTCGACGACCGGTGTTCCGTCGGGCGCCGTGCGCAGCAGCTCGGCGTCCGCCGCCATCGCCTCCGCGACCGCTCTGACGACGTCGCGCGGATCGCCTCCCGCGGGCAGCGGCGGGGCCGTGCCCACGACGGCGCGGTCGGCGAAGCCGGTGTCCAGGTGGCCGGGCCGGACCTCCAGGACCCGGATGCCCGCGGTACGCGCCTCGCGGCGCACGGCAGCGAGCCAGGCGGTCAGCGCGGCCTTCGAAGCGCTGTAGTCGGCCATTCCTGCCTGCGGGCGCTCCGCGACCACACCGGTGAACGCGACGATCATGGAACCGGGTTCCATGGTGGCGAGCGCGGCGCGGAAGAAGGCCGCGGGGGCGAGGACGTTGACCGCCATCACATGCTCGGCAACCTCGTCACCGACCGCCGTCGCCCCTCCGAAGGCGACCGTCCCGAAGACCGTCACCACGGCGTCCAGTCCGCCCAGGGCGTCCGCGGCACGGACCACGGCGCGGGCGCAGGACTCGGGGGCGTACGCGTCGAACAGGACGGTCGGAGCGTCCTTGCAGACCTCGGCGGCGCGGGCGAGGCGGGCCCGGTCCCGTCCCGCGAGCGCCGGGCGCGCACCACGGTCCACGAGCTCCGCGGTGAGCGCGCCGCCGAGGACTCCGGTGGCTCCGGCCACCAGCACCCGCGCGCCGTTGATCTCCACGTCTCACTCCCGATCACGAGGCGGGCAGGTCGTGCCCCCTCTCACACCAGTGGTTCCGTGAGCCGGCGGTCCATGGATGCGCCGGACAAGGATCAATCGAAGTCAACCGCAAAGGTTGTCATTCGGCGCGTCGCGATGACGTCCGAGCAGCTTCAGCCGACGGACTTGATCGTTTTCATCGTGAGGTGGGAGGTGAAGCGCAGGACGCCCGGAAGCCCGCTGAGCTTGCCGGTGAGGAACGCCTCGCATGCGGCGTGGTCGGCGACGGCGGCACGGATGAAGTAGTCGGGCCGGCCGTACATGCGGCGGAACTCGATGACCTCCTCGTACGACGCGACGGTGGTTTCGAAGTCCTCGAAGCTCTTGCGGTCGTTGGCGTAGATCTCGACGTCGATCAGGACCTCAAGACCGCGGCCGAGGGCGGCGGGATCGACCAGGGCGCGGTATCCGGTGATGACACCGGCCTCCTCCAGACGCCTGACGCGGCGCAGGCACGGCGGCGGGGTCAGACCGACCCGCTTGGCGAGCTCGACGTTGGTCAAACGACCGTCCTCGTTCAGATGAAACAGAATTTCACGGTCTGTGGAATCGAGTACCACTTCATTGCTCACAAGACGACTTTACAGCCATGATACGCAACCAAATAAGGCGTCAACTTGCCTAAAATGTCTGCATGCGAATACGTCCTGCCGACGTCCTCCCTGCAGCGCGGCCTGCCCCCGATCCCACAGGCCGGACACCGTCCGAAGCACGAGCCGCCTTCCATGCCTCGCTCTCCGTGGGCCTTGGGTTCGTACCGCTCGGTCTCGCCTTCGGGGCACTGGTCGTCCAGTCGGGTCTGGACTGGTGGTGGGCCGGCCTGTCCGCCGCGGTCGCCTTCGGCGGCTCGTTCGAGTTCCTGCTGATCGGCCTGGTCGTCGCGGCGGCTCCCCTGGCATCGGTCGCCGTAGCGGCGTTCATGGTGAACGTCCGGCACGTCTTCTACGCCCTGTCGTTCCCCCTGCACCGGGTGCGAGGCCGCCTCGGCAAGGCGTACAGCACGTTCGCGCTGTGCGACGAGGCGTACGCGCTGGCCTCCACCGAGCGTGCACGCTCCTGGCCCGGTCCGCGCGTTCTGTGGATGCAGTGCTACCTGCATGTGTACTGGACCGGGAGCGCGCTGACCGGCGCCCTCCTCGGCTCTCTCATCCCCGAGAGTGTCACCGGGCTGGACTTCGCCCTGACCGCCCTGTTCACCGTGCTGGCCCTCGACGCCCTGCGGGACCTGCGCGGCGACCTGCCCACCCCGCTGCTCGCCGCCGTGAGCGCCCTCGTGGCCCGCATGCTCTTCCCGGAGCAGATGCTGCTGGTCGCGTTCGGCCTGTTCACCGCCGTGCTCCTGGCCCGTCACCTGATGACCACCACCGGGAGGCCGGACCGTGCCTGACACCGCGTACGCCGTCGGGGCCGTGCTGGTCGCCGCCGCCGTCACCTGGGCGCTGCGGGCCCTGCCGTTCGCGGCTCTCGCCCCGCTGCGGGCCAGCGGTACGGTGCAGTACCTGAGTACGCGCATGCCGGCCGGCGTCATGATCATCCTGGTCGTCTACTGCCTGCCGGACCTTTCGGTGACCGAGGCCCGTACCGTGGCACCGCTCGCGGCGCTGGCCGTCACCGTCGGTCTGCACCTGTGGCGCCGCAATGCCCTGCTCAGCATTCTCGGCGGCACCGCCGTCCACGTCCTGCTGACGAGCGTCGTTCTCGCCTGAGACACCGTCAGCCCGGGTACCACTCTCCCGTCCGCTCCGCCCGTGAGGAACACGCCCCGTTGAACACCGGCAGCTACTTCGAACGCATCGACGACCACCGCTACAAGCCCACCCCGCACGCGGGCGGGGCGTGGGACGCCGACGAGATGCATGTCAGCCCGCTCGCCGGCCTCGTCGTCCACGCCCTCGACCGCCACCTCGCCCGCGACCGGGACAGCGGCCTCGTCCTGTCACGGATCAGCTTCGACATCCTCGGGCGCCTCGCCCTCGACGAGTGCGAGATCCGGATCGAGACGCTTCGGCCGGGCCGCACCATCGAACTGATCGAGGCCGTCGTCCACATCGCCGGCCGCCCCGTCGTTCAGGCCCGCGCCTGGCTCCTCGCGCCCGGCGACACCGCCGCCGTCGCGGGCGGCGCGGGCGACCGGCTCACACCGCCGGATGCGCTCGACTCCTGGCCGCTGACCTCGGTGTGGCCGGGCGGCTACATCTCCTCCCTCGACGTCCGGCCGGTCACACCCCCGCAGCCGGGCCGCGCGACCGTGTGGCTCACCACCGACCTGGACCTGGTCGCCGGCGAGCCGGTCAGCCCGCTCGCCTCGTACGTCGCGCTCGTCGACACCGCCAACGGCATCGCCGTACGCCGGCCGCCCACCGACTGGATGTTCCCCAACGTGGACCTGACCATCCACCTCCACCGCCGCCCCGAGGGCCGCTGGACCGGCCTGGACACCACCGTCGTCTTCGGCCCCACGGGACAGGGCGTCACGAGCACCGTCCTCCACGACACCGCAGGTCCTGTCGGGCACGCCCAACAGATCCTGACGATCCGGCCCCAGCCCTCCTGACGGGACGATCCGACCTCAGCCCACCTGAGGGCCGGCGCGACCACGTACGCACGACCACGTGCGTCAGAGGGCCTCGGCGCCCAGGGCTATGTCGAAGCCGGCTCCGTTGCGTGCCAGGCCCACCAGGAGGAGGCCTGCCCATTCAAGGGCGTGAGCCATGTCGAGCCCTCCTGCGTCGAGGGCCCGCATGTCCAAGCTCTCCAGGAACGCCGCGACGCGCGCCTTCGCCTCGGCACTGTCGCCGGCGAAGAACACGTCCACCGGCTTGTCCTCGGCGAGGACGCCGCGCAGGATCGAATTGAACGCCTTCACCACGTGTGCGTCCTCGGGCGCGGCGGTGGCGAGCTGCTGGGACACCGAGGTGCCCGGGGTGGTCACGAGTCCGCTCACGTCGGCGTTGAACGGGTTGGTGATGTCGACGAGGATCTTGCCCGCCAGCGCATCGCCGTAGTGCGCGACCACTTCGACCGCGCCGGTGTACAGGACGGCCACGACGACGATGTCACCCGCCGGCCTCGCACCGAACGTGCCGACGGTGGCTCCGTGGCCGATCCGGTCGGCGAGCGCCTGGGCCTTGGCGGTGTCGCGGCTCATGAGCTCGACGGTGTGGCCGTGCTTCGCCGCCCGAGTGCCGATGGTGGCGGCCATGTTGCCCGAGCCGATGATGCTGATGGTGGTCATGGTGCGTGTTCCCTTGTCAGGTATGGGCAGTTGGTCGCGAGAGGGGGTTTGCCACGCTCAGATCACCGTGGTGCCGCCGTCGGCGACCAGTTCCATGCCGTTGACGTAGCTGGAGTCGTCCGAGGCGAGGAACAACGCGGCTGACGCGATCTCTTCAGGGCGACCCATCTCCCGCCGCGGGATCACGGATTCGAACTGCGCCTTCAGCTGTTCGTCCATCACCTCTTGCAGGATCGGCGTGGCGACCTGGCCGGGGGTCAGCACGTTCACCCGGATCCGCCTGTCCCTCAACTCGGAGACCCACACCCGTGCGTAGGCGGGCAGCACGGCCTTGCTCGCCGCGTACACGCTCCAGTCGGGGTAGCCCCGCAGCGACGCGTTCGACCCGGTCATGAGGATCGAGCCGCCGTCGTTGATCAGCGGCAGCGCCTTCTGGACCGTGAACAGCGTGCCGCGCGCGTTCAGTGAGAAGGCGGCATCGAACTGCTCCTCGGTGATCTCGCCGAGCCTGCCCTGCTCGCCCGTCCCGGCACTCGCCCACAACACGTCGACCGCGCCCTTCTCCCGCTTGACCGTCTCGAACAGCCGGTCCAGATCTTCGAGGTCGGCCGAATCGCCCTGTACGCCGGTCACGTTGCGGCCGATCACCTTGACGGCTTCGTCCAGCGCGTCCTTCCGCCGCCCCGAGATGAAGACGTGAGCTCCTTCCTCGACGAACAACTTCGCACCCGCCAGGGCCATCCCGCTCGTCGCGCCGGTGATCACCGCGACCTTGCCATCGAGCTTTCCCACGATGCACTCCATGTCTTCTGCCATAACGAAATTAAGTACACCGTTCTGAGTACTTAACGATGACCGTAGCGAACAGCCGTGAGCGGCGCAAGCTATGCACACCGATCGGTACCCACGTGGGTTAGGCTGGGCGTATGACAGAGCTGGAGAAGGGGCCGCGAGGCCTGCGCCGCGGCAGGGGGGCACGAGAGCGCATCCTCAGTGCGTCCCAACAGCTGTTCCGCGATCAGGGCATCGGGGGCACCGGCATGGACCAGCTCTGCGCGGTGGCCGAGGTGTCCAAGCGCACGCTCTACCAGCACTTCACCGGCAAGGACGACCTGATCGCCGAATGCCTGCGCCGTTTCGATCCCGACATCCTGCCCGAGGTGTTCGACCGCACCGACCTCACTCCTCGTGAGCGACTCCTCGCCGTGTTCGACGTGCACGCACCCCTGTGCCCGTACATCGCGGCGGCCGTCGAGATCCCCGACCCGGAGCACCCGGCACGCGTCTACGCCCGCGACTACAAGAAGGGCTTCGCCGCCCGGCTCGCCGATACCGCCCGCGAGGCCGGCGCCACCGACCCCGACCAACTCGGCGAGCAACTGGCGCTGCTCCTGGACGGTGCCTCGGCCCGCAGCCGCGTCCTCAACACCGACGCGTTCGCCACGGCCGCCGCCGTCGCGGCCGTCCTCGTCGACGCCGCTCTCCCCACGGCGTAGTCCTGGCGGCCCGGCAGCCGACCTCCAACCGGCGTTGCCCCTACGATGGGCCCGTGACCGCACCCGTCCGAGCAGCCCACCGCCCCGCCGGGCGGTTGTTCGTGCTGCTGGTTCTGGCGGTGCTGGCCGGTGTGCTGGGGATGCACGCGCTGGCCCCCGGTGGGGTTCCGGCAGCGGGTGCCGGGCACGAGATGGCGACGGCGATGGCGGCGGACAACGTGCCGCACGCGGACGCCGGTTGCTCGCACACCGACGGCGGCTCGGGGCACCTCGCCCACGCGGACGGTACATGCGCGGCCGCCGGTACGAGTGCGGCGTACACCCCTCCTGCGCTCGCCGACGCGATCCTTGACGTACCCGCCGCGGAGTCCCCCGTGGCGGCGGTCACCGGCTGGTCGCACGAGGGCCGGGCCCCGCCCGACCTGTCCGAACTGCAACTTCTCCGGATATAGAGCCCCGCACGGCATCGGCACGCCCGGCCCGTTCTCGGGCCGATGGCCTGCGGCTTTTGGCCTGCGGCCTTTGGCTTGTGGCCGATGCCGTCCTCGCGCTCGCTCTCACTGTCCGTGACATCGCGCGCCGTCCTACCGGCGCGCGTCAAGGAGTTGCACCACACATGATCTGCAAGCGTTCACTTGTCCGTCGTACGACCGCCGTCGGCGTCGCGAGTGCCGCGGCGCTCGTGCTGGCCGCCTGTGGCGGGGACGGCGACAGCGCCGACTCGTCCCAGCACAACGGTCACGGCGCCGGCGCCGGCTCCAGTTCCGCATCGGCATCGCCGACGACCGCGCAGGGGAAGCACAACGCGGCCGACGTCGCCTTCGCCCAGGGGATGATCCCCCATCACCGCCAGGCCGTGGAGATGGCCGACCTCGCCGAGGGACGGGCCCGGTCGGCCGAGGTGAAGAAGCTCGCCGCCGACATCAAGAGGGCCCAGGCCCCGGAGATCAAGACGCTGTCCGGATGGCTCACGTCCTGGGGCGAGGACGTGCCCGCCGAGGGCGGCATGGACCACTCCCTGCACGACACGGGCGCGATGATGACGGCCGAGGAGATGACCGAACTCGAAAACGCTTCGGGTACGGCCTTCGACACCGCCTTCCTGAAGATGATGATCAAGCATCACGAGGGTGCGGTGGCCATGGCGAAGACCGAGCAGGCCGACGGCGCGTCCGCTGCCGCCGTGAAGCTGGCCGGTCGGATCGTCACCGCGCAGAGCACGGAGATCGATCAGATGAACACGCTCCTCGGCAAGAACTGACCCAGCGGACAGGGGGCGGGGCGGGCACTTTCGAGGGCCCGCCCCGAACCCTCGGGCCCCGCCGCCCCCTCGGGCCCTGCCCCGCGGGGCGGTTGCCAAGCGGAGCGCCCCCTGCGCGCTCCCGCACCACGACCCGTCGGACAGGCGTCCCAACAAGTCGCTCCCACCCCCTTTCGCCGCTGCTAACTTCGCGCCAACGCAGCGTGCGGCAACCCGGGGGAGGCGGCTTCATGGCCGAAGGGACGCAGGACGACAGCGCCTACGGAAGGTCCGCGGATCCGGCCGAGGACGCGGCCGAGCATCTCGCCGCGGCGATCGGGACAACTGCCTGGGCCAAGGCCCGGAACGGGGTGCTCGGCCTCTTGCCGGACGACGAGCCGGACGTGAACGAGCGGATCGAGGCCTGGGCGACCGTCGCGGCAGAGCACGAGGGCGACAGACTGACCCACTTCCTGACCGATTCGCTGCCGGAGTGGCGGGAGATGATCGAGAGGGCCGTCGCGGATGATCCCGAACGGGCGGAACAGGCCCGCCGCTTCGCGGATTCCGTTCAGTCGCTCCTCCCCTCGCCGGACGGCACCACCACCCAGGTCGCCGTGGCGACCGGACACGGCACCGTCAACTCCGTACAGAACGGCAACATCTACTACGAGGTCGTGCTCGGCCTGGCCCCACGGCCGCCCCGGAAGACGAGCCTCGGCACAACGGCCGCCATCACGGTCACCGCGGCGACGGTGGCGGCCGGCGGCGCCCACGCCGTCGCCGACCATCTGGCCACCGAAGCGGTACGGGCGGTCGGCACCGGACCGGCGGCGGGGGTCCCGATCGCCGACCCGGTCCAGGCCTCCGCCGCGGCCACGCAGAGCGCCGGGTCCACAGCCGCGTCCGGTGCCGGAACCTCGGCGCCGGGCGCGACACTCGCCGCCAAGGCCGGCGCCGTCCTCGCCAAGGCCACCGCAGCCGTCGGCAAGACGCTGGCCATCGGCGGCGCCGGGGCCGCCGGCGTCAGCATGCCCGTGGTGGTGGGCGTGGTCACGGTCGTGGTGGTCGTGACCACCACCGTGACCGTCGTCCTGCCACCCCTCCTGGACCGGGCGTCCTGCGACAAGGCCGCCGAGGGCCGCAAGGCCACCGCGGTCCTCGCGGAGGCCGCCCGGCGCGTGGAACTGACGAGCTTCCGCTACGACGTCACGCGCGGCCGGCGCCATGTCACCGGGGCGGCGGATCCGCACGCGCGGACGGCCTGGTTCCGGCAGGGCCTGACCGGCGGCCCGGTCACCAGCGGCACGATCGACCGGGGCAGGGTCGTGCTGCCCACCGGTACGGCCACTCCCTCCGGGGCCGATGCCCGGTGGGTGAGGGCGGACGGCGCCTTCATGGACGCCGTGGACCCCGCCGCGCCTGCGCGGGAACTCCGATCGGTGATCCGGGCGCGGCGCGAGGGCTGCACCTTCACGGGGGCGTTGGCTCCCGGAGCCGAGCCCGTCGGAAGCGCCGGAAGCACCGGTTCCGCCGAACCCGCGGCGGCCACCAGCGCGGCAGGCACCGGCCCAGCGGGCCCCTCCGCACTGGCCGCCTCCACGCCGAACGCGGACGACACCCCCGTGGGCTTCCGGGCGCGTATCGACGACCTCGGCCGACTCGTGCGCCTGACCACGGAGGCGTCCGGTGAGCGGTTGCCCACCTCCGCCCGCTACTGGGACTTCGGGCTGACCGTGACCGCGTCCGCGCCGCCGTCCGGCGGTGGGCCGGAGCAGACCGAGTCCGAGGCCGTCACTCTGACGGGTGCATGGACGGGAGACTGGTCCACCGGGTTCGGCACCGGAGGGTTCACGGCCACCCTGTCCCAGGACGGGGACCGACTCACCGGAGACCTGAAGGTCACCGGAGTGCCCTGCGCACTGGACGGGTCCCTCGACGGCACGCTCGACGGCGACCGCATCACGTTCGGCAGCGTGAGCAGCGAGAAGAGGATCACGTTCACCGGACAGGTGGACGGCGACACCATGCGCGGCACTTTCGAGACCGACTGTTACGACGCCTCCGGTCCGTGGACCGCGCGGCGCTCCGGCCCCTGACCGGACTCCTGACCGGGCTCTTGACCGGATTCCTGACCGAGGAAAGGCACCCACATGATCCCCGAATGGCTGTCCATGCTCACCGCGGCCGGCTCCGCCGCCCTGGTCGACGCTGCTTCCACCGACGCCTGGCAGGCCGCCCGTGAGCGCTTCGCCAGGTTGCTGGGCCGCGGCGATCCCGACCGTACCGAGGCCGCGGCCCGGCGTCTGGACGAACTGCGGCGCGTCGCCGACCTGCCCGGCAACGAGCGTGAGCTGGCCGACGCCCGCCACGCTTGGCGCCTGCGCCTCCAGGACCTGCTGGAGGACCATCCGGACGCCGTCGGCGACCTGCGGTCCGCGATCGCCGAGATGCCCCCGCCCAGGACCGCCTCCGCCGCCATGAACCGTCAGGAGAACCGTGCGCACGACCGCGGAACCGTGAACGCGGTCCTGAACGGCGACCTGACGATCCACCGCACGCGACCGGCGGCATCGGACGGCTGAGACGCCCATGACCATGTCCTCACGGGGCCCTCGTCCACCCGGCCCGCAGGCATCCGGCCGGGAACAGCGGGAACATGGGATCCATGACAAAGCATGATGATGACGACACGCACACGCACCACGCGCCCGGATCCCAGCCGAGCGTCCGTCCCGGTTCCGACGAGCCGCAGACGGTCCCGGCACCCACACCACCCGTCGCCTGGGACAGCGGTCCTACGGACCCGGCCGACCTGGCCGACGAGGAGGCCGAGCCGGAGCGGCCCGCCGCCCGCGAAGAGCCGAAGAAACCCACGTCGCAGGACGACCGACCCTGACGGGGACGCGCGCGAATCCGGCGACACCTGACCCGGGTCGAGGTCGGGTGTCCCGGTGGTGGTCATCGCGTCGGATCCTGTGTCCGGTCGGTGCCCGGCTGCCGGGTCGTCCATGACGTGAGGATGCGCAGGGCGTCGTACGAGGGACTGCCGGTCTCGGCGGTCAGGATCATCAGGCGCTGTCCCGAGCCGTCGGGGCTGGTCCAGGTGTCGCAGTCCAGGGTGAGGTCGCCCACCAGATGGTGGCGGTAGTGCTTCGTGCCGTAACTGGCGCTGTTGACGCGGTGTTCGGCCCACCATGTGCGGAAGTCGGCGTCCTGGAGGGACAGTTCGCCGACGAGTCGGGCGAGGTCGGGATCGTCGGGGTGGCCCGCGGCCTCCATGCGCAGTGCGGCGACGGCGTCCCGGGCGTCGTGGGCCCAGTCCTGGTGCAGTCGCCGGACCACCGGGTGGGTGAACAGCAGCCGCAGGTAGTTGCGCCGGTTCGCGGGGAGGGCTGCGAAGTCCGTGTAGAGGGCGGTGGCGGCGGGGTTCCAGGCCAGGATGTCCAGGCGTTCGCCCAGGACGAGCGCGGGGGTTTCGGAGAGCTGGTCGAGCAGCCGCCGCATGGCCGGACGCAGACGTTGGGCGGGTCGGCGGCGGGGCGGGTGGGCGTCGGCGCGGCCCGCGAGGTCGTAGAGGTACTTCTGCTGGTCCTCGTCGAGACGCAGGGCGCGGGCCAGGGTCGTCAGCACGGGTACGGACGCCCGGACGCGGCCCTGCTCCAGCCGCGTGTAGTAGTCCACGCTGATGGCGGCGAGCTGGGCGGCCTCCTCGCGGCGCAGCCCGGCGACCTTGCGGGCGGAGTCCGTCTCCGGAAGGCCGCACTCCCCCGGTGTCAGCTGGGCCCGGCGGGCCTTGAGGAAGGCGCCCAGCGCCCGGGAGTCAGAGTCCGAAGTCATGCTCCCCAGTGTCCCTGTGCCGCGACCACCACGGCACGTGGGTTGAGGGGGCACGTTCTTTCCCAGGCAGAAACCTGGCTCTCCCGCTCGCACGGAGAACGACGGAACGTGGACGTGCACCCGGCAGGAGGCGGACCCGAGTCCGTCGTGCCGGTGCGCCACGACACGTCATCGCCGTCCCAGGGAGTCACCCATGGCCAGGACCACCGTCAGCTTCGACAGCGCCGGCATCCCGCTCGCCGCCCACCTCTACACCCCCGACACGTCCGCGTCGGGTCCGCGGCCGGCGCTCGTGGTCGGTCATCCCGGTACCGGCGTGAAGGAGCAGACCTCCGGCACGTACGCGCGGCGGATGGCCGAGCGCGGGTTCGTCGCCCTGGCCTTCGACGCCGCCCACCAGGGCGAGTCCGGCGGTCTGCCCCGTGGTCTGGAGGACCCCGCCCAGCGGGTGGAGGACTTCAAGGCCGCCGTCTCGTACCTCACCACCCGTGCCGACGTCGACGCCGATCGCATCGGGCTGCTGGGCATCTGCGCCTCCGGCAGCTACTCGCTGGCCGCCACCGGCGGTGACCACCGCGTCAGGGCCGTGGCCACGGTCTCCACGGCCGAGCCGGCCCGCCAGTTCCGTCTGGGCGCCGACGGCACCCAGGATCCGGCCGTCTTCCAGTCCCTGCTGGACGCCGCGGCGGCGGCGCGCAGCACCGCGGCCCGCGGTGAGGACCCCGGCGTGATGACCATGTTCCCGGAGACGGCCGAGCAGGCCCGCGCGCTCGGCGGCGAGCACGGCGTCGAGGGCTTCGAGTACTACCGCACCCCGCGGGGCATGCACGAGCGCTCCGCGAAGACCCTCGCCTGGGAGAGCGTCGACAGGATGGCCCTCCACGACGCGTTCTTCGCCGTGCCGCTGATCGGCCCACGCCCCATCCTCCAGATCATCGGCGAACGTGCCGTCACCGCGTGGATGGCCGTCGAGGCACACCAGCGCGCCACCGGCCCCAAGGAGATCCACTGGATCAAGGGCGCGAGCCACGTCGACCTCTACGACAAGAAGGAGTACATCGACCCCGCCATCGACAGGCTCACCGCTTTCTACACGGCCCACCTCACCACCGACTGACGAGCGGCGAAGCCGAGTTGCCACGGCGCGCCTTCCTCATCGATGGTTGTTCGTACAACTACCTTGTGAGTGCGCCGACTTGGCGACGGGTGTTCGGTGGGCATGAGCCGGACGCCCGACCGTATCGGGCGTCCGATGGGCCGCCCGGCCGTGTCTCAGCAAGGAAAGACAGAACATGAAGATCGGCTTCGCGCTCCCGCAGTTCCACAAGCAGGCTTTCGGCATATCCCGCATCGCCCAGTTCGCCCGTGAGGTCGAACAGGCCGGTGCCGCGAGCCTGTGGGTCGGTGACCGCAACCTGGCCGCGGTGTCCCCGAAGATCGGCTACGGCGGTCAGGGCGACACGATCCCGGCCGAACTCAACCCGGCCGCCGACCCGTTCGTCCTGCTGGGGGCGGCGGCGAGCGTCACCGAGCGCGTTCAGCTGGGTATGCACGTACTGATCGCGCCGCTGTACCCGCCGGTCCAGCTCGCCCGCTCCCTGACCACTCTCGACCTGGTGAGCGAAGGGCGTCTGCTGCCCGGGTTCGGTATCGGCTGGTCCCCCGAGGAGTACGAGGCGGCCGGCCTGGACTTCCACCGGCGCGGCGCGCGGATGGAGGAGCTGCTCGACGTCCTCGACACCATATGGACCGCCGACCCGGCCGAGTACAAGGGCACCCAGCTCACCGTGCCCCTGCACCACGCCCCGCTCAAGCCCCACCAGAGCCCGCGTCCGCCCATCTACCTGGGAGCGATGTCCGAGCGTGCCCTGCGCAGGGTCGCCCTGCGGGGTGACGGCTGGCTGCCGCTGTGCGTGGTGCCGAGCTACGTCGACATCGACGGGCTCGTCGCGCAGCGCGCCCTCATCGACAGCCTGGCCCAGGAGGCAGGCCGCGACGCGGCGGGCATCGACGCGGTCCTGCGCGTCAACATCGACTCCGGTACTCCGACCTCCGTCGTCGTCGACACCGTCAAGTCCGTGCACGAGCGCACCGGCATCGACCACTTCATGATCGACTCGCTCTACACGGCCGACACGGTCGAGGACTCGATCGAACTGGCCGCCGAGATCCTCGCCCTGGCGAACGAGGGCTGAGCCCGGTCCCGTGTCCCCGTACCTGCGGGGACACGGTTCACCGCGAGGTGTGCCGTCGCCACGCGGTCACTGTCCGATCCCGGCCGCCGTCCCGTCCTCCACCGGGATGCCCAGCCCGTCGGCCACGCCGGTCAGCGTCGGCCCCAGCGGGAGTGCGATCCGGGTGACGGCGTGGACGTCACCGCGGGTCGCGTCCCGGTTCACGATCAGCACCGGCTTCCCGTCCTGGGCCGCCTGGCGGACGAAGCGGAGCCCGGACATCACCGTCAGCGAGGAGCCGAGGATCAGCAGGGAGGTCGCCGCACGGACCAGTTCGCGGCACTGCTCGACCCGGGGGACGGGCACGGATTCGCCGAAGAACACCACGTCCGGCTTGAGGATGCCGCCGCAGAGCGTGCAGGGCACCACCTGGAAGTCCCCGACCTGGTCGTCGGTGAGGTCGGCGTCACCGTCGGGGTTGATCGCCGCGGCCACCGGTTCGAAGCCCGCGTTCGCCTCCTCCAGTCTGCGGGCCAGTTCGCGGCGCGGGCTGAAGGTGCCGCAGGACAGGCAGACGACCCGGTCCAGACTTCCGTGCAGCTCCACGACACCCTCGGTGCCCGCGGCCTGGTGCAGGCCGTCGACGTTCTGCGTGATCACGCCCGTGAGCAGGCCGTGCCGCGCGAAGGCGGCGACGGCCCGGTGTCCCGCGTTGGGGCGGGCCCGGCCGAAGGTACGCCAGCCGAGGTGGCTGCGCGCCCAGTACCGGCGCCGCGCCTGCGCACCGCCGACGAAGTCCTGGTAGGTCATCGGGGTGTGCCGGCTCAGGCTCCCGCCCTCGCCCCGGTAGTCGGGGATGCCGGATTCCGTGGAGATGCCCGCCCCGCTGAGCACCAGCACCCCGCCGAGGCGCAGCGCGTCGGCGACCGGCCGCGGATCGGTGGTGCCGGGCGGCAGGTCTTCGGTCGGGGTCCAGCTCA